>NZ_JBGTFY010000177.1:0-3083 GCF_041747015.1 Nostoc sp.
GTAAAGCAATCGGTGCTAGAGTTGTAGGATTAGCTGCTGCCACAATCAGTAATAGCGCGATCGCGAATACTCAAAAACCACCAGCGCCAGCAAGCGGTAAAGCAAATTCTAACGGTAGATTCAAAGACAAAGTTGTTCTAATTACTGGAGCAACTTCTGGAATTGGAGAATCCACAGCTTACGCCTTCGCAAAAGAAGGAGCAAAAGTATTTTTCTGCGGACGGCGTGAAAACTTGGGCAAACAGATTGAAGCTAGAATTAAAGGCTTGGGTGGTGAAGCAACTTATATGCAGGCTGATGTCAGAAAAGAAGCAGATGTTAAAGCCTTAATTGATGCTTGCGTAACTAAGTACGGTCGAATTGATATTGCTTTTAACAATGCAGGAATTGAAAGTTCTCCTAAAGTGATCGCCGATCAGTCTTTGGATGATTGGACAAACGTAATGACAACTAACGCGACAGGTGTTTTTCTGTCGATGAAGTACGAACTACCTGTAATGCTGAAGCAAAAAGGCGGAGTAATAGTGAATAACGCCTCTGTGTCAGGTCATGTAGGGTTTGGCACAATTAGCCCTTACAGTGCCAGCAAACACGCAATTCTGTCCTTAACAAAAGTTGCAGCCTTGGAGTATTCAGACAAAAATATTCGAGTTAATTCTGTCTCACCAGGTGCCGTTGATACACCGATGCTGAGGAGAGCATTAACTGCTTGGAATACCAATTTTGAGACTGTCTCTAAAGAGTATCCACTCAAAAGGATCGTTAATGCCGAGGAGATCGCCAGAGCGGTTATGTGGTTGGGTTCTGATGATGCCAGTTGTATTGTAGGCATGGACATAGATGCTACTGGCGGTTACTTGACTAAATAAATTTCGTAACTCTTCAACAGAAAAATGTTAAACCGACAGACACGGAAAGATTTTTTAAACTTGGGAGCGATTGCAGGTTTCTCCTTTCTTTTAGGTAGTCAGGACTTATTAGGACAAAAAGCTACGGCACAAACAAGCAATACGGAACATCCAAATGTAGCGATTGTTAAACGCTATTACGAAGCTTATGGCAAAGGCGATGTAGCCACTGTGCGAGAAATTTTTGCTCCCAATATTATTTGGCGAATACCTGGTCATCATCCCTTATCCGGTGCGAAACGTGGCGCGGATGAAGTGCTTGCCTTTTTTGAGCAACTAGCTAAAGCCAATTTCAAGGCAGAGGTTTTGTTTTTGGGAGGTAATGACAAGTATGTAGTGGATTGTGATCGAGGCTATGGTGAGGCGGGTGATGCCAAGCTTGACATTTTGTGGTGTCTTGTCTTTCGGATTCAAAAAGGGAAAATCGCTGAAGTCACAAACTTTGCAGGTGACCAACACGCTGCTGATACCTTTTTCTGGTCTGTCTACCAACTTAAACCTATTCCTGATCGCTTGACAACAACAAGGAGATAAAATGACTGACCGGGATCGAAGTCTGCGCCACCAGCAGGTAATTAAAGATTTTCTGCGCCTGCTTGAGGAAAAAAACATTAATGATTGGATAAAACTATGGGCAGATAATGGCGTTCAAGAAATGCCTTACTCTCCTAGTAGCTTTCCCACTCGGATCGATGGCAAAGCTGCAATCTATCGTCATTATCAAGGCTTACCCAACGCTTACAGCCGCATGAGCTTTCCTGACCTCACAATTTACCCAATGCTCGACCCTAACTGGCTAGTTGCTGAGTACCGAGGAGAAATCGACATCGCCGCCACAGGCAAAGCATATAACAATATTTACTGCGCTTTATTTCATTTGCGTGATGCTCAAATTGTGCTATTTAGGGAATATTTCAATCCCATTATTTTAAATGACGCTTTTAGCGACTTCTCATCACTGGGATCTACTTTCAATCTATCCAAATAACAAACAATAGGAGATTTATTGACTATGCACTATAAACTTTTAGGTAAAAGCGGTTTAAGAGTTTCTGAACTCTGTTTAGGAACAATGACTTTTGGTGAAGATTGGGGTTGGGGAGCTTCCAAAGATGAAAGCCGTCAAATTTTTGACGCTTTTGTCTCAGCAGGTGGAAACTTTATCGACACAGCTAACGGCTATACAGATGGTTCTAGTGAAAAGATTGTCGGCGATTTTATTGCTTCAGATAGAGAACGATTTGTGCTTGCGACTAAATACTCGTTTCCTTTACAAATGAACGATAAAGCTAGTAATCCCAACGGTAGCGGTAATCATCGCAAAAATATGATGCAGTCTCTAGAAGGTAGCCTAAAACGCCTCAACACTGACTATATCGATTTATTTTGGCTCCACGCTTGGGACTTCATGACACCCATTGAAGAAGTAATGCGAAGTCTTGATGATATGGTACGCGCTGGAAAGGTACTATACATCGGCATTTCGGATGCACCTGCTTGGATTGTGGCGCAAGCGAATACGTTAGCGCAGTGTTACGGCTGGACACCTTTTGTGGCTTTACAAGTTGAGTATAGTTTGGTGCAAAGAACTCCCGAACGAGACTTATTACCAATGGCAAAAGCATTTGACTTAGCGGTTACACCTTGGAGTCCTTTGGGTGGTGGCGTGCTAACAGGAAAGTATAACAAGTCTCAGGGGAATGGTGAGGAACAAAAGCGCTTAGATAAGATTTCTGACAAAAACTTAGCGATTTCTGAAGTTGTTAGTCAAGTCGCTAATGAAATTGGACATTCACCTTCTCAAGTTGCTCTAGCGTGGTTACTAACTCAAAGCGGTTTAACTATCCCAATTATTGGGGCGCGGAAGTTGTCACAGTTTGAAGATAATTTAGCTTGCCTTGATGTTGCGCTTGCGCCGGAGCATCTACAAAAACTAAATGAAGTTAGTCAAATTGAACTGGGTTTCCCTCATGACTTTCTTGGTAGCGACATGATCCGCGATCGCTTATTTGGCGGTACGTTCAACACAATTAAAAATCATCGTCTCTAAGTACAGGAATCGTTTTCA
Source organism: Nostoc sp. (assembly GCF_041747015.1). Lineage (GTDB taxonomy): Bacteria > Cyanobacteriota > Cyanobacteriia > Cyanobacteriales > Nostocaceae > Nostoc. Next base: position 2,977 of record NZ_JBGTFY010000177.1, read on the forward strand.
AAATTGCTACCAAAATCGTAAGATGGTGAGATGAAAAATCACCTCTTACCCCAAATTCCTCCTTGTACTTGGAATCGTCCCATTGGCTTAGGATGGGACAAACCCTA
>NZ_JBGTFY010000178.1:0-5495 GCF_041747015.1 Nostoc sp.
TGACAAAGCTTTAGGTGATATCGGCAGCAGTCTTGGTTACGGAAATCAGGAATTCAAGGGCACGAATCAGATTGGAAAAAGTCTAGCCATTGAGTTTGATACTTATAAAAATGCCTGGGATCAAAACAACAACCATGTAGCAGTGCTGTTGAATGGAGATGTGACATCGCAGAAGGCAGTCGCAGTGCCTACTTTCCAACTCAATAGTGGAAATTTCCTAGATGCCTGGCTTGATTACAATGGCTTAACCAACAACCTGAGGGTATATGTTGGCACTAATGTAAAACCGTCTACTGCCCTGCTGACCTACAACGTTGATCTGACTTCGGTTGTGGGTAATCAGGCATACGTAGGCTTCAGTGCTGGTACAGGTAGTCTGATTAATAATCACGACATTGATAGCTGGAATTTCTCGACATCGAGCAGTGCTAGTTCCAACATTGCTAGCACCTTGGCATTCAGCGAACAAAATTATAGCGTCAATGAAAGAGACAAGACGATTACTGTTACCGTGAATCGTACAGGCAGCAATAACAAAGAAGTTTCGGTGAACTATGCTACCAGCGATCGCACTGCCAAAGCTGGGATTGATTATATTGCAACCACTGGCATCTTGAACTTTGTCAAGGGTCAAACTAGTGCCAATATTACCATTTCAGTTTTAGATGATAGCCAGCTAGATCCGAATTTGGCTTTTCTGTTGACTTTAAGCAATCCTATTAATGCCGGATTGGGAACGCAAAAGACTTCTGTGATCACTCTTTTGGATAATGATGCTAGTGCCGCAGCTAACGTCACTACTCAGCACAATGACAACAACCGAACTGGTGCTGAATTGAACGAAGTGCTACTCAACACTACCAATGTTAATGACGATAAGTTTGGTAAATTGTTTACGCGCCCAGTTGATGGTCAGATTTATACTCAACCCTTATACCTGGCTAACGTCAATATTCCCAATCAAGGTGTTCACAATGTGGTGTATGTAGCGACCATGCACAATACAGTTTATGCCTTTGATGCCGATGACCCAAATGCCTCTACACCGCTTTGGTCAATTTCCCTAGGCCCTTCAGTTAAATTACCCGATCCTAACATTGGTCCTTACCCTAACTATAGAGATATTGCAACTGAGGTGGGTATTCTCAGTACGCCAGTCATTTCAACTACTACCAATACCCTTTATGTAGTAGCCTTTACTAAGGAATCAGGAAATTACATTTATCGGCTACATGCACTAGACCTGAAAACGGGTGCAGAAAAGTTTGGCGGTCCAGTGGTTATTAGTGGCACTGTACCGGGAACTGGTAGTGCAAGTGTGAATGGTGTAATTACTTTTACGCCCAATCTGCAAAACCAACGGCCTGGTCTCCTGCTATCCAATGGCAACATCTATATTGCCTTTGCATCTTTTGGTGACAAAGGTTCCTATAGTGGTTGGGTGTTTGATTATAATGCCACGACCCTGAAGCGGAGTGCTATTTACAATAACACACCTGACGGCAAACTGGGGGGAATTTGGCAGGCAGGCAATGGGCTAGCTGCCGATGACAGTGGCAACGTCTATTTATCTAGTGGTAATGGCACCTTTAAGTCCGATGGCTCGAATCTGGGTACTAGCGTTGTCAAACTTAGTTCCAATCTCACTCCCATTGACTGGTTTACTCCTTACAACTATCAAATACTGAATGCCTTAGATGATGACCTGGGTTCTGGGGGGCCATTACTTATCCCTAATAGCAAATATATAATTGCAGGCGGCAAAGAAGGGAAAATTTATGTACTTGACCGGACTAATTTGGGCAAATTCAATGCTAAAGGTGATACACAGATTGTGCAAAGCTTCCAAGCAATTGGTACGCCCGTTAATAAAGTCAATGCACCCTCAGGAACTCATCATATTCACGGCAGCCCCATTTATTGGAATAGTCCCAATGGGCCATTAATCTATGTGTGGGGTGAAAACGACTGGGCAAGAGCTTATAGTTTTAACGGTACTACCTTAAATACCACCCCCCTAGCAACTAGCAGCATGACGGTTCCAGATGGAATGCCAGGTGCCATGTTATCACTATCTGCTAACGGCAGTACAGATGGAACAGGAATTCTCTGGACTTCCTCTCCGTTCGACAAAGATGCAAATAACCAGACTGTAAGCGGCATTTTACGTGCCTTTGATGCCACAACGATGACTGAACTATGGAATAGTAAGGAAGATGCAAGCAGGGATGATGTGGGTAAATTTGGCAAATTTACCCCACCCACGATCGCTAATGGTAAGGTTTATCTAAGTACTTTTTCTAGCGAACTGGCAGTATATGGCTTAGACACTTAGTGATCTAAGCTCGACTTTATCCATTTTTTGCAACGCTAAAACTGACGCTGAAACCTTTGTGAGACGGTAGCTTTACTTTTTAGATTTCACTGATAATCTGTGACGTAGAAAAAGTATTTGCCAAAAACCAGGGTTTTTACCGGATAAAGAAAACCGACTTCTTAATTTTGGATAAAGCCGAGCTAATTTCAAACGAAACCCAATAGACATCTCCAGAAATTAAATATGCGTTATCCAGAACCTTGTAGAGACGTAGCAGTGCTACGTCTCTACATTCATTTTCGGAGATGTCTAGATGCAGCGATCGCTTATACTCTAGAAGCCGCTAAACTCAGAACTCCAAAACTGATTACAGTTGGAGCCAGTATCGGTACAACTGAGTCTGCCCATGCTGCTGCTATTCGTGCTACTTTCAAAGCTCTTGGTGTGAATATCGAAATTGTGCCAGCAGCTTTTGTCAGTATGGATAATCGTAATACTTGGGTTTTAAAGGTTTAAATTTTCCCCAAATGGCGTTCTGGTAGCAATCGTGCAGAAACTTACCCGCTAAGTATATAAACCATCATCTAATCAGCGATCGCACTAAAGCCAAGGGAATCAGGAGAGGGAGGTAGAAAATTAAAAATTACTCCCACTCCCAATACGGTTCGGTTAGCCATGTTCATCCCTAGAAGCTGCCTTAGACATTAATTTTCTCAATGACACTAAATATTACATATTACGATAATTATTATTGTTTGTTTAATTTAAGTTTAAATCAAGTTTAAGTCGTCAGATACAAACATCAATCTCCTTCTGAAGATGCAAGTAATCTAAGTTTAAATTAGAGTAAATTCCTATTGTCTAAATTTAAGTCAGCCTTACAGCTATTGCATTGATGCTTGAGTTTTGATGTATAAATTATTAACATTCAAGTGTGAAAATAATAATAGTTTTGAATAATCATTATGTTGTCATCAAAAGTGTTAAAGAAAGCGTTGAACGGGTTTGTATTAAGTATTCTAGTTTCAGTTTTGATTGTTACTCCTTCTATATTAGGAAAAAATTTGCATTGGCTTAATCCACCATCACAATCTTTAGAAATTAATGCTAATGCTCAGACTCCTGCTGGAGTAGAAGAAGTACAACAGAGAAACATTAACCAAGCTCAGAATCCTGGGGAAGAAACAAAAAATAATCAACAGGGCAAGAGCGCTGAGTCTAAGGGAGAAGAACAAGGAAAATTAGATATTTTCAAAATTGCCACGGGCGCTCTAGCAGGACTAGTGCTGTTTTTGTATGGTGTAACGCGAATGGCTGAGGGACTGGAAGCGATCGCAGGTGATCGGGCGCGATCGCTAATTAGTAAGTTCACCACCAATCGCTATGCTGGAGTAGCAACTGGCACGGTAGCGACAACAATATTAGATTCATCCTCGGTAACAATCATTATTGTGATTGCAATGGTAAGCGCTGGTTTACTGTCATTCGTGCAATCTCTGGGCGTGGTTTTAGGTTCTAACATTGGTACAACTATTGGCGCTCAAATAGTTGCTTTTAAAATTAACGAGTATGCGCCAATCGCCATGTTCATTGGTTTATTATTAATTCTTTTGGGTAAGAAAGAACGCTGGAAGCAAATCGGATTAATTATCCTTGGCTTCGGCTTACTATTTTTCGGACTTGACACCATTGAAAGCGCAATGGAACCTTTCAAGGACTACCAGCCGTTTCTCAAATTGATGGAAACTTTGGGTAACAACACGCTGCTAGGTGCCGGAGTTGGGGCGCTGTTTACAGTCTTAGTTCAATCTTCTTCTGCTACCGTTGCGGTTATTGTGACTTTGGCTAGTCAAGGATTAATTTCATTACCCGCAGGTATAGCGTTAATGCTGGGTGCTGAAGTTGGTACTTGTGCTGACACACTGGTAGCTACCCTGGGACGCGAACGCCCAGCGCTGCGAACAGGTGTCTTTCATTTGCTATTTAATCTTGTTTCTGCTGGTATAGGCATTTTATTTGCCAGTCAATTGGCAGGATTTGCTCAGTGGTTTTCTCAGTTAGTGGGTGCAGGTGATGATGTTGCCCGTCAAATTGCGAATGCCCAATTAATATTCAACGTGCTGGGAGTGACGTTAGCGATCGCATTTTTGCCCTGGATTGCCCGTGGATTGGAACGGTTAATCCCTGATACACAAAAGCAAAATCGGGAGGCTGAAACGGTAAAGGGGTGACTAATTAATAATTCAAAATTCGATGCCAGTCGTTCATTGGGAGCGACTGGCATCCATCTAGTTAAAAGACTTTGGAGAACCTTCAAGATAACAACTGGCGTGCATCAGTTGTTTTTGCTATTTACCACTTGGCTTCCATGACTGCGGGGATCATCTTGACTAGCAGTTGGTGCTACTGGGGCAGAAAATTTGGAAACTGGCCCGCTAGCTTGAGCATAGGGGAGAGCCGAACCAGTAACCAAAGCCTCTAAGTTGCTAGCCATAATCGTGCGCGGTTGATCGCCGATTGCTTGCGCTATAGTTTCTCCTTTCTGACTCAAAAACACAAAATGGGGAATCCCATCCACCCGATATTTCAGCAGTTCCGGCAGCCACTTGGTATTATCCACATTCAGCATGACAAAATTCAGCTTGTCAGCATACTCTGTTTCCAGTTGAGTCATATCTGGTGCCATTTTCTGGCAGACAGTACACCAATCAGCATAAAACTCCACTAAAGATGGTTTGCCGTTGCTGATTGCTACTTCTAACGGTATGGACGCATCACTTAATTTGGCAAGGGAAGCCGAGGTTGTTTCGGTTCGCAATCCTAAGACTAGGGCAACGCTAAGGGCGATCGCTACCATTGCAATTAAGAAGTTTCTGAGACGTGTCCCAAATGTAGATTCGGGTTTTTTAGGAAAATTAACAGGTGAATCTGTACTCATAACAGAATTATTAAAACTTATTAAGTACTTTCTTCTTTAGTTTAGCTAAATCAGCAGAAGCCTCACACCCACTCTTAGGGGTGTGAGATGAATGCGCGGGAATATGGTATTATAAACAAGTACGAAAAAAGCCGAAAATGCTACTCGTATACCGAACCTTCTCCCAAAGGGAGAGGCTGCGCCAAGACAATCTAGAATATAGGGTTCCATTCAAGAATAGATATTTTTGTATCGTTTCCG
>NZ_JBGTFY010000179.1:0-1709 GCF_041747015.1 Nostoc sp.
TTAATTACCTGCTGAATCTTGCGAATACAACGGGCAGTTTCCACTACACCCATTGGAGTAATGTCTATATAAGGTGTGCCGAATTGTTCTTCCAGGTAACGAGCTGTGGTCAAACCGAGTTCACGGTAAGGAACTAGGTTAAACCAGGCTTTGGGCATTTTCTTCAAGTCGTTCACCGAAGCACCTTCGGGAATTAAGGTATTTACCTCAATTCCCAAGTCAGCCATTAACCGTTTCAGTTCGGTGCAGTCGTGATTGTTGTGGAAACCGAGGGTGGTAGTACCGATAATATTAACCGAGGGCTTTGCAGTTTTGCCCTCTGGCAATTCGCCCCGCTTCCGAGCTTTTTCAATGTAGTATTGGACGATTTGATCGAGAGTGCGATCGGCTGCTTGCAGTTCGTTGTAGCGGTAGTGGTTCACATCCGCCAGCATTACGTCTCCTTTTGCTTCCAACTGCGATCGCTCGACAAAGTTGTGCAAATCTTCTTGCAAAATGCTGGAGGTGCAGGTGGGAGTTAATACAATTAGATCCGGGTGTTCCTCGGCATCTTTGCGGATGATGTTATCTACCACCTTCTCTTGAGAGCCGCGTGCCAAAACGTTGCGATCGACGACACTGGTTGTCACTGGAGTAAAATCCCTCTCCCGCGATAACATGGAGCGCATGACGTTAAAGTAGTCATCGCCAATGGGGGCATGCATGATCGCATGAACATTTTTAAAAGAACTAGCGATTCGCAGAGTGCCGATGTGGGCTGGGCCTGCATACATCCAGTAAGCCAATTTCATGTTTGTGTTCTCCCTTTTCAATAGAAATAACACGGAGTCCGATCAGAGTGGACTATAAGTGCTTGATTATTATTAAATCGTTTCTGATTGTCTCAAAAGTTGTATCCCTAAAGAAGTAAAGACTTGTAAGGGTTTTACTTGGAGCGCATAGGCGTAGCCATCTGTAAATATCGCTAAAACCTAGTTACTGATTGGGATCTAGCTTCTGATTTTAACAATATTGCTGTTGTTTTATTTAAATAAATCTTAATTTTTCGACAAATTTATTTTCAATTTGGGGTGGTATGTTAACCGACAGCAAATTTAGAAAAATTAGGTACAAATTCCCTACAGGGGTTTTTGGCGTTGTATGTTTGCGCGATGATTATAAAAATTAATGTCGGTTTTTGCAATACAAGTACTGGTAAAATATATAGCGATCGCAACGCGAAAAATGTAAATAAGATATGGCTGACCAAAAAGATAAAGCTCAAGAAAAAAACCGCCTTGAACAGCTTCAAGAAGAACAAGGCAACACAGATTCTAAACACTCAGGGGGTGCTGGCGCTTCTGGCGGCAATTCAGGTGCAGGTAAATCTGGCACATCAAAAATTTCTGAGACTGGTACGCCTGATGATATCGAAAAAATTCATCAGGAGCAAAGCTGACTCCGACGATGAGTCAAAATTTGACTGCATCGGCTCTCATTAGTCACTCAACTCAAAAATGGTGGATTGAATACCTGATTATTTAGCTAAATCAGCAGAAGCCTCACACCCACTCTTAGGGGTGTGAGATGAATATGGTATTATAAACAAGTACGAAAAAAGCCGAAAATGCTACTCGTATACCGAACCTTCTCCCAAAGGGAGAGGCTGCGCCAAGACAATCTAGAATATAGGGTTCCATTCAAGAATAGATATTTTTGTATCGTTTCCG
>NZ_JBGTFY010000180.1:0-16690 GCF_041747015.1 Nostoc sp.
AAATTGCCCCTGGTGAAATCGTGGGGTTTTTGGGGCCGAATGGTGCTGGTAAAACTACCACACTCAAAATGCTCACGGGGCTGATTCATCCTTCTAGCGGTACAGTCAGAGTCGCAGGGCAAATTCCGTTTCATCGCAAAGAAGCCTTTTTACAAAAAATTACCTTAGTAATGGGGCAAAAGCAGCAGCTAATTTGGGACTTGCCGGCGCTAGATTCTTTGAAAATTAACGCTGCTGTGTACAACATTTCTGATAAAGAGTTTCAGCGACGGGTGGGAGAATTAACAGAGATGCTTTCCTTGGAAGGTAAACTTACTCAACCAGTGCGGAAACTGTCTTTAGGTGAGCGAATGAAAGCAGAATTGTTGGCAGCACTTTTGCATCATCCTCATGTATTGTTTTTGGATGAACCAACGCTGGGATTAGATGTAAATGCTCAAGCAGCAGTGCGCGAGTTCTTGCGCGAGTACAATCAGCGTTATCAAGCGACAGTGCTGTTGACGAGTCATTACATGGCCGACATCACAGCTTTATGTCAACGAGTGCTGTTGATTCACGAGGGAAAGCTGATGTATGACGGTAGCTTAGATGGACTGCTGGAACGTTTTGCCCCCTACCGAGAAGTCTATATAGAGTTAGCCCAACCTCTACCGATAGAAAAACTCATGAGCTATGGTGACGTAAAACTCTTAGAAGGGCGATCGGTACATTTTATGGTGTCCAGAGAAGCGCTCACCCGCACCGTTTCGGAGATTTTAGCAAATTTAGAGATAATTGATTTAACTGTCACTGAGCCGCCTGTAGAAGAAGTAATTGGACGAGTTTTTAAAGCGGGTGTTGTGTAGTTAGAGCTGAGTAGGCAGGTAATTTTTGTAACGGGAAGTGAATAAATGAAGCGGATTGTTAGAAAAGCCCTAACTTTACTGTTAGTGTACTACGCCTATATGGTTGAATATCGAGCAGAACTAATCTTATGGGTTTTGGCTGGGTCTTTGCCGATTATCCTCATGGGTGCCTGGATACAGGCGTCACAAGGTGGGCAGTTTGGGCTATCACCTGTGGATTTTGCTCGTTATTTTATTACCGTTTTCATTGTCAGACAATTAACCGTTGTTTGGGTAATTTGGGAATTTGAAAGAGAGGTAGTGGAAGGCAAGCTTTCACCCAAGTTGCTACAACCACTAGACCCAGTATGGCATCATGTTGCGGGACATATTGCTGAAAGATTTGCTCGGCTAACGTTTGCTATTCCATTAGTGGGATTATTTTTTATTCTTTATCCCCAAGCTTTTTGGATACCAAGTTTGGATAGATTTTTGCTGTTTACATTGGCGGCGTTGCTAGCTTTTGCTTTGCGGTTTGTGATTCAGTACACCTTTGCCATGTTCGCCTTTTGGACAGAACGGGCTAGCGCTTTAGAAAATTTCTGGTTGTTGTTTTATCTATTTTTATCTGGTTTGATAGCACCTTTAGAGGTCTTTCCAGAATCGGTGCGGAAAATAGTGATGTTTACCCCTTTTCCCTATTTGATTAATTTTCCTGCGAGTCTTTTGGTAGGGCTACCCGTGGATTTAGGGCAGGGATTTGGGTCAATGGTGGGATGGATATTGGTATTTTTGGGTGTAAATCGTTTGCTTTGGCGTGCGGGTTTGAAGCGGTATTCTGGGATGGGAGCTTAAATAATTTAACATCACTTTCTTTGAGGATGTTAATCTGCGACTTTAACCATAGGATATGTAAATGACCATAGTTGTATTTTATGGCTAAAGATGCGATCGCCTAAACACACTTTGCTACAACATACCAGACTATAAATTACTCGGTATCGTCTTAAACTTATCTGCCGTCCCCAAAGAATAATCTTCTAATTTAAAATCAGCAAAAGGCTGCTTTTTCAATCTATCGCGTAAAGCTTCATCTAGATTTAAACCTGCTGATTGTTTTTTTACGCCAATAATTATAATACTTCTCTGATATGTAGTTAAATCCTGTTTTGCCTGACAATCACTCAGTTGAAATTGACCTAAATTTAATAAGCGATCGCCTTTAATATTTGGTATATTAATAAATAGTTTTTTCACTAAAAGTCGTATTTGCTTAGAACGTTCTAAAGCTACACGTTCTTGAACTGCTATATCATCTTTACAAGAAGCTGTACCTACAGAGATAATTTCACTGGGAACTTCCATTATCTTCTCTATACTTTCTTGTTCTAAGTTCAACTTTAAAAGGTCAAGACTAATAATTTCATCATTATATTTAACTTGAAAACTGCTACCTACAAGCCATTTATATTCTACTGATAAAACAGCTATATTAAATTCGGCTATCCTTCCCTGACTATCTCTACCTTCTTTATAAGGAAAATAATCAACTTTACCTTTTCTTTCGGGAGATTGTCCGTAATTTGGCATCACAGAAAATTTTGATGTCCGCGTTGCTAAAGCCACTGTACTAACTAATCCTAATATCACTAGCAGCACTGCAAAAAATGTGAGTAGCGGTACTTTTTCTGGCTGCTGATATAGGTTTGACAAACTTTTAGGATTTGGCAGGGGCAACTGTTCAATGTTAAAATTTTCTACTAAATTAACATTTGCAACAGTAGCTTCTGTTAGTTGGCTTTCAATTTCTTCTAGACGCTGTAAAATTTCCTGGGCATTGGTGGGACGCTTTTCTATATCCAATGCTGTTAGCCAATCAATTAAATTCAATAGTAAGGGCGATATCTGAATAACATGATTTTGCCAGTGCAATAAATTTAGCTGGATATCATACATATCTAAGGGATGGTATCCTGTAAGTAAAAATACAAATGTGCGTCCCAAGGCAAAGAAATCTGATTGCGGTACTGCTTGACCATTCATCTGTTCGGGGGCGCTGTAACCAGATGACATAAGTGCTATCATCTTGTCGCTGTTGCTAAGTTGGTCTTGGTAGGTTTTAGTAATTTCGCTGGCGGTGCCAAAATCAATCAGTACCAAATCCCCCCAACCCTTCCCAAGAGGATATCTAATCATGATATTAGATGGCTTAATATCTCGATGTAGATATTGTTTGCTATGCACTAAATCTAGAATTTCTACCAATTGTTTTAACCAAGCTACAGCTTGTTGCTGAGAAATAGGGTAATTCTGCTGCTGCTTTAGCCACTGTTCTAAGTTGTAGCCATCAATTTTTTCCATTGCAATGCAATGCAATATTAAACCGTTTCGAGTTTGATACTGGAAGTAACTATCTTCTTTAGGAATGCCGGGATGCTTGAGTTGCTCCAATACAGTTACTTCTTGTTGAAATAGTTCTACTGCTTTGGTTTCGTTTGATAGATTTTCTTGGAGTATTTTGAGGATTTTCGGGGTATCTTGTTCGTATGCCTCATAAACTTTACTAAATCCTGTTTTGTCACTCAACAAGCACGTCACTCGATAACGCCCTAGTAATTCCAAATGGGAACCACAACTTTGACAAAAGCGGTTTTGATGATTATTCGGGTGATTTGGTTTGGGGCAAACTGGATTGATACAAAGGCTCATGACTGGCTTATTTGGTACTGTGAAGGGAACTTAGGCTTTGCTCCTATTAATTCTTCTGTTCCCGTTTGATAATCCCGTTTAAATAATTAAGAGATTTTTCTGGTGTTGCGTGGTTGCGGGATGATTTTTCTCACGCAGAGGAGCCAGTGCGTTGGGCGGCTCTGCCGACTTGAAGCACCTGGCGTCGCGCAGAGACGCAAAGGTAAGAGTTTTAAACTTCATCACCTGTGTTCTGCTAGGAAAGCTGCTATTGTTTGGTTAAATGCTTCTGGTTGTGTCAAAAAAGGCCAATGGTTGCCTGGAACTTGGCAGATACGTAGGTTTTTAAGATGGGTTTTGTAAGGTTGGATTTGCCAATCTTGGCGATTTAAACCTTGTTCTGGCTGGATGAAGAGGGCAGGGGTGTGAAGGGGAATTGTAAAACCGGGTACTTGCATTACTTCCTCAAAAATTCCGTCGCGGGCGGCTATGGTAAATTTGCTGCCCCAGCTACCATCGGGTTTTTGTTCTATTCCGGCTTGGAAGACTTGCTGTTGTAAGGAACTCCATCCTTGATATTGCTTTAATTGCCGTGCTTGTTGTTCGGCTTGTTCATGACTGGCAAAGGGTCCGATGCTTTTGAGAAAAGGCAAGAAGCGATACAACATAGGAAAAGTTACCCTGAGAAGGCTAGGCATTTTCCAGATGAAAATCGGATCGACTAAGATTATACTCCGCAAACGCTTTGGGTTTTGCCTTGCCCAAATGGCGGCTAATTTTCCTGTCCACGAGTGACTTACAATATGGGCAAAAGTCCATCCAAGATGATCCATGAGTGCTTCAAGGTCTGCGATCGCACTTTCAAAACTATAATCTTTCTCAGGCTTACTACTCTCACCATGTCCGCGCATATCTGGTGCAACTATGTGGTAATCTGCCGCTAAGTAATCTCCTAAACTAGACCACACTAAGGCATGGTCGCCTAAGCCGTGTAACAGCAGTAAAGGTTCTTTACCTTGGTTCCACTCTAAATAAGAAAGTTGGATATCAGGTTTTGATAAAGTTTGACGTACAGGCATCATTGCACATCCACTTGTGGAGAGTTTTGCGTTTATATCGTACTGCAAAAAAAGAGGAGGGAGTGAGAGAAGAACACCGAATAGCTAGAAGTTGTGGCTACAAAAACGTACTCCTTTGGAGAACCCGCTTGCGTAGCGTTTCCGTCAGGAAAAGGGTAGGCTGCCTTCGCGGACTAAGAAAAATCAAGGGTTTTAAAACCTCCATCGGCAGGCTTTGTTCGGGTAGCCGCGATTTTAATTGTTAAGTGCAAGATGTGAGTTAACCTTAAAAGCTCAAGTTTTAAGCTCAAAGGTGCAACGTTCCGGCTTAAAAGTGTAATGTTCCGGCTCAAAGGTGTAACGTTCCGGCTTAAAGGTGCAATAGTCCAATTCAGTTACCAAATATCACTTTGTGACTCTGAAGTTTGCAATAATTAACACGAAATAATGAGGCTAATGAATGCCAAGATCAAAAAAAGGATGTCCAAGGATATTTAAAGTACTATGGCAGAATTACCCCAATCAATTGCCCAGCATTACCACGAACGGACTAAATACGACCCTGAGACTCTAGCCTCCAAAAATCACCAGTTAGACTGGGCTAAACAGCCAGTACCCTTCAAAGAGTACAAAATTGGCTCTACTTTTGATCTCAAACCCTACATCCAAGAAAAACCAGAGGCATTTGCTAATAATCCAGATGCTCAATGGTGGCAAAGACTTTCGCGGTTGCTGTTTCGCAGCTATGGATTGACAGCGAAAATGCCTTCTATGGGTAGTGCGGTGTATTTACGTGCTGCTCCCAGTGCAGGCGGATTATACCCTGCCGAAGTGTATGTGGTTTCCCGTGGCACGTCGCTATTGCCACCTGGTCTGTATAACTACCAGTGTCGGACTCATTCTCTGATGCATTATTGGGAAAGTGATGTTTGGCAAACTCTACAAGCAGCTTGTTTCTGGCATCCTTCCCTAGAAAATACTCAACTGGCAATTATTGTCACTGCGGTTTTCTATCGTTCTGCGTGGCGCTATGAAGATCGGGCTTACCGTCGGATTTTTCTAGATACGGGGCACTTGTTGGGCAATATCGAATTGGCTGGTGCTATTACTGATTATCGCCCCCACTTAATCGGCGGTTTTGTGGATGAATCGGTCAACGATATGCTTTATATCGATTCGCAACAGGAAGGTGCGATCGCTGTCTTACCTCTGGCAGACTTGTTAGATATCAATCAAAATTTGCCATTAGGATGTACTGCTTTACCTTCTGCCACCGAAACCAATTATCCGCAAATTCCCGATGGCGAACTACTGGCATATTTCCATCAACACACCCAGATCCAATCAAGTGTAACTGGCAATTTTAATCTACCAGTTATTAAACAAGAAAAATCTTTGGAGGATAAATACAATTTTCCTTTCTGTTTGAAAATTCCTACCACCACCGCACCTATAGACTGGGGACAAAAGCTGTCAGAACTGGAAATCACTATGTACAAGCGACGCTCTACCCGCGCTTACAATGGTGATGATTTAACTTTTGATGAATTGAAAGATTTACTCGATTTCACTTACCAACCGCAAAATTACATCGACCAAAGTTTAGATATTTCTCCAGACTACTTTGATCTGAATTTAATCGAAACATTCATTGCTGTTTGCGGAGTCACAGGACTGGAGGCAGGTTGTTATTATTACGCACCCAAAGCCCAAGAATTACGCCAAATTCGGTTTAAAAACTTTCGGCGAGAGTTACATTTTCTCTGTTTGGGACAAGAATTAGGGCGGGATGCAGCAGCAGTATTATTCCATACAGCCGATCTCAAAGCTGCGATCGCCCAGTATGGCGATCGCGTTTATCGTTACTTACACATGGATGCTGGTCATTTGGGACAACGCCTGAATTTAGCCGCAATGCAGCTGAATGTAGGCGTTAGTGGTATTGGTGGATTCTTTGATAACCAAGTAAATGAAGTTTTGGGTATTCCTGCTGATGAAGCTGCACTATATATTACTACCCTGGGACGCCCAAGATAAGATTAACCGCACAAAGAAGTTCGAGTGGCAAAAGCCGCCGCTCAAACTTCTCCGATGAAAGGCGATCGCTCGTGTTACAAACTGACTCCTGAATCCTGAATCCTGACTCCTGAATTCTGACTCCTGAATTCTTTTTACTAATTATCCTGTTGCACCCCGCCCACTACTGGCTTAACTTCAGAAAATGGATTAGTGCCGCCACCCCAGTTAAAATCACTAATTCGGATGCTGAAACCGCCTAACTCCAGCACCGGATTGTAACGCAAGGTGATGCCATAGGTGCGGCGGCTATATTCCAAAATGTAGTCGGTGCTAGTTTCTTTACCTGTATCCAAGTTAACGGATGTTTGAAAGCCTAAGCGAACAGGCCCATAGATTTGTTGTGTAATCCCAACGCTCAATACTTGATTATCAACGGAGCGATCAAACAAAAAGGGCGATAATCCATTATTTAAGCCTTGGGAGTAACTGATATTAAAACCGGTATAATCTAAGAATGGTCGAGAAAAATGACCAATTTGCCCTTGTAAACCAATTGTACCGATCAGAGTGCTTTGGTTATCCCCGTTGGTGTAATAACTGGTAGTGCCGGTGAGGCCAGCGATCGCTTGCAAGTAAGGAACTACAGGATTAGCTGTGTATCGTAATCCCTCAGTAGCAGTGGGCGGTAATGGTTTTCCCTGCCACAGAAATACCCCAGTACTGAGGGCAGCGCTGCCTTGTAAACGCCCTAACGAGATGCGATCGTTTTCCCGCAATGGTTCTAGCAAATCTTGGCGGTCAGTGTTGGCATCAATATATTGAGCGCTTCCCTGATAGCTAAGGTTGATGCCACTCTTCCCTAAAGGAATCACCGGAGAGGTAATAATGCCACCCAGACTGCTCTGCACAGTTTGAAAGCCGAGAGTCCCGTTGTAGAGGCGATCACGATAGTTATATTGTAGATTCAAAGTATGGGGGAGGCGTTGGCGTAGCCCGTCGGAGACATCGCCCAATGTCTGGCGCAATCCCAAATTCACCCGTAAATTGTTTTCCACCTTATTCAAGTTAAAACTGGTTAACTCCGCAGTTCCCTGAACTACTGTCCGGGGACTCAAAACAGAATTTATCTTTGTCTTAACACCAAACAGTGCGCCTAAGTCGCCCGTGCCTTCTTGCACACCTCTCTGTACTAATAACTGGGGCGTGATTGTCCAGCTAGTCCGATCTGTAGTGACTACTGGAAAGCCCCGCTCAATATACAAACCACCCCGATCCTCTCCATCATAGCCGGGGGAGACTATTGCAGGTGTAGCGTCCCGCTCTCGGCGGTCAATGGTCTGCTGATTCACCGGAATTGGTAAGGAGAGTTTTTGATCGAATACCAAACGCTGTCGCTGTGTCCTGATCCGGTCTACTAAGGGTGTCTCCCGTGTCAGAGTTACTTTATCTGCCCGTAATTCTAGCTCTGGTGGCGAAAAAGGGTCATTGGTGATGCGGACATCCCTTGCTTGCCAACCTTGCGGATAGAAGTCAATCTGTTGGGCTTCAAACCTGAGCCGATTGACTGCACCCCCGGTTTTCGATGCCGGGACATTGCTAGCACCTGCTTGACCACCAAATGTTGCATCTATTCCTCCAGGGCTGCTCACACCGGAAACGGGCTGATTGGCTGTAATGCGATCGCTTGGTGGGCGTTTTGATACTCCACCAGCTGTTACATCGGTGGGTAAAAAAGCAAAATCTGTTTGTGATGAAGGTACGTAAATTTCTCCGCTACCATTTTGCAGTTCCCCACTATCTTGAACAAAGTTATAGGTAAAGCGTTGTCCACGCAGTACCTGATCGCCCCGTGTTAAAGTTACGTTACCTTCTCCTGCGGCGATCAGGTTATCCAAATTGACTTGCAGGCGATCGGCATCCACCACCGCTCCATCAAATCGCACAATTACATTACCAACAGCTGTAATAATTCGCCGTCGCTCGTCAAACTCCTGCCGATCGGAAGTGACTTCCACAATTCTCGGTTTTGCTGGTTGGTTGCTAGCTGGGGCAGTTGTACCAGATGATGGTTGATTGGTGGTATCTACTTGCGGTGTAGCCGTTGGCGCTGTTTGTTGGGTTGGGGACTTGAACTCTACAGTAATGGGCGTTGAGGGTTGGTTTGTCGAGCTGCGAGACTTGAATTTGATAAAATTCTGTACTGATTGAGAACTCAGTGCACGATCAACCGTAGATACAAAGAGATTGATTCCTGCTGGAGATTGTTGTGCAGTGCTATCACTTTGCTGTTTTTGTTGGGTTAACTGCTGTGCTAATATTTCCGCCTTAGACTCGAATAACTTGTCGCTATTTGTGAAGCTGGGAATAACGTCAACCGGAGGCAGGGAGGCAGGTAGTAGAAAGGATGGGGCTGAAGAGGCAGAGGGGCATAGAGGATATGAGGCAGAAGCAAAAGACAAAGACTTACAATAAAGTTCCCCTGCTGCCTTGCTCCCCTGCTCCCGGCTGGTCGTCTGCGTATTAGGGGGTTTAATCTCCTCCATAGGATAACCAACTTCCACCGACTGTCCCAAAAGTTCAGCACTTTTAGAGGTGGTGAGGGGAGAAAATTCTGGTGGAAAGGTTTCTGGTGGATTGGGTGCAGACGGAGTATCAGCGACTACCAACTCATCTGGAGTTGCCTTAATAGGAGTTGGTAAACGCGAATAATTCTCAGTGTTACCCGCGATCGCTAATTGAGCCAAATCCTTGTGCGGCTTGGATTTGTCTTTATTTTCCTGCATTCTCATCTGAGTCTCTACAGATGAGACGGGATTTGCAGGTTGTAGAGGTTCGAGAATAGGAAGCGGAGTGGGCGGCAGAACTGGATGAAGCATATTTGAGCAAAATCAGGCTAACAAACAGCCAAATGACGGACGGAAGGATGAATTATATATTTTGCCTTCCGACTGTCGCCTTCTGCTATCTGTAGCAAGCTACCCGGAAAACGAAACCCACTACCTTTTGGGTAGCAAGTTTCTGTGGTGTTTGGTATCTTCCACCTTCCGGAGTCACGGATGATTTATCGCCCTTTACTCTAAATCCCGACGACCGGGGTTACGAGCTGGATCGTTCGACAAAAATCCGAAGACAAAGATAGTTACAAACAAGGCAACAACAATATAAACAGCGATTTTTAAAGTCAGCATAGAAATATCTCCAACGGTTATGACAAAGAAACTTTCTCTCGGTATCTGCCAAGCAGAAAAGATAGCTCCTTTATATTACCGAAATCTCGTCCCTTTTGTAGAAGACTCTGGTGAGAGTGGAGCATCCCATTCATTGCGCTCAAAGGTTAATTAACTAAGCATTTCACGCAACCTTATCGGTCTGCGTGTTTAGCTCTTGTTTAGCGCTGTAGGTTGTCTGACTTTTGGATGTCCTTTAGAAGGAACTCAGAGACTGGTTACTCTTGTGACGTTGGTTGACGGCAGAGGTTTCCTAATCTAGACAGATCGCTGCTAGACCATAACATATTTAATCTGCATAGAACAGTTTTTGGTGTTTTCTCAGAAACAGAGCGTTGGTTCCAATACTCACCAATCCAAAATTGACAAGAACGCAATATAAAGATACATAAAGATTCTTGGCAATAAGATTTATGTTCTGGAATACAGTAGAAGTCAAGGAATTTGGGAAGTTTCTATACCCATTAGATAAACCAGACTGGGTATTTTTGCCCAACTCCTGAAAAAAATCTCATAGGAGAATTAATTTGCTATATCCTTGGTAATTCGGTTTTTAATGACTCGTGCAGGTATGCCTACAGCAATGGAGAAAGCAGGAATATCTCTATTGACTACTGATCCTGCACCAATTACACTGCCTTTACCAATGGTAACGCCATCTAATACTGTTACTCCATGCCCTAGCCAACAGTCATCCTCAATCACAATTCCCTTACGAGTTACACCTTGGTATTTAATCGGCTCCATCGGATCGGCAAAATTATGATTATTGGCATATATTCCTGAGTGGGCAGCAATCATACAGTGTTTACCAATTTTAATATCTCCTGGCCCCTCAATACAGACGTTGGGAGCAATGAAGGTATCTTCATCAATATGTATATACGTATCTTCCAAACACCCTATATCAACGTTACGCTCAATAGCGACTCTATTTCCTAGATGAATTTTATTATTTTTGTGTCCTCTAGCATCCATCCGCACACCCTTGAAAATATATACTCCATTGCCAATCTCAATACAAGAAGTGCCGATAAATTCAACACCATTTTGAATATAAACTGGGTTGCCTATTTGGAAAAAAATACTACGATATCCCCAATTACGCAACTTTGATCCCAGAAATAGTGTAGGAACATCTCCTAACACAGTAGTTACTAAAAGTTCTTGCGATCGCTTCAATTTTGAGGAATGCTGCTCGTTAGGCATGGCTGTATATCTCTTCAATCAATTGTTGTTGGCGAGTTGGAAGTTGATTTTGGCTGTATCCTAATTTTCTGCCAATATCGAGTAGTCTTTGGATGTCTAAGTACCAGATTAATATTGACAGTCTTACCGAAATTTCCCAAATTGGAAAAATCAAAGTCTGTCTTTGACTATGTAAGTAATTCTTTAAATTAGGGGTGTAGAATCACTCAATTGATATGCACAATTGCCTTGGTGGTTAGAAGCTTTTGTACCAATCAAGGTAGGTAACAATTTTGCTTGTTTTTCACCAAATTAAATCCACAACGCAATATCAACGCACTGCAAGTCAAACCCCAGACTATTAAATTGTCTAATGGGAATATTTACTGGTTTAGATACAATAAGGTTCAGTTAAAATCCCCCCTTAAAAAGGCGATAAAAGAGGGTATTAGCCCGATTTTTTAAGGGGAGTTGGAGGATCTCTAAACACTGAATATCACTAACCCAAACGTATTGGGTTTAGATAGCCTATTGTTTCGGTTATCCGATAAATTTGAAACGCTTGCTACACAGCTACCGATAGAGTTGTTTACCTGAAGGCTACTTCCTCTCAGGCAATTTTAGTGTTTTAAAACAACTCAGTCCCACAAGCTATTTCTCAACAAAAACACATTTAACTAGACTATTTCAAAGACTAGAGAAAATTTCTGCCTAGCAGGATAATGTAATTATTGTCGGATTTTGATCGGTACTTATGCCCAAATAAAATCCCATTAAGGTGGATTATCTCCCACATCAGCCATCACATTAAAGTTAACCATCGGTGCAAACAAGTAAGCGCTTCCCCGACTGCTATGACGGCTTTCTTGCAATGAATTTCTAGAGTAAGCTGCTCCAATCATGTTGCACACGGATGATTTACAGACTAACCAATTCACGCTTGTAATTAGCTGAATGGCTTTTAATCACAGTTGCTTTTAACGATAACACATTTTATTTTTAATGGAGCAATATTATTAAATAAGTTGCTTTGGAGGTTATTTACTGATGAAAATAATGAATATTAGCTAACTTTTTTACTAGAACGATTGTTACTCTTTAATCTTTTTATACAGTTAGAAAAAACACACTTATGTTCGAGAGTAGAGAGTAGTGTGTTACTTATAGCTATAAACTTGTAAATCACCCATTCGGGTGAGCCAAGCGGGTGATGCGTGCTTGGCACTATTTATTATAAATTTTATTTAAATAAAGTTCAAATGTGTCTTATTTTCTAGGAGAAGTCCACAAAAGAACATCAAATGCTCAAATTGAGGTATCGGTTTTAACTCACACACTTGGTTCAAATTATGGCTTTAATTAAAAAAATTGTGCAACAAGCTTTAACTACTGGCTATCTGAGTGTTGTAGCCGAGGATAAACTGCGATCGCAACTTCAAAGTAATTATGATTCAGAAGACTTAGATGCCTGGATCATTTTACAGCGATCTGTTGTGGCGGGTGATGTCAAGCAAGAGTCGCGCCGAAAAAAAGTTTCCCTTTCTCCTAAAGCCAAAGACGCTTCATCGGGGATCAAACTTGCTTATCAAATGGCAGCGGAGATTGCTTATGCAGCCGCTGTCGCTCTAACAATGCCAAAAAATCCCAAAGATCAGCCTTCACACTAGATGCGTAAAATAATACGCTGCTATGTTTGATACCAAGTGGTTAGCATAGGCGTAGCCCTCCACAGGCATCACTTTTCCTAGTTAACCACTTGGTTGGATTTTTATACGCTTCTATATTTTAAAATCACAGAACCTACTTAATACGACATATTCTGTTAAGTAGCAAGCTTGACTGAGTAATCATAGTAAGTCTTTTTCTGACACTGCCTCTAGGCGTTCGCAATTTTATTAAAAAATAATTTGAAGTTTAACGGCTTCTTGACGCACCTATAAGGAATTATCACCCTCAGCCGAAACTCCATAATTAATCTCCCTAAAATAAATATAAATATTTATTCAAAATCATATCTTTTTAAGTATTACATAACAGTAAATGATTAAATTTTAATATACCAAGTACATGGCTGAGGGTAAGGCGTAGAATTAGAAACACCTTGGTGTAAACTATAGCAACGAGGTTAAGAAGAATCTCAATGCTTAACAAAGTCATCGCTTTCTCACAGACTTACAGTATAAAGAATTGGCAACATTGGTCAATAAAGTAAACAATAACCATAGCTAAACTTGGAGTTTTGCCAGCCTATGCAGCCAATTCGTACATTCAACGTATCTCCTTCACTACCGCCGCGACTCGAACCTCTGCGGCGGTTGGCATATAATTTACACTGGGATTGGAACGTCGATACTAAAGATTTATTTCGTCGTTTAGACTCCGACCTGTGGGAGTCTAGCCATCATAACCCGGTGTTGATGCTGGGTACTATCTCTCAAGGACGGCTTTTGGAAGTTGTTGAAGATGAAGGCTTCCTAGCGCAAATGGATCGATCTGACCGGCAGTTAGAGGATTATTTGCAAGAGCGCACTTGGTATCAGAAACAACGAGATCAAAAACCAAAAGAATGCTTCGCCTATTTTTCGGCTGAATTTGGACTTGTAGATTGTTTGCCCGTCTATTCTGGAGGCTTGGGCGTTCTGGCGGGAGATCACCTCAAATCTGCTAGTGACTTGGGGCTACCGCTTGTGGGTGTAGGTTTACTCTATCAGCAAGGCTACTTTGCCCAATATCTCAATGCTGATGGTTGGCAGCAAGAACGTTACCCCATCAACGATTTCTATAATATGCCCTTGCACCTAGAGCGTAATCCTGATGGATCAGAACTGCAAATTGCGGTAAATTATCCAGGGCGCAAGGTGTATGCCAGAGTTTGGCGCGTACAAGTGGGAACGGTACCCCTGTATCTGCTGGACACAAACATCGAACCTAACATAGTTTATGACCACGACATCACAGATCAGCTGTATGGTGGCGACATCGATATGCGTATCCACCAGGAAATCATGCTGGGGATCGGTGGTGTGCAAATGCTCAAAGCTTTGGGGCTGAAAGTCACCGCTTACCACATGAATGAAGGACACGCAGCCTTCTCCATCCTAGAGCGCATTCGCCTGTTGATTCAGGAAGAGGGACTCACTTATGCCCAAGCCAAACAGGTGGTGGCTTCTAGTAATATTTTTACCACCCACACACCAGTACCAGCCGGGATTGACTTGTTTGCTCCCGACAAAATGCTGTATTACTTAGGGTACTATGCAGACATTTTTGACTTGCCTAAAGAGCAATTTTTAGGACTGGGGCGTGAAAATACGGGTGATTTATCTGGGCCTTTCAGTATGGCGGTGCTGGCGCTGAAGATGGCAACATTTTCTAACGGTGTAGCACAACTACATGGTGTAGTTTCACGCCAAATGTTCCAGGGTTTGTGGCAGAAAGTGCCAGTGGAGGAAGTGCCGATCGCCGCAATTACTAACGGTGTCCATGCCCGTAGTTGTGTGGCAAAATCGACTCAAGAATTGTACGATCGCTACCTGGGGCCAAATTGGTCATCAGCACCACTAGATAGCCCATTATGGGAGCGGATGGATGCCATTCCCGACGAAGAGTTGTGGCGCAATCACGAACGCTGCCGCTTAGATATGATTTTGTATGTGCGGGAACATTTAGTCAAGCATTTGCGCGATCGCGGCGCTTCCGCCTCAGAAATTTTCCAAGCCCAAGAAGTATTAGATCCTTACGCTTTCACCGTTGGCTTTGCGCGTCGGTTTGCCACCTACAAACGTGCTACCCTGTGGATGCGTGATTTGGAACGGATTAAGCGGCTTTTACTGAGCAACAAAGACCGAAAAGTGCAATTTGTAATTGCTGGGAAGGCACACCCTAAGGATATTCCCGGTAAAGAACTTATCCGCGATATCAATCACTTTATCCGCGAACAGCATTTAGAAAAGCAGGTAGTGTTTGTTCCCAATTACGACATTCATATTGCCCGGCTGATGGTTGCGGGTTGTGATATTTGGTTAAACACACCGCGTCGTCCACGGGAAGCCTCTGGTACCAGTGGGATGAAAGCAGCAATGAATGGATTGCCGAATTTAAGTGTACTCGATGGCTGGTGGGATGAAGCTGATTATGTCCGCACCGGTTGGGCGATTGGACATGGAGAGAATTACGACGATCCTAACTACCAAGATGAAGTAGAAGCAAATGCTCTCTACGAGTTGTTAGAGAAGGAAGTTGTACCGCTATTTTATGAGCAGCGTGATAGCGATGGCTTGCCTCGTCCGTGGGTTGCCAAAATGAAAGATGCAATTCGGTTGAATTGTCCCTTCTTTAATACAGCGCGGATGGTAGGAGAATATGCACAAAGAGCTTATTTTCCAGCTAGCGATCGCTATCATACCCTGAGTGTTGATAACTATGCCCCAGCTAAAGAACTAGCTGATTGGAAAGCAAAACTGGGCGAACACTGGTTCAGCATCAAAATCAAAGATATTGACGTATCAGCAACTTCGGACATTGAGGTTAACCAAACTGTTGCTGTTAAAACCAAGGTTGACTTAGCAACTTTAACAACTGATGATGTGCAGGTGGAGTTATATCAAGGTGCGCTCGATGCCAATGGTGAGATTGTCAACGCTGTTCCAGTAGTGATGGATTGCCAAGGCAAGGATGCACAGGGATTGACTATTTACACGGGTAATATTACTTATACCACCTCTGGTTTGCAAGGCTTGTCTTTGCGCGTATTGCCGAAAAATCAACACCTGGCTAATCCTTATGAACCAAGGTTGATTGCTTGGGCAGAATAAGAGTGCTGAGTTAGTTATTGAATACTAAAGACTAGGCGTTGCTGATTTAAGTTTAGCAACGCTTTTTATTCGTAATAATTCAGGAGTTAGAATTCAGGAGTCAGAATAGTTAAAGAAGAGACGGGAGATAGAAATTTATGAACAATATTTATATTGAAGAACTTGAGGGGAAAATTGAGGCAGGAGAGGAAGTTATTGATCTTTATTTTGACTCCACGACAATAAGAGTCGGAACGCCTCGTCAAATGACCTCACGAAGAGAGCAGAATATAGGTTTCGACTATTTTGCAGGAGGGAATGAATGCGTGAATTACTTAAATAAACTAGCAAACAAACGAATTTAGTAAGTCAAAGCTGCTTTTGTTTGCGGAAAACACTAGAATGCGAAATTAAAAGCTGCTTTTGATAAAGTAAAAGCTGATTTTACTTGCGTAAAACACCAAAATGAGTAAGTAAAAGCTCATTTTGTTTATTAAATATGAAGTTGTGAGAAAGCTGTAAGCCTTTTTGCTGATTAAATATGAATTTAATTTGTTAAAATTCTTTGAGGGATGATAATGTAGCCAGTAGCGCGATCACCAAGTACCAAATTGCGCTGTTCTCCCCAATACCACCAGTATGCACCAACATAAGCGCAAATTAAGCTATCTAGTTTATCTTCGACTGCTTTGAGGGCTGCGCCTGTAGTGGGAATTTCAAGAAGGAAGGAACCGCAGAGGCGCAGAGGGCGCAGAGGAGGAGAGAAGGAGGGGAGGATATCGAGAAGATAATTTTGGAGTTTGATTAGTTCTAGGCGGCGCTCATTGAGGCGTCCTTTTTTGTATTTGAGGATGCATTCTAAGTTGAATAGGTTGACGATTGCTGGGTGGGGA
>NZ_JBGTFY010000181.1:0-4486 GCF_041747015.1 Nostoc sp.
TTCCTATCTCCTCAATCAATATCCACAGGCAATTCAAGATGCAATAGAAGTGCGTCAAACCCTAGCAGTTGCAGGAAGCGGGATTAGCGAATTAGTTTTTTACTTTTACGATTCCCTGACAGCACTGGCTACCCATACCGAAGCCACAGACAAAACCGAACTGCTGGAGCGGGTTTCCAAAAATCAAGCCATACTCCACCATCGTGCAGTTTCCGCACCGATGAACTTTCAACATAAATACGACCTAGTAGAAGCTGAACAACATCGGGTTTTAGGCAAGAATTATGAAGCAGGAGATAGCTACGATCGCGCGATCGCAGGTGCTAAAGAAAATGACTATATTCAAGAAGAAGGTTTAGCCAACGAATTAGCAGCAAAATTTTACCTCGACTGGGGCAGACAGCGCATAGCTGGGGACTACATGATTGAAGCTTATTACGCATATTCTCGCTGGGGTGCTAAAGCTAAGGTTGCTGACTTGGAACGACGCTATCCTCAACTACTTGCTCCCATATTACAACAAACCCGTTCTTTGTTCTCCACTAGGGAAACTATCTTTGCATTGGAGAGTGTCACATCTACCTCTAGCAGTGTCTCGGATACCCTAGATTTAAAAGCTATTCTCGAAGCTTCCCAAGCTATCTCCGGTGAAATCGAACTCGATAAACTACTTTCATCGTTGCTTTCTATCGTCATCAAAAATGCCGGGGCTAATAAATGCGTACTCATGCTGTTGCGAGACTCGCGCCTGCTAATTAAAGGGTCAATTACCCTGGGGTCAGAGCCAGTCGTGTTGCAGCGCCTTCCGGTTGAAGAAAGTCAGGATATTCCTTTGAAGCTGATTTACAAAGTCAAGCACAACAGGCAGACTACTGTGCTACTTAATGCAACAGTCGATCCAACCTTAGCCAATGACCCCTATATCATGCGTCAGCAGCCCAAGAGTATCTTGTGTAGCCCGATTTTGCATCAAGGGAAGTTGCTGGGGGTGTTGTACCTAGAAAATAGTTTAGTTACGGGAGCATTTACAAGCGATCGCGTCGAACTGCTCAATTTACTTTGCGCTCAGGCGGCGATTTCTTTGGAAAATGCTCAATTGTATGAGCGATCACAGAACTATGCCCAACAGCTAGAGGAGTCATTCGCCGAATCGCAGCAAAAATCAGAAGATTTGCAACAAGCATTGCAAGATTTACAACAAGCTCAATTACAAATGGTGCAAAGTGAGAAAATGTCAGCACTAGGCAATTTAGTCGCTGGTGTAGCTCACGAAATGAATAATCCTCTTGGGTTTATTGCTGCCAGTCTAAAACAAGCTAAACCAACGTTTACTGATATTATCGAACACTTAAAGCTTTATCAAGAAAGTTTACCCAACAAAAATGATGAAATCATTGACCACGCCGAATCAATCGACTTGGATTATAGTTTAGAAGATTTTCCCAAGATGATTGATTCTATGTCTATGGCGTGCGATCGCCTGAAAAACATCAGCACCAGTTTACGTACTTTCTCTCGTGCCGATCGAGATTACAAAGTACCATTTAACATCCACCAAGGCATTGATAGCACCATTCTCATTCTCAAACATCGTCTAAAAGCTAACGAACAACGTCCCGCAATTGAAATTGTCACCAATTACGGTAATTTGCCCCAGGTTGAATGTTTTCCTGGTCAATTAAATCAAGTATTTATGAACTTGCTTGCAAATGCTATTGATGCATTAGATGAATCTAATCAGGGACGCTCTTTTGAAGAAAATAAAGCTCATCCTAACTGCATTACAATTACAACTTCAGTCGAAAATAATCTAGTTAAAATTGCCATTGCTGATAATGGTAAAGGGATGACTGAACAAGTCAAATCAAAAATATTTGACCATTTATTTACGACAAAAGCTGTTGGTAAAGGGACGGGGTTAGGGTTAGCGATCGCAAAATCTATTATTGTGGAAAAACACGGTGGAACACTTGCAGTTAATTCTACCCCAGGCGTTGGAACAGAATTTGTGATTATCTTACCGATTTTGGTTCAGGCTCAAAGTTAACTTGGTCGAAAGTGTGACTTTAGTTAACCTCCACCAACCAATCGCACACCACAGAAGTACAACCGCTCCCAAAGTTAACCCAAACCTGCCATTGCCCCAAATACCCATTCCAGTAAGGCTCCCCATCAGCAACACCGACAGCCTCGCCAACTTGGGAGACTATCTGTTGGTAGAACTTGCCAACGCTGTCGAGTCCAAGGCGCAATTTCAGCTTTAGCCCCTTCCATCCAAGAATCGCAATATTTTCTGGGGTATGTGGTGCTGTGTCAATGAGTGGTGTTGCTCTAGGCTGTTGACTTTGTGGGTTTTTAGGGGGTTTTGCGGAAAATTATTCGTGTTATTTTTTGTTTGTGGGGAAACGGCTGTCCCAGCCGTTTCCCCACAAAGATAGTCAACACATTTTCTGCATGAACTCTTGTGGGCTAAAGGGTACAGAGTCAACAGCCTAGTGTTGCTCTTACTATATTATTAGTGCCTGACACCACTTCAGTATTGTGGGATATGGACAGTGATGTTGTGTCAGTTACTGGTGTAGTTGTACTTATATTGTTACTGACTGACACCAACTCATTTTGAAATAATTCATCTCGATTTAACCACTGCCCAAAAATCGAATCACGCTGATCATCAGGTGCAACAAACCGATAAACGCACTCCCGATTTTCACGCTTACCCAACCGACCAACATAATTCAACTTCAAATCAATCTTGGCAAGTAACTTCTGAGCGATCGCTATTGGGGTCAGTTTTTCCGAGATACTGACATTCAGGTAATTCTTGATAACATACCGATGCTTTAGTGCCAATGCTTTAAATTCCTGCATTGCCTCGTCAGAAGAGCGTAACCATTCCCCAGGCGTAAGCAACTGCAACAGATTCAGTTCTTCTAACAACAGTACCGACGACAACATCTGCCCCTTGTTAAAGTCGGGTTTCCAAATCGAATTCTGCCCAGCCTCTAACTGCGCCTTAGCCCGTTTAGTATCACGGTTCGTCAGAAATTCCCGCCCCAGCGTCAAATAATAGTGCATTCGCAACTGAGGATACCACCCATCATCGTCTTTTTCGACCAAATCAGGAGTAACATCAATCTCGTAACGACGGGATAATTCAGCCTTACGTTGCTGATGTCGTTCAGTTTTCGTTTTCGCCCGTTTATCTTGCAGCTTCTTGAGTTCAGCCCCAGAGAGTTCATCAGCTTGCGCGATCGCTTTACACTCCGCAGTATACAATTCCTGACTAGCCGCTTTAACCGACTCGATAACTGCCCCGCTCTCATCATCATCAACATCGGCTGCATCAATAATGGTGTAACCATCTTCAACCAAACCCGCAAGCACAGACTCTCGATAGCACCGCATCTCAACGTTAATCACAGAACCGCGTTTGCTCCAAGTCTGTAATGACTCCGGCTGAAAATTCTGATCAATGTAGCTCAAATCATCATTATCCGCCGCCGACAGCAGCGCAATATTAGCCTGTGTCGCAACGTGTTGACTTCTCAACAATCCTCCTATGGATGTAGAGCCATTCCCTACAACCGACATCCCCCACTCTCTCACCCAAATGTGACGGTCAACTGTCTCCCTAACCCTTGCCAACATCTGCCGCACAGAGTTAACCGGCTGCACCCCCTGAAAAATCCCCCAAACAGCACTAAAATGTCCTCGAATGTCGATGCTGACCCCAGTTTCTAAACTTGGAGAAGCGATAACCAAATCATACTGGGTAAGAATTTCGTTCAGGTGAGCAATACAACCGAAAGCCGCATGAGATGGATCAGCAACGGATTCGCTGTCAATTCTCAAAATCCGCAGGTGTAGGAATTTGCGGCGAAAACGTTCTTCAAGTGCCTGCGTTCCCCATTTGGACTTGGCTTTCTGAGCAGAACAGCATAATAAATGATGGCCACCTTTAGCGATCGCTTTGTCCAATGCTGCAATCAAATTCTTCGGGTTACTGCCAGAATAGTTGTAACAGTTTCCAGCTACGTGCCGATAACTGTTGACGATTACAAATGGGTTAACTCGATATTCACCAGCGAGTGATAAAACATACTTCACATCAGTATCGGAAACATCCGCAGAAGATAAATAGATTTTCCCGTGTTCACTCCCTAGAACATTCTGAATCAGTTGCTTAAGGTTTTTGAGAACTGATACCCGACGCTTTTGCACTTCCGTACCAGAGTTAAGCAAATGCCAGAATACTTGGTCACATTCATCAATAATTATGACATCATTTGACCAGTCGTTAGGGTTGAATCGCGCCTGACTTTCCTGATGTAGCGAATCAACGCACACCCCGTATCCTAATAATGTGCCTGTTTCATTTGTGCGGACTTCAGTAACATAGTTAACACCAAACCGATTACACAACGCCTCACCCAGTTGAATTCGGTGGGTGATAATTAACACCCTACGTCCCAGGTCATGCGCC
>NZ_JBGTFY010000182.1:0-86756 GCF_041747015.1 Nostoc sp.
TACTGATTTGTTAGCAAATGATACCGATGTAGACGGCGGTGCTTTAAGCATCTCTGCTGTCAGTAACGGTGTCAATGGTACTGTCGCCTTAAATGGCAGTGGCAATGTCGTCTTTACTCCCACAACCAATTTCACTGGCAATGGCAGCTTTAACTATACTGTCAGCGATGGCAATGGTGGCACTGATTTAGGGATGGTAACGGTAGCAATCGGGACAAACCTTAACGGCACTAACAATAACGATAACCTCAACGGTACATCCGGCAACGACATCATTAACGGACTCAATGGGCAAGATACCATCTCCGGCAATGCTGGCAATGATAACCTTGTCGGTGACAATGGTGACGATTTACTCTATGGCGGTACTGGCAACGATAATCTCTTTGGCGGTAATGGTCAAGACACACTTTATGGTGATGCTGGTAATGATCATCTCGAAGGTGATAACGGTGATGACAAACTTTATGGCGGTGACGGTAACGACAGTCTGATTGGTGGTAACGGTCAAGATTTACTTGTCGGCGGTGCGGGTAACGATTTCCTCAACGGTGGCAAGGGAGATGATAACCTAACTGGCGGTACTGGTAGCGATATCTTTGTGTTGGAGAAAGCCGCAGGTAGAGAAACAATTACTGACTTTAGTTTAGGTCAAAGCGATCTTATCGGTTTGTCTGGCTTGAGTTTCAATCAGTTGTCTTTCTCTGGTAATCAGATTAGTTTAGGCAATCAAACTCTAGCGATACTGACTGCGTTTGATACTACTACGCTGACACAAAGCAATTTTATCTCTGTTTAAGTGTATTGGGTGGGCAAATGTTTGCCCACTCTACAAATTGCTTTGTTGCATCGACTCGCAACTTTGATGTATCGACTCGCAACTTTGTTGCATCGGCTTGCAACTTTGATGCATCAACCTGCAAC
Source organism: Nostoc sp. (assembly GCF_041747015.1). Lineage (GTDB taxonomy): Bacteria > Cyanobacteriota > Cyanobacteriia > Cyanobacteriales > Nostocaceae > Nostoc. The sequence continues at coordinate 925 of NZ_JBGTFY010000182.1, forward strand.
TTAGTTGCATCGACCTGCACCTTAGTTGCATCGCCCTGCACCTTTGATGCATCGCTCTGCAAAAATGAGCTTACCCTTTCTTTAACCTTGTTTTATCTAAAAACTTCACCTTACTGATAGCTTTAGCGTTGCAATGGGTACATTAAATATGTACCTTATAACAATATATTGATATGTCTATCCAAGATACAACACGCCGTTTACGCCCTCAAGTAATTAGTGAAAATGTTACTTCATGGCACGGTTTGCAAACGATCGCTACTTATGAAACAACCCGTGCTGATGCCTCTGCTACCAACTTACAGCAAACTTATCAAGCTATGTTAGCCCAGCAACAAGCCGAAACCGAAAAACTAACTTTATACCGGGCTGCTGCTGATGCTGCGCGATTAGCACAATGGGAATTTCATAACGCTGTATTAGCAATGAAAGAAGTTGTGCGTGGGCAATATGGATTAGATAGCGATCAAGCCCAAGCAGTGGGACTGAAGAAAAAATCAGAGTACAAGCGTCCTAGCCGCAAAAAGTTAGCCGCATCATGAGCTAGGAAAAATTAACATATTTTACATCATAATAATGTGCGATCGCATTCTCAGATAATATCAAGTGCGATCGCATTTTAGTTATGAACCAAGAATCAGTATTATAGTAAGGCGGCATCAGGGCAGGGCGAAAGCCCATCGCGTAGACGGACTCAGTGAATTGGTATACACAACTATGAATGTACAACTTGTTAATTCTCTTGTAGAAGTGGTACTAAACCTCTCCCCCGAAGAGCAAAAACTCTTTCAAGAAAAACTTAGTAACAAGCATTTAACGTTACTTACCAGTAAACCTCAAACATCATCGGAGAGATTATTACTTTGGCAGGAGTGGATAGATACAGCACCAAAAAGCTATGCCAACCTTTCTGATGAAGCTCTGCGTCGAGAAAATATCTACGATGATCAAGTATGACCGATTATTTATTAGATACCAATATCCTGTTACGCTCCAGGGATATAGCTTCACCCGATTATAATCTTGTCGATCGCACAATCAGGTATCTAATATCTAATAAGCATCAATGTTTTATTACATCGCAAGTTTTAATTGAATTTTGGGTTGTAGCCACCCGTCAATTAGCTCTAAATGGATTTGGATGGACACCAGAAGAAACTGAACGAACGTTGCAAATGCTCATAAATCAGTTTGAGTGGCTAGAAGAAACACCAGATGTATTTCGCCTTTGGTTTAGGCTCGCTACAACTCACAAGGTTTCAGGGAAACGCACCCACGATTTACGCATCCAAGCAGTAGTGCTTGCCCATAACATCAGCCATATTCTAACTTTAAACCCAAAAGACTTTGTAGAAGCTGAAGGAATTACTATTGTTCACCCCAATAGCATAAACAGCTAGGAGGCTGGGGTTTAGTGCGATGTCTACGACGGGCTACGCCTACGTAATTTTTATTTCTCACACCTTTTTATAGTGCAATACGCTTGGGTTAAGAGAATAGTAGGTTGGGTTGAGCGACAGTGAAACCCAACAAAGTCTCGATAATGTTGGGTTTCGTTCCTCAAACGCCAGTTGCTACAACGGGGGGAACCCCCGCAACGCACAGGCTCCCCAACCTACACCAGCTTTAGTTTTTAGCCTTAACTGAACTGTATTGTTTTATAGTAAGGTGTACTTAATTGCATCGGTTGGGTTGAGCCATAGCGAAACCCAACAAACCCCGCAAAATGTTGAGTTTCGTTCCTTAACCGACAAGTATTGAGTTGCATCGACTTGCACCTTAGATGTATCAGCTTGCATCTTAGATGCATCGACTTACACCTTAGATTTATCGGCTTGCAACTTAGTTGTATTGGCTTGCACCTTAGATGTATCAGCTTGCACCTTTGTTGCATAGTTAAAAATGTTTGATGCACCCGAATGAAGTCGGAAGTTCCTATTTCCGACTTGCGACTGACAACTTTTGGACTTACTGATAGATTTATAGTTGTAATGGGTACATTAAATATGTACACTACAACAGTATGCTGATATGCCTACCCAAGATACAACCCGCCGTTTGAGTCCTCAAGTAATTAGTGAAGATGTTACTTCATGGCACGGTTTGCAAACCATCAGCACATACAATACAACCCGTGTCGATGCCTCTGCTGCAAATTTACAGCTAGCTTATCAGTCCATGTTGGCTGAACAGCAAGCCGAAACTGAAAAACAAACTTTATACCGTGCTGCTGCTGATGCTGCGCGATTAGCACAATGGGAATTTCATAATGCGGTATTAGCGATGAAAGAAGTTGTGCGCGGGCAATATGGATTAGATAGCGACCAAGCTCAAGCGGTAGGATTGAAGAAAAAATCAGAGTACAAGCGTCCCAGTCGCAAAAAGTTAGTCACATCATGAGAAACTAATATCAACGTGAGTTTGACAAACCTCTCCTTGGTTTGAACTAAAGTTCAAGTCTGACTACGCATTTACAAATTAGAAATTTTTAATCCCTAGTACAGCACACGAATTCCGCCAAGCGGTACTAGTAGTCTGTCAACATAAAAATGATGGATGTAGAGACGCGAAATTTCGCGTCTCTACAAGGTTTTAGATAGTACAAACAATCCCCCAAATCAAATTGACAGACTACTAGCCCTATTCCCATGATTGAAACTCATCAATGGTGCTGCGAATGAGGGAAGTTATTTGAGCGCGACGGGTTTCAAAGTTGGCGGCGATATAAATTAGTAGGATGCCTACTAGCAAGCCAACTACCCATTTTAAGAAAGAGTACTGCAAGCTGAAAATTACTGATTGATAGATTGTAGTGATTAAAAAAGTGGCTGTACCAATGTAGAGAAAAGCCCGGACTCGCAAAGCTAATCCAGCAAAAATGGCAATGAGGCTGAAGATTCCAGGTATCCAAGCGGTGTGTTGATTAAATAAAATTGCCCACCCACAAATTAAACCACTACCCAGCAGTCTCAGAAGATGACGCGCGGCTTTATACTCTGGTAGCCTCAGTTGAAAATCGACTTGAGGAATGTAGAGCAGTGATATTCCAATGGGTGTTATATACCATAAAGCGTTAGTTAGATGTAAGGAATTAAACCAACGGTAAAGCGCCCAATCAATCAACGCCACACTAATATAGGTAAAACGGATGTTTTCACCCACTTTTGCGAGGAAGATGTAGAATCCAGCTGCGAGTAGCAAGGTAATGGGGTAAGTTTGCAGTCTTGTTTGCCATAAAATGATCAGTGGTACGATGTATGCAGCTTGTTGCCAAGGTCTTTTAGACCAACCCCAATTTTCCCAGGGTAGGATGTACAGAAAATAGGCTACCACACAAGCGATCGCACCATTCCAAGGAAGTAATTGGGTAGTAAATAAACGTCCTATTGGCATATCCTGCAAGTAAATACTGATGAAGCCTGCCTCTAACAAACCCAGGTAAACCCAGATTTCATCTATTGTTATAGCCGACGCTGTTGCCAAGGATGGTTGGGGCGTAGACGCGTAGCGGCTTGTCGTTAGACATTGCCTTCCCTGAAACATGGCATAGCGAATCAAAAATACTCCAGTTGCCAATCCCACCAAACGGTTAACTCCAATGGGAGTAACAAGGGCAGCCATTAATAAGCAGCTACTCCAAGCCCAGTGAATATGGGCAATTCCTTTCAATTCTTGGGGAGTTAGGCGTAAATAGCTGACAAGCCAAGGCGACAAAATACGGTAAGCATACATGATACTTGCGCCAAGTGCAGACATGGCAATCAATCCATCACCTAATGCTCCTCCTGAAGCTTGTAACATTTGATAAAACAAAAGTTCATAAGCAGAAATTGATCCGCCAATGATTCCTAAGTACAGCAGGGGTTTAAAGTTCTCGTGCCGTCGCCCCACGCCAATGATGATTAAAGCTACACCTAAGGAATACAAACCTGTCCACTCGGTGAATGTGTCCAAACGTAGTAATACACTAAATGCACCATAAATTAATGGCAGAATATGAAAGCTGCTAGGAAGCCTTTCTAATTGATGTCGTCGTCGCCACCACTCGCCGACAAGTTGAGCAATTAAACCCAAGGCGATATTTGCAACCGCAATCTTAACAGTCGATCCCTCTCCAAACCCTAGTACCTCAGCAGTCAACAATTCTAAACACCAACCGATGCCATAAAATGCCCAATTTGTCGGTTCGCGCCAACTGCGATAAACAATAGCTGTCAAGGCGATCGCAGTAGCAATTAAGTACAAAAAGCCCGAAGTAATAAACCCTACGTAAATCAGCGCTGAGTGCAATGTTAAACCCAACAACTCAAAACCACACAAGGCGATCGCCCATTTATCACTGGCGGCTGCATATATAACTGCTAATTCGTTATTTTGCCGCGTCAGTGCTGTCCGTGCTAACCATAAACTTAGGGTTGCGATCGCTCCTACGACAAACCAACCTGCTACCGCGAGGCGAGGTAAACCAGGCACACCTGCCCATAGCAACGCCCCAATGAAACTCAGAGCAAATCCTTCTGTAATTACCGCAGATATTTGGTTTCGCAAATAGCGCGTATTTGCGAACATCAGTGCCGCAGCCACAGCCAAACCGATTAATCTGGTTCCTGGTAGTTGTAAAGTTAGTAATTGGGCAACTCCCACAGCTAAAACACTCAAGTAACTGTTTATGGTGCGACGCTCACCAGTTGTCCGATTGGCAACACCCGTGAGAGCTAAAGGCGTAACTAGCCATAAGACTCCCCAATCAGCTTGGCTATCAGCGATGCCATACCAAGATGATTTTGCGTTTATCCATAATAGGAAAAAACTAGCGGCGGCTAGTCCTAAACCGATATCTCTTGCACTATGTCGCCATAGGCCATTGCCGAGGCTAAATCCCCACTCTGCAACCATCAGAGCCAATAAAATACTTGCCCAGGCTTGTTGGCTCAGGGTTGGTAAGAACCAATTAATGGTAGAGCAAAACGTCAGCACCCCGATGATGTGAGTTAGATATACCAGGGGAAGAGAGGAGGGGGAGCGGCGTTGAGTGACGAATGCGAGAGTAATTGTAGAAAATAGCAGATTTAGCGATCGCAATGTAGGATTTATGAGAGCGATCGTTGTTAAGAAAGTTCCAAATAAGAGGGTGAGCAATTCCCCAGATTGAGCCAATTCTCGCTTTTGGTGGCGATACAAGCTATCTGTGAGCGCCACCATCAAAATTACGTAGGGAAATAAAGCTACACCCAGCAAAGCCCAAGGTTCATTTTGAGAATTGGTAAGTTGGGTGCCAATTGCGATCGCCCATTTCTGTAAGTTATCAGGCACTAACCGCCAAAAAAGCCAAATCGTCTGTAAGCCGATAAAAAAAACTGCTGCTAAGTCAGCCTTGAAACTGTACCTCTGCAAGCGATTTCCCACAAACCACAAACCAAAACCACTCACAGCGATCGCTTGCCAGGGATGATTAACTACTGAAACCACCCAACCCAGCAAGAGTAAAATTGCACCAAGTCTTTCCCAGAGTAAGGGAGATGGGGGAGACAAAGGAGATGAGGAGAATATTACTGTTACTTCCTCTGCTTCACCGACTCTTCTTGCTAACCAAGTTACCAACCAGCCGCAAATGCCAATAGCTAACCCCAACTGCGTGACATCTACTCTGGCAACAAAAATCGCCCGCACTAGCAGCACTATCAAAGCATAAATAATTATCGCAGCAGGTAAACTAATACTTAAGCTATGGCGTAGGCGTAGCCCGTCGTAGACATCGCCCCGATCTTCCTCCCTGACAGTATTAGGCTGTTGGTAACGATTGTGATAAATAGTAATGATGGTTGTGCCGATCATGGCCACATAAACAGCAATTAAGGGAAATGCGGGAAATTGCCAACCCCAATGCAGATAACTCAGCCCCAAAATATTTGCTAGAGGTAAAATGCCCGTAGATAAATTGGCAAAAATAGTCCGATTTTTGGAGAGTAAAATAGTTATAGCAGTGAGAGTAGGACAGGCGATCGCAACTACAATCCAATCCACAGGATTTTGCCACAACCGAAAGCTATCCATCGCCCAAAAGTTCACGGGCACTAACAAAAGGGTGACAATCAGTAATGTTTGAGCCGTCAATCTGAGGTTGCTTTGCCTAATTGCCCAGAAGCTTAACCCCCAAAAAGTTAAAGTATAAGCAAATAAAACTCCATACTGCCCAGAGGCGGGAAACATCTTCCACTGGCTAGCAGCAAGTACTCCAGAGGACACCACTACTAGGAATACACCTAAAAAAAGCAGCCAGCGGACACTCAGTTCTGCTCCCAAAGACTGCAACATTGTGCTGATAAAGTTGGGTTTAGCTGATTGTTCTGGCGGTTTTCTAAGGTTACTAGATTGGAAAGCTGCTACGGGCAACTGTTGCACAGGATCGAGAGTTGCAAATACTACTTTTGGTTCAGCTTCCGGCTGGGGTTGCAACACCACCGTACACACAAGAAACTCTCGACATAGCTGCTTGACTTGGGTATCGGATATCAGACCTAAGCGCAGCCATATATCTAACCCTTCTAATAACTGAGGATGGGAAGATGGCAGCCTGATTTCAATTTTCAGCGGGCGCTCAAGAGGCGATGACATAAGCGGCGGCAGTATAACTATATACTTAAATTATTGGTTTAATTAAAGTATATTTTGGCCATAATTGTGCCACTTATGAGGCTAATTAATATTAATTTTTAACCTGCGATCAATATTCAAAGATTAACTGTCTGCTTTTAGGTTCCTCTTTCCAGTCTCTCAATTAGTAGATCCGCCCGTATCCTTGGTTTAAGTCGATTTTGAGATTTTCCAGAGTGAGTTGTTTATCTGCTGTAACTTAGAGTTATAAATTTTCTCAATTCCAGCTTTCAAGAACTTAGAGGGTTTAAACAAGAATATATCAGTAAAACCAGTAGTAATCTGTGGTAACTGATTTGGATATACGATTTGAAGTTGCACTTTTGGATCAAGTAAATGACCAAGTGTTTGGATTAAAATTATATTATTATCACTAATTAAAAGCGGTTTACTAGCTTGAGAAATTATCTGAGCAATTGGGGGATACTGTTGGTTTACTTCCGGCACTTTGTTCCACCACATCTGGGCTTGAGAACTGAGTGAGCAAGATATGATTCCGCTGAGAATTACTATGGATGTTACAAGTGACCAGAGCTTTTTCTGCCAAATCTTACTAGAAACAGATGTGATTTTAGTAGTAAACAAGTAAGCGATCGCTAACTGCATACCTAAAATAGATGGAAGTATATATCGAGTAGTCCCATATCGCTTTCCTAAGACGAAATCCAACAGCATTAGGGGAAGACCTACAGACCCAATCAAGGTTAAGACAAATAACCAAACTTCTTTAGAAGTTCTTCGACAGAGAACATAAATTGAGTAGATAATTAGAATTAAAATCATTAAAATCCCAGGAATTAAGGCTATCTTAAGTTTTCCTGGGTCATTAGGGCTAATACCTAAATCAAGAAACCCACGACTAATAATTCCAACCCACCTGATAGCTGATTGAAATAATGTTTGTTTAGTATTTGTCCAACTTACTCCTTCGGGAGTAGGGTTAGTAATAATAATCCAAAACCAAGGTATGAAAATCAGAAACCCTGTAAGCGCTGATAGCAGGTAAGATATTGATGTTTTAGTTAATCGGAAGCGTTCGATTGTAACTACATAAATTCCCTGTGCCAGAGCGACAAAGGTAAAAAATAATTGACTGTAAAATCCTAGTGATAATGTTGCTGCATAAATGCACCAACTAACCTTTGTTTGAAGGCGCATAGCTCGCAGTAGTGCTGCGCTCGACATTAAAATAGCAACTATCCATAAACTGTAAGATCGTGCTTCTTGTGCATACAAAACATGAACAGGTGAAATAGCTACCAAGACCATAGCCATCCACCCGATTAGTGAAGACTTAAATAGTTCTTGGCATAACCAATAAATAGAAGGAAAGGTCAGCAGACTAATGAATGCTGAAAGGCTTCTCATCACTGCTACGGAATCGCCAAACCACTCTACCCAAAACCTGAGGATCACAAAATATAGCGGTACAACCTGCGATTCTTCTAACACCAACCCTTTAATCGTATCATTTGTGGTTTTTTCCGAATTAGGAAACTGGTATTTGTGTAAATCTTCTATGCTAAGTAAACGACCAGTCCGTAACTGCTCCTCCATTTCTGATTTCAGATAGCCAGAGATGCGTAACGATGTGTAAACTTCATCGAGCCAATATACTTTTTTGTCCAGATTTACGAAACGAAAAAACACACCTATTACTAATAGAATAATGATTAAAAAGCGTAGCCAAGATTGAGAAATAAGCCAGTTCCGTGACAATTGCTTTTTCATGCAGTTTTCAATTACCTCAAAGCCTTAATAAACAGCGATAAAATTTTATCTCATCAATTGTTTCTGAGAAGGCATTTTAGTTTTAATGCTACTCATAATATGTAAGTAAATTATTTTACAGTATAAATTAATTGAGCAGAATATGCTGAGTTTGGTTGATCGAGCAGATTCAGCCGGCGATCGCCCCATAGTCTAGGTATTGTGTTATTCATCACTTATCTGGCTTGTTCTGTTCTTAGCGTCATCATTGTACCGCACACCCCACACTACTTTGTCACCTTCTGTATTTCTTCTCTTCACTTTGTCTCTTCCAGTAATAGAATTAATAACAAAGCTTTTGTAAACCCTTCAACCTATGAAAAGATAGAAGTTGTAGTGATATTTACACAATTGAGTAAAAAAGCCAAAATCTGTATTCAAAGTAAGCTTGTAGCATCTAAAACGCTTGTAAGATTTTTATGACTTCCCGTATTCGCTTTTTGATGTGTGCCCCTGATTACTACGATGTAGACTACGTGATTAATCCCTGGATGGAAGGGAATATTCACAAATCATCGCGCGATCGCGCCGTGGAACAGTGGCAGGGACTACACCAAATCCTTAAAGAACACGCCATTGTAGACTTAGTACCACCTGAAAAAGGTTGGCCTGATTTGGTTTTTACTGCCAACGCTGGCTTAGTACTGGGGAATAACGTCGTCCTCAGTCGCTTTCTGCACAAAGAACGTCAGGGAGAAGAGCCTTTTTTCAAACAATGGTTTAAGGCAAATGGTTATACAGTTAACGAACTTCCCAAAGATTTGCCCTTTGAAGGCGCAGGAGACGCACTGCTGGATCGGGAAGGACGCTGGTTATGGGCAGGATACGGTTTCCGCTCTGAGTTAGATTCTCACCCTTACCTAGCTAAATGGCTAGATATTGAGGTGCTTTCCCTACGACTCATGGACGAACGTTTCTATCACCTGGACACCTGCTTTTGTCCTCTAACAAACGGCTATTTGCTCTACTATCCCGGCGCTTTTGATGCTTACTCCAACCGCTTAATCGAAATGCGAGTCGCACCAGAAAAGCGGATTGCAATTGCCGAAGCTGATGCAGTCAACTTCGCTTGTAATGCGGTGAATGTCGATAGCATCGTGATCATGAACAAAACAAGCGATGGTTTGAAAACCCGCCTTGCAAATGCAGGTTTTCAAGTGCTGGAAACGCCCCTTACCGAATTTCTCAAAGCTGGAGGCGCAGCTAAATGCTTAACTCTGCGGGTGACGGAACCAGTTAGAGATGAAGTTCATGCCAATGTCTCGGTAGAAAGCCGCGTCATTCGCATGGAAGGACACTTGCTTGATGCAGGCTTAATTAACCGCGCTTTGGATTTGATTATAGATGCCGGGGGAAGTTTCCAAGTCCTGAATTTCAACTTGGGAGAACAACGACAAAGTACCTCAGCCGCCGAAGTCAGGGTATCAGCGCCATCCCATGAGGTAATGGAAGAAATTATCTCGCTGTTGATTGATTTGGGGGCTGTAAATTTACCCGAAGATGAGCGAGATGCCAAACTTGAGCCTGTGATTCAAGCTGGTGTTGCACCTGATGATTTCTACGTCAGTACGATTTATCCTACCGAAGTGCGAATTAATGGTCAGTGGGTGAAGGTGGAAAATCAACGGATGGATGGCGCGATCGCCATTACTCAAACTACCACTGGCTTAGTTGCTCGGTGTAAAATCCTCCGCGATTTAGAAGTTGACGAGCAGGTAATTGTCGATGTGCTAGGTATCCGCACCATCCGCAAAACTGAATCGCGGGAACTCCGCAGCACTCAAGAATTCAGCTTTATGTCGTCAGGCGTTTCCAGTGAACGGCGCGTGGAATTGGTGGTTGAGCAAGTGGCTTGGGAATTGCGAAAAATCCGCGATGCTGGTGGTAAGGTAGTTGTCACGGCTGGGCCTGTGGTGATTCATACTGGTGGCGGCGAACATCTGGCGCAACTAATTCGGGAAGGATATGTCCAAGTGTTACTGGGTGGTAATGCGATCGCAGTTCATGACATCGAGCAAAATATCATGGGCACTTCCCTTGGTATGGACATGAAGCGGGGTATCGCCGTACATGGTGGACATCGCCATCACCTGAAGATAATTAATACCATTCGTCGCTACGGCAGCATTCACAAAGCTGTGGAGGCGGGGGTGATTAAAAATGGTGTGATGTATGAATGTGTCCACAATCATATTCCTTTTGTCCTTGCTGGCTCAATTCGAGATGATGGCCCTTTGCCTGATACCCAAATGGATTTGATTAAAGCCCAAGAGGAATACGCCAAACACCTAGAAGGTGCGGAGATGATTTTGATGCTGTCATCAATGCTGCACTCCATTGGGGTGGGTAATATGACTCCGGCGGGGGTGAAAATGGTATGTGTGGATATTAATCCAGCTGTGGTGACTAAGTTAAGCGATCGCGGTTCTGTAGAATCGGTGGGTGTGGTGACTGATGTGGGGTTGTTTCTGAGTTTATTGATTCAGCAGTTGGATAAGTTGACGAGTCCTTATGTTAATAAGGTAGGTTAAGGAAGGTTTCACGCAGAGGCGCAGAGAAAGGGAGCAAAAGAGATAAAAGTAGGGTGGGCAATGTCCACTCTACTGCTTTTGTGATTAACTTGGTTAACTATTAATTAGATGTGGGGAACATATAAAGATAATCACTTGAATTTGTCTCATCATCTTCTACTATCTAATCCATTGAATAATTACTAAGGGTATTTTATGGAAAAAACTGTTTCCGCCATGCAATTACAGGTTCCCAAAACTCTTAATTGGGTGAGTTTAATTGCTGATTTCTTGTTAGTAGGGATGGTTTTTGGCCCGCCAATTGCCCCCTTTCTGGCTGCCTCTGGGGTGTCTTTGCTTGGAGGGATTGCGGACATCATTTATTTCATGGGTAATCATGTATGTCCGCAGCCAGCTATGGGGCTAGATTTAGCACCACCGTTTATTATGGCTGTGTGTATGCGCTGCTACGGCACTGTCACGGGTTTGCTGATTACTCGTCTGTTGTATGGGGTAAGTGATGGTAAGGGATTTTACTGGTTAAGTCAGTATGGCTGGAATGGTGCGGCTTTAGCTAGTGTGCTAATGATGGCTTATCCTTTGGAATTGGCGGCACAGGTTTTTGGTTTGTGGAATTTTAATAACTATGTAGTCACGCCTTTTGGGTTGATTACGGGTTTGGCATGGGGATTATTTACCATGCCCATCTTACACGGGTGGCAGGACGTGATCAGTAGACGGCAGAAGTAATTGTTATACAATCTCATTGCGAGTGTGACGAAGTGAAATGAAGCGATCGCAAGAGCTTGGAGATTTCTACTAGACTTAATATATCGACGAATTCGTTCCTAGTCCATTGCAGAATTGCTCGCGCCTGGGAGATCCGTTAAATGGTTATTTTTATCTCACTGCCGAGAAGATATGATTCAGGTGACTCAACTGGAAATATTAAAACTTCTGTTTGCCAACGTGTTTCTTCACGGTTTACACAACAAAAGTCAAGGTTAAGAAGATCAGGGGATGAGGAAAATTAGGAGGATAGGGAATACAAAGATTTTACCCACTCCCATTCCTGTGTCAAACCATCTTTTAGAGAAACTTGCGGCTGATATCCCAGAATTTTCTGCGCTTTAGATACATCAGCAGCAGTGTGACGAGCATCTCCCATCGCCTTTTCTATGTGGTTTCTTTTGATTGATTTACCGACAATTTCTTCAATTATCTCCAAGACTTCTGCTAAAATTACCGTGCTACCACCACCGATATTAAAGATTTCTCCTACTGCTTCCGGTGCGATCGCAGCAGCTAAATTGGCAGCGATGACATCACTAACAAACGTAAACTCCCGCGTTTGCTGTCCATCACCGTAAATAGGAATTGCTTCATCCTCCAAAATGGATTTAAAAAACTTATGAAATGCCATATCTGGGCGCTGTTTGGGGCCATAAACTGTAAAATAACGCAATGTGACACAGGGCACGCCAAAGTTTTTGTAATATAGTTTACACAAAAATTCTGCTGCTAGCTTCGTAATGCCGTAAGGAGAAACTGGTTCTGGGCAAATTCCCTCGTGGGTAGGTAATGTTTCTGCATCACCATATACACTCGACGAAGAGGCAAATACTAACCTTTTCAGGTGTTTAGCATCCTTCGCTGCTTCTAGTAAAACTTGTGTAGCGTTAACATTTCGTTCTGTGTAACCTCGAAAAGCTTTACCCCAACTTGCTCTGACTCCTGCTTGTGCCGCTTGATGGTAAACTACATCAACATTGTTTAAGAGTTTCTGCCAATCTAAAAATTGCATATCTCCTTCAATTAATGTAAAGCCAGGTGACTGATGTAAGTGTGTAATATTCTTACGCTTGAACATCGGATTGTAGTAATCGTTAAATTCATCAATCCCAATCACTTCTTCTCCTTGTTGCAGCAATGTTTCTGCAAGATGAGAACCAATAAAGCCTGCGGCTCCAGTAACGATAATTTTGGACATATTGTCTATTTTTTGACATCTTTGTGAATCTGTATATTCACAGGTTAATGCTTGCAATCAATAATCGCAATTACTTGAGGAAGTTTTTTAACTAAATTATTGCAATAATTAAAATATAACAAATGTTTCAATCAATACATAGTTTTAACGCGTCTCAGTATATTTATTGAGTATTGCTATTAATAACAATACTTTTCAATCCCTAATAGGGATTTTGGTTGATTGCAATACAATTAAAGCGGCTGAAGATGGCAGTTTCTCTGTTGTTTCAATCCCTAATAGGGATTTTGGTTGATTGCAATCTAGTGTTTATTTAAAAGACGGAGCTGATGGGGGTTTCAATCCCTAATAGGGATTTTGGTTGATTGCAATTTCTGTAGTTGGTCAGCAGGTGACCATCTTTCGTTGTTTCAATCCCTAATAGGGATTTTGGTTGATTGCAATTTGGCACGGAATGGCATTTGTTCTAAAGTCGTTCGCGGTTTCAATCCCTAATAGGGATTTTGGTTGATTGCAATGTGGCATGATTGGCAACAATGCCGCCGGAATTATGTTTCAATCCCTAATAGGGATTTTGGTTGATTGCAATCGGATTTGCGCCTACTCGTGCCGTAGGGGCTAAAATGTTTCAATCCCTAATAGGGATTTTGGTTGATTGCAATGCAGGAGTTAGATGAAGCATTGCAGGATCTTTAGTTTCAATCCCTAATAGGGATTTTGGTTGATTGCAATTTTTAATGATTTCATCTGCTACAATATGCCTGTGTTTCAATCCCTAATAGGGATTTTGGTTGATTGCAATCCACTTTTTACCAGCATTCCCATACAATGAGTTTGTTTCAATCCCTAATAGGGATTTTGGTTGATTGCAATAAGCTTTGAGCAATGCCGTCAAAGCTTATCCAGTCGTTTCAATCCCTAATAGGGATTTTGGTTGATTGCAATACACCTTTGGGAATATAACGAGTGCCATCATAATGTTTCAATCCCTAATAGGGATTTTGGTTGATTGCAATTTGGTAGTAAGCGTATTTCTATAGCTACAGATTCAACGTTTCAATCCCTAATAGGGATTTTGGTTGATTGCAATCAGAATCCACCAAAATCATCCAGGATTATCGTTAGGTTTCAATCCCTAATAGGGATTTTGGTTGATTGCAATCGAAGGAAGTATCATTCTTAAATCATTAGTCACTGGTTTCAATCCCTAATAGGGATTTTGGTTGATTGCAATATCCGATAAGTTTCCCCTTGTGGCGTATCCAATACGTTTCAATCCCTAATAGGGATTTTGGTTGATTGCAATATTGTAATAATCTGAAAATGTGGGATTACTGAGGTTTCAATCCCTAATAGGGATTTTGGTTGATTGCAATCTAACAGTTGGCTGAGAAACGCTATTATAAAAGTTTCAATCCCTAATAGGGATTTTGGTTGATTGCAATCCTATTCTGTATTCGGCGAATGCAACGATCGCGTCTGTGTTTCAATCCCTAATAGGGATTTTGGTTGATTGCAATAATAGTGTTTGCCATTCTTTAGGAAGTTGAGGAATATCTGTTTCAATCCCTAATAGGGATTTTGGTTGATTGCAATAGCGGGGATTCGTCCAGTCATTACGGTAGAGTACGTTTCAATCCCTAATAGGGATTTTGGTTGATTGCAATGCGGGACTAGATGTTGATAGCACTATTAAGCGAAGTTTCAATCCCTAATAGGGATTTTGGTTGATTGCAATTTCGTATGCGTTCCACATTGTCCCCCAGTATTTTTTTGTTTCAATCCCTAATAGGGATTTTGGTTGATTGCAATTGCGTCTGAACTGGTCAATATATGCAGGGATAGCTTTTTTGTTTCAATCCCTAATAGGGATTTTGGTTGATTGCAATATGATTGAGATGCCAATGCGTCTTGTGTTTTAGTCATGTTTCAATCCCTAATAGGGATTTTGGTTGATTGCAATGATACCCCGGTGCTTTCGGTCTGAAATGTAGTTGTTTCAATCCCTAATAGGGATTTTGGTTGATTGCAATGCAAGCTAGGCGTACACTACCACCTAGATTATTTGTTTCAATCCCTAATAGGGATTTTGGTTGATTGCAATTTTGGTTTTTGAGTTTCTGATTTTGAAGTTCTAATGTTTCAATCCCTAATAGGGATTTTGGTTGATTGCAATGTTATCTCAGAAAACTTACGGTTAGCCCACTGATCGTTTCAATCCCTAATAGGGATTTTGGTTGATTGCAATCTTCAACAACGGAAGTGGATGGACTGGCGTATTTGTTTCAATCCCTAATAGGGATTTTGGTTGATTGCAATCGCTGGCGTCTGAAAGCTGTGCCTTATTTGGTTTTCAAGGTTCTGTTGCGCGGATGGAAAAATCATAACACAGGATTTGTGATTTTACTAGATGCAAATCGCTGAAAGCTAGACTATACAAGGTGCGCGGATGATTTAAAGATGTTACTGCTGTCAAACTCTTGTATACAGGGCAATTCAGCCATTTTTGTAGTTACCCTCCCACAAACACCTACCCATCCGCGCATTCGACAAGGAAATTAGTCTAATCGCAAAGCTGCTCATTATCAATAAGTTTAGTTGACTTAAAGGCGATCGCCTGGGTCAATCCATACCTTTGCCCTCCCAACATGATGATATTGTGATAATATTTAGGATTTTTCCTTAATAGCTAACATCTGTAAAATCTTTTCTACATGATCCAACTCTCCAACGATTCGCCGAATTGGGTGAGGCCAAACTTTGACAAGGGTAGGAGTAGCAGAAACCTGATTAATTTCAGCTTGTTCTGGATGAGTTAAAACATCAATTACCTTCAGAGTATAAGGATGTCCCAGCGATCGCTCTAACAACTCGTGTAAATTCTGGAGAATGCGTTCGGTAGTGCCGCTATGTCCGGCAACAAACAAGCGGAGGACATAGCCTTGCGTTGTTACTTGCTCTTTTTGGACTATTACAGGCTGATGGTATTTTGGCATAGGTTCAGAAAGGTCTAAGCGGACAATTAAATCGTGATCCTCCCAAAGCTGCGGGAATAAGGAGCGATAAGTTGTTAACACCATGCGATCGCACAACCCCTCTTGCCAAAGAGCTGCTTGCCATACTAACTCCTCTGTGCCAAAAATTGCATTCAGCAAAGCTTGATGTCTAATTACAGCCGGATAAGCCTCAGCAAAAGTTTGCACCTCTTGAGTGCGTGGATCTAACCAGTGGTCAATAGTTGCAGTATAACAAGGCACTAAAAAATGTGGTGTTTCTGGTAAATCGAGGATTTCCTGCAAAGCAGAACACAAATGTAAATGCCATCGACCTTGCTTACTAGGGTCGATGCAGTAAATTAAATCTCCTCCAGGTGTAAATAGCGCAATGCCTTTAAATAACTGGGGTCTAGATAGTTTGTTTGTCGTCAAGTTAGTCACGCAGGTTGAGGAGCTAAAAAGTAAAGAATTCTCTTTTTACCTTAGCTATAACCGCAACTAGGATCAGCTAAAAAATTGGAAACCCATTAAAAATCTCGTAAATCTCGTTTCCACTCTCTGACTAGAAATGCTCTTGATTGCAGCTCTGCCCTAGAACTGGAAGTACAGCCTCATAATAAGCATTCCCAGTCTCCAACTGAGAACGAGACAGTCCTTAATCCCCAGCCCCCAATCTTAAACTCGACCTCGGAGAAACTGCGCCATTTCGTTAGGAGTTGGGGACATTTCCAAAGCAGTTTCTTCAGTAATGCGACCCTCTTGATAGAGATTGAGCAGCGACTGATTCATCGTAATCATGCCGTCAAAACCGGCTTGTTTCATCAACTCGCCAATTTCATCATACTTACCGTCTTTAATCCATTCTTTGATAGCTTCAGTGTTAATCAGCACATCGTGGAAAGCAGCCCGCTTACCGTCAGTTGTGCGGCATAAGCCTTGGGCAATTACTGCCACTAAAGACTCAGAAACTGCCACCCGCATGGCATCCTGTTCTTCACCAGAGTAGAGGTTGAGAATCCGCTCAATGGTTTTGACAGCGCTATTGGTGTGCAAGGTTCCCATAACTAAGTGACCAGTCTGAGCGGCTTTTAAGGCGGTGTTGACTGTTTCTTTATCCCGCATTTCCCCTACCAGAATCAAATCTGGGTCTTCTCGCAAAGCTGCTTTCAAAGCGTTATCAAATTTCCGGGTATGCATTCCCACTTCTCGCTGTTTGACCAGAGACTTGCGGCTTTGGTGGACAAATTCTATCGGGTCTTCAATGGTGATGATATGCTTGGCCATCTCCTTATTGATGTAGTCAACCATCGCTGCCATTGTCGTGGACTTACCAGAACCAGTCGGACCAGTCACCAAAATTAAACCTTTGTGGTTATGGCAAATATCCCGAAAAACTGGGGGTAAGTTTAACTGTTCCATAGTTAATATTTTCAGCGGAATCAACCGCAACACCATTGCTGCCCCTTTAAGGGAGCCAAAAACGTTGATCCGCACACGAGCAAAGTCGTACTGAGTTGCTCCGTCAAATTCTAAGTTTTCTTCAAAACGTTGAATTTCTGCCTCACTCATCACCTCCCGCAACCAATTCATTAAAGTTTCTTTATCGGTTTCTGGATAATCCGTTGATTGAATTTCTCCTCGGCTACGGAAGCGGGGCACTTCACCTACACCCAGGTGAAGGTCAGAATATCCCTGATCGTAAGCTTCCCTGATTAACTTCGCTAAAGTGAGTTGCGGAATGCTGTTTTTAGAGCTGAGTGCACTAGGTAGTGGCGGTGGAGTTCCCGGACGATGACCTGCAACAGGCGCGTTGGTGCCTCTATCCATTGACATATCCATTGTTTGTGTCATCTGCCGCTGCGTATTAAACGTTGGCGGTGGTGGCGGCATTGGTGGTAGGTTATGTCCAGCAGCAGAGTTAGACTTTAATGGAGACTGTGATTCTGTCATATATCTTCAAATTTGGTAGTTAAAAAGAAGTTTTTTAATCTATCTAACCTGGTTTAACACACACAATGCCTCAAAACATCCCAGTAAATACCCTTACTTCTGTTAAGTAGTATTTAACGCATTTATTTTGTCGTAAGTATCCTAACTCTTAAATAAGAAATTTATTCCACGCATCAATAGGAATTGCTAGCAATTAACAGCACAAACACTAGCAGTTCATTTATTCAGCCTATTTATAGATTATGAGAAAAATTTAGTAGTTTTATAAGAAATGTTAAATTGAATCGGGGCAATGTTCAGGGGATCAAGGTTAAAAGCTGATGTATTTTAGTTTATATATCTGAAGGTAGATGCAGAAAACGAGTTTTTTGAATACACATAAACCTGACTTTATATTCATAATTACAAAAAATTAACTGTAAACTTTAGTAAATAAATGCTCATTTTTCCCATTAGTTTTTATATACTAAAGATCAATAAATGATTCAGTTTGCTCGCAAAAACGAGATATAACTGAAAATTAAAACTTGTTGTGTATCTTGGGAGGAAAATGTCATGGTTTCTGCTCAAAGCTCTAATCTAGGAAAGACGTACTCCTTATTAATGATTAAAAGCTTTTTAATCTGGACTTTCACATTGGCAGTATGCTTGCTAGTTGTTGGTTTTCCACTAGTCTTTTTGATGGCTACAGTCGGATGCCTACTGTCAATTGTTTTGCAATCTGTGATGCCTGTTAGTGCTGTTTTGGTTGTAGCAGGCGCTTTAATAATGTTTAATGTCATGGCTGTTGTATTTGCTGCGGGTGTATTGACTATTAAAGGAATTCATCCTCAGGAAGTCAGATGGTTAAATTGGTTGCATGGAGAGGCAGACCAAACGCAGACTAGTGTTTACGCTGCTTGTCCTTTAACTTGTGAAATTAAAATGTAGTTCTTACAGTTGAATTCGACAAACAGTGTGTCTGCCCGGTTAAGCCGGGTTTTTTCATGCTCTTTGAGATTTTATTTGTGAAATTAAAGTGTAATGATTACAGGTGAATTGGACAAAGAGTGCATCCAATACTTTCGGACTTCGCCTAATAATCTCTCTTTTGTCCTGGGAAAAGGGAAAAGGTAAATTCAAACCCTTTCCCCCAAAACCCAAAAAGTATTGAGAGTGTATCTGCCCGGTTAAGCCGGGTTTTTTGATATTTTGTGTAATTTATGCTTTTATGTTTGTGGTTTCTGTGATGATTTACCATTAACTATTCACCCTTAACCATTGACTAATGACTAATCAAAAGCGGGTTTGTATTATCTTGGGTACTCGTCCTGAAGCGATTAAACTAGCTCCGGTGATTCAGGTCTTCCAAAAGTTTTCAGATTTTGAGTTGCAAGTAATTCTAACTGGACAGCATCGGGAGATGGTTGAACAAGTTATGCAACTGTTCAATATCAAGGCAGATTATAACTTAGAAATTATGCAGGCTCAACAATCTCTAAATGATATTACCTGCCGCAGTTTACAAGGGTTAGAAGCATTATTTCAAGAAAAAAAGCCTGATTTAGTGCTGGTGCAGGGAGACACTACCACGGCTTTTGCCGCAGCTTTGGCAGCTTTTTATCAAAAAATCCCTGTCGGTCACGTAGAAGCAGGGTTAAGAACTGATGATATATTCAATCCTTACCCAGAAGAAGCTAATCGGCGGTTAATTTCTCAAATTACTCAGTTGCACTTTGCGCCAACTCCTTGGGCTGTAGAAAATTTGCACCGTTCTGGTGTTTTGGGTGAAATTCACATGACAGGTAACACGGTAATTGATGCGCTATTGAATGTAGCTGCAACCCAAACAGTCTGCAATATACCAGGCTTAGACTGGGAATCATATCGTGTTTTGTTAGCAACAGTTCATCGCCGGGAGAATTGGGGAGAACCTCTGTTAGCGATCGCTCAGAGCTTTTTAGAAATTTTAGATAAGTTTCCTGATACAGCTTTGCTGCTACCATTACACCGCAATCCGACAGTGCGAGTTCCGTTGCAGGAGCTTTTAGGGAATCATCCCCGAATTTTCTTGACAGAACCTTTAGATTATGGCGAACTGGTGGGAGCAATTGGGCGATCGCATCTTTTGCTCACTGACTCTGGTGGTTTGCAGGAAGAAGCCCCCAGTTTGGGAAAACCAGTACTGGTTTTGAGAGACACCACAGAAAGACCAGAGGCGGTTGCAGCAGGTACAGCTAAACTTGTGGGAACTGTAAGTAAGAATATTTTTGCAGCCGCTAGTGAGTTACTCAGTAATCAAGCTGCTTATGAAGCAATGGCAAATGCGATTAATCCCTTTGGAGATGGTCATGCAGCAGAGCGCATCTTGGAGATTGTGCAAAATTACTTGAGTCTTTCGTCAAAAACATCAACTTAGGAACTTAGAGTAGGGGAAGGCGCAACCATCTAAGTTCCTCAACTTCTGACTTCTCTCCATCCCACAAGAAAACAGATAGAACTTGAAAAGGAGATTTTCAAAGAGTAGCTTCTGGCTAAATACCCAAAGCTGCTCGAGTTTGGGGTCCCACGACACCATCTACAAGTAGACCTCTACTTGCCTGAAAGCTTCGGACTCGGCTAACAGTTTCTTGACCGTAAACTCCATCAACTCTGAGATTGCCTAAAACTGTTTGAACATCTCTCACCAGCTGACCTCTAGAACCAGGGTTAAGAATCACCGAACCGCCAACACCACCAGGTCTAGCCATAAGAGGATTGTTAGGTTTATCACCAATCCATCGGGCAAAAATGTATCTACCCGTAGAAAGCCTAGCAAAACCGTTTTCATACCTTTCAATCGCTGGAAGTGTTGCGCCATTTGGTACACAGTCCACATATGAATAGCTAGTGCTTGGGCCTGTACGGATACGTAAACAACTGCCGTTAGTCTTTACATATGCAGCCGAACTCATTTGAATTTGGGTAACAGCAACAAGTAATACACCAACCCCAGCTAAAGCTAACCAAGCTGAAGATTTAAGAAGTTTTTTCCAATTGAATTTAGATTTGGTGATTCTAGATGTCTCTTCTTGAGTAATAACGATGTCAGAAGCTTTAAAAGGTTTTTCCCCTTTGAATTGAGATTTAGGGGGATGATATTTAGTGTTTGCAGATGCCTCTTCTTGGGCAATAAACATATGGGAATAAGCAAGATATTCCATAATGCGCTCCTGATATATGAAAAAATGGGTGCTCACAGAGAATAACTTAGTCGTTCTCTGTATTTATTCTTAGTATATTTTATATCACTGCACTTTAAAAGATTTTTACTGGTAGCAAAATTAAGAAAAAATAAAATTATTCAAAAGATTGCTGAGAAAATGCCATGTCTGGCGACAAGCTGCTAATAGCGTCTACCCATTCTCAAAATAAAATTTAGTTAAAGCTTTCTGGCTTGCCCTTTGTTGCACCCAAATATGTCAAACGTATTGTTCCAGTCCAGCTAAACTAGCAACCACAGAAGCTAACTCGTCTAAGTCTATCGGCTTGCATCGATATATATCATAACCCGCTAATGATGCACGTTTACGGTCTTCGTCGTAAGCAGATGCCGTTAGAGCAATAGCTGGAATCTTTCTGCCTCGTTTTGCTTCTATATTTCTGATCTTCACGAGCAATGAGTAGCCGTCTTCATCTGGTAAGCAAATGTCACTGATGAGGATGTCTGGTTTAAAAAATGAGATTATTTCTAGAGCCTCGGCTGCCGAAG
This sequence comes from Nostoc sp., assembly GCF_041747015.1. Classification (GTDB taxonomy): domain Bacteria; phylum Cyanobacteriota; class Cyanobacteriia; order Cyanobacteriales; family Nostocaceae; genus Nostoc. Next base: position 22,525 of record NZ_JBGTFY010000182.1, read on the forward strand.
CAGCTGTGAGAATTTCTGCTCCGTCTAATTCAAACAGGAAGGTAAGTAGCGTTCTCGTATCAAGGTCATCATCGACAACAAGTAATCGCAGACCTTTAAAAGACATTGATTCATTAGACATTATTCTCACCACCGTCTAGCTCAAATACTTAGAAGAATAGCAATTGCATTAAAACAGACTTAGTTAGTTTGTAAATTGCATAAAAATGTACCATTTACCAAAGAATAAAGGTACTAGCTAGCAAGCGTCTGTCCGGTTTCGGACATAAGAGCTTCAAATATTTATCCGCGATCGCGCGCTGATCACTTTCTTAGCAACCGAGCAAATTCGCCTCGTATTAATTCCCATAACACTCACAGGAGGTTATTTCCAAAACCTTTCGATCCACGATGCTAATCTGTACTTCATTTACTTGGAGACTGCTGTAACTCAAACAGGACTTACGCAAAAATGCAGTGAAAGCCTTGATTTACCGTAGGGGCAATTCATGAATTGCCTCTACATTTCGTACTTGATGCATTTGCATATCAAAAAAATTTATCGGATCGCTTACTGGGCAAAAAGCCCAGTAAGCGAGTAAATTCATTTTGTATAACTCGATAACATTCGCAGGAAGTTGCTTCCAAATCTTCTCGATTCAGGATCTTAATATGACCACGTTGGTAGCTGATCATTCCGGCTCGACTTAAGGTGCTAGCCGCCACTGTAACGCCAGAGCGACGTACACCTAGCATCTGTGAGATAAATTCTTGCGTAAGTAGAAAATCCTCTGATTCTAGACGTTCAGAGACTGTGAGCAGCCAGCGAGCTAGCCGTTCTTCTAATGTATGCAGGCGGTTACAGGCAGCTCCTTGCGCCAGTTCAGCATATACAGCTTGTACGTAGCGCAGCAGTAGGGTTTGAATAGCTCCACCCCGATTCAATTCGGCTTTAAGTACATCTGCATCTATCTGCAAGGCAGTACCCGAAACCTGTACAAACGCTGTTGTGATTGTGATGCCGTCTCCTAAAATTACTGGGATACCCACCATGCCTTCATTGCTCACTATACCAACTTCCACTGTCGAGCCATCTTCCATAGTGTTGACTATAGAAACCATTCCCTGATCAGGAAAATAGATGTGTGTGATGGGTTCAGTTGCTTTGTAAATGACTTGGTTAACTGGGAGCTGAACCAGTTTCAGGTGGGGAACAAGACGCTTATAATCGTTGGCTGGTAGAGCTGCAAGCAGCTTATTTGCTGGCGGCTGAAAGAGGTTTTTATCTGATGACATTAAAAGTCACTCTCCTTAGAGGTAGGTGACTTTAGAAAAGCCAACTCAGGATATAAGGAAAGGATTTAAGGATCTGATCCGAATCTCAAAAGGTGTATTCGCTAAAGATGTTTGAGGACAATCTAATCAGGATGTTAATCTGACTACATTAGTAGCTGATCACTGCGGCTTGGCTCAGGGTGCTATCTGCTTCAATTACACCAGCGCGATAGAAACCATTGCCTGATTAATAAAATAGATGTGTGCGATCGCTTTGCCTGCTGCGTAACAAATTTGCCAATAAAAAATTGATGCTTTTATAGTTACATCTATAATGTAACATACTTATAAAGTATTTCCTACGAGCAAATAAATCTAGTTGGAAATCAAAAAAGTTAGGATAAGTTGCTAAAGCATTTCTTATTTAAGGGAGCATTAATAAAGTAAATATTAAGTAGGGACGTTAGGCGCTTATCCTGATATTTCTCGTGAAAAATTATCTCAAAATATGCGCCTAACACAACCTATATAGAGTATTTATTTAAGAAAGTTTCTTCAAGGTTGCTTGTGATTTTGATAGTTGACAACAGCTGCTCTAAGATTACCTTGGTGTTCTGAAAGAAGCTGATTGCCCTCGGCTTTTTCCAAACCAGTCCAGTGCATCAATAACGCTAATTTAACCCACTTACCACTACGTTCTAATAAAAAACCAGCAGCTTCCCGATTTAAACTAGTGAGGTCTTGCAAAATTCCCATAGCGCGATCGCGTAACTTTTGATTTGTTACCGCCACATCCACCATTCGATTGCCATAGACTTTGCCTAGCTTTACCATCACCCCAGTTGAAAGGATATTTAAAGCTAACTTCGTAGCTGTACCAGCTTTCAGGCGAGTTGATCCGGCAACTATTTCTGGCCCTGTCAATAGGCGAATGTCAATATCGGCATCAAAGCTAACTTGTTCAGCCGGAACACAGGCGATAAAAATAGTAGTGGCTCCCCGCTGACGAGCAGCATGGAGCGCACCGTGGACAAATGGTGTTGTACCACCCGCAGTAATGCCGACTACGACATCTAGTTGGGTAATGTGTCGCCCAGCGATCGCCGCCTCGCCCTCTTCGATGCTATCTTCTAAATCTTCAGAACTGCGTACCAGCGCACCCGCACCACCAGCAATAATCCCCTGTACTAACTCTGGGGGCGTACAAAAAGTAGGTGGACATTCAGCAGCATCTAACACTCCTAACCGACCACTTGTACCCGCACCAATATAAAATAAGCGTCCTCCGTGGCGCAGACGCTCTGCGATGCGATCAATTGCTTGTGCCAACTGAATTTTCGCTGCTGCAACCGCTGCAACTGCCTTTTGGTCTTCACTATTAAACAGCTCTACCAATTCCAGAGAACTAAGCTGGTCTAAGTTAAGACTGTTAGGATTTACCATCTCAGTTAAAAGATGTCCGCGTTCCTGCAAATTTGTCATTTGTCCTCTGTCATTTTTCTTTTGTCCTCTGTCATTTTTCATTGACCAATGGCTAATGACTAATGATTAATTACAACAATCCTTCCAATTTGCGACGAATCTTCTCTAGTTCAGAATCAGACAATTCTGGTTCTTCTAGCGGCTGTTGATTGAAAGGGAAGGTGTCTTCAACAGTATCCTCCTTCTTAGCGTCTGCTTGCCAGTCGGTTTCTTCCACGTTAAGTTCTGGGGGAGTGACAACTAAATTGCTGTTTTCCGGGATGATTTCCCATTCATATCCAGCACTTTCGCAAAATTCCTTGATTTCCTCTGCATCGAATGGTTCTGGTGTAGGTGCGGGGAAATCTTGAGCTTCCAACATCAGGGCAAAGCGCGTGGCATCGTCTTCTGACTCGAACATCAGAATTTTATTGCGTAGCTTGCCGCCGTAGGCATCGCCCTCTCGAATCGTGTGAATCCCCTCATTTTCCGTTCGAGCGTTAAAAACTAATACAAAAACACGCATTGGTGTAATCATCTGTCTTTTTTAAGGTCTATTCATATTAAAGTTCTAGTTTGTGCCCCAGGGAAAGTCACAGTAAGAATTTTCACTCTATTCAGATCAGATTTTCCTGAAAACGCCAATATTATTAAGCATAAGTGTTGGATTAAGCAAATACCGTAACTCAACTAATGATGTCTTCGGTTTAGTTGGCGTATCCTGGAAATGGCATACTGAATCTATGTGCCAGTTAATGCTTGTGCGTGCCAGCGACATCCGGCGATTAATAAAGTGAAAGCAAATGACTAAATCTCCCAATCAAGATCACCACTCTCCTTACCCGATCAGCAAGCGTCCGTGGTTGCTGGTGTTGAGTCGGGGTAGCATTGCCTTGGGCGGACTTTTGCTGTTAGGAGTTGTCGTTGGTATTTGGCGGTTATGGACTTTTGTTCAAACAGAGTTAACACCGTTGGCACAAAAAAGTCTCACGACTACACTCAACCGTCCAGTACAACTCGGAAAAGTCACACAATTTTCGTTGACGGGAGTGCAGTTTGGGGCTTCAGCTATCCCAGCTACACCCACAGATTCAGATCGGGTCGCAGTCGAAACTGTGGAGGTGGGTTTTGACCTGTTAAACCTCATCTTTAGTCGCCAGTTAAAGCTAGATGTCACCTTAGTCAACCCAGATATTTACATTGAACAGGATGACCCAGTGCGCTGGGTTTCCACTAAAATAGCGCCGTCAGGTAAAGGCAGCGCCATTAAAACCGATTTGGACAAACTGCGGTTTCGCAATGCCAAGCTGGCGTTGATGCCGCAAAAGAGAGCCGGGGAAGCAACATCCTCCTCATCCCCCGTCACATTTTCTCAAGTCAACGGAACTGCCCAACTCTTAGCCAACGAACGGTTGATCAGGTTTGATATCGGAGGTCAAGCAGACAGTGGTGGCAATATTTCTATTCAGGGAGAGACACTTTCTAAGGTTCTAGCAGGTAACTTTCAGGTGCGATCGCAAGATTTGCTAGCTGAGGATATTTCTCGGTTGATCAAGTTACCAGTGAACTTACAAGCGGGTCGAGCCAATGGCGATTTATTAATTCGGTTGATACCAAAACAGCAGACTTTATTGTTTGGCAACGCTACTGTGCAAGGCGTAACGGTTAAAATTCCGAAAGTTCCGCAACTGTTGACCAATAGCGAAGGAAACCTCTACTTCCAGGGAACGGAATTGCGGTTAAATAATGCTACTACCAATTACGGCAAAATTCCTGTAGTGGTTACGGGAATCATTGACACTCTCGCTGGCTTTAAGTTGGCGGGGCGTGTAAATTCGGTGAGTTTGGTTAATGCCCAAGAGACTCTCAAAGTAAAACTACCTGTACCGATCGCTGGACAAGTACGAGCAGATTTGCAGCTTACTGGATCAAATACCCAGCCAATTCTCTCAGGCACAGTTACCACGCTCCAAACTGCCCGGATTGATAAAGTTGATTTTAACAACATCAGTGGTAAGTTTGAGCTTACTACTGATGCTTCTTCTTCTTCTTCTTCTTCTTCTTCTTTACTTACCCTGAAAGATATTCAAGGTAAAGCCAAAGCTGGTGGTGAAATCACTGGCGCTGGCACAATTGAACTCAGTATCATCCCCCAACTAGATTTAAATTTTGCTGCCCAGAATGTTCCAGGGGATGCGATCGCCAAAGTTTACGAAACAACACCCAATTTCCAAATCGGCAATGTCTCAGGTACAGCCCAACTAACAGGCGTTGCTACTAATGTCCAAACTGTGGTACAATTCCAAGCTCCTAACGGAACTTACCCCGGAACTGGTGAAGTTGCGATCGCTAGCGATCGTACTGTTTCTTTCCGTAATGTAGCTTTGAATGTCAGTGGTGGTACGGTACGAGCAACTGGTAGTTATGCCAATGAGCGTTGGCAATCTGTGGCTGTTGCCTCTGAGGTAAAATTAGAACCATTTGTAGATAAAAGTCAACTAGAAAATGTCTCTTTGGCTGGGGTACAGTTTAATGGTCGTCTGATCCTCTCAGGTAGCACAGCACCATTTAAAATTGCCACGATTCGCACTGATGGCGCAGGAGTTGAAATTGCTGGCGGCACAGTTGCAGTGTCTAATATTCAACTGCAAGACCAAAGCTTTTCTGCTCAACTTGTAGCTAATAATGTGCGACTGGGGCGGATATTGCAAGAGTCTCTCCCAGTTTTCAATAATCCATTGGCGGGTACATTCCAAATAACAGGCAACAGAGATAATTTCAGTCTCAAAACCCTCAGTGGCAGTGGTGAGGGTCGCCTTGCTATTGGTGCGGGTGCAATCGCCGCCTCTAATATTCAAGTGGCTAATGGTCTATATCAGGCGCAAGTTCAGGCTAAGAATGTGTCTGTACAGCAGTTGGCAACAGTACCAAAGCAGTTCCAAGGAACGTTAAATGGTCAGTTCAACGTAGCGGGTTCTGTTGAGTCCTTCCAGCCGCAAACTATTCAAGCTAGCGGTCAGGCACTAATAAATGTTGCGGGTGGTGCCATCGCCGCCTCTAATATTCAAGTGACTAATGGTCTATATCAAACGCAACTTCAAGTAAATAATGTCCCGTTGCAGCAGTTGGTAGCAGTACCAAAGCAGTTTCAAGGGGCGTTAAATGGTCAGTTCAATGTAGCGGGTTCTGTTGAATCCTTCCAACCGCAAACTATCCAAGCCAGTGGTCAGGGACGGCTGGATATTCTCGGTGGGGCGATCGCAGCCTCTAATATCCAATTGTCCAATGGTCGCTATCAAGCTGTAGTTAATGCTGACGGTGTGGAATTAAATCGCTTAAATCAGCAATTGCGTGGTCAATTTGGCGGTCAGTTGCAATTAGCTGGCAGTCTAGGATCATCCAAGTTAGCTGATGTGCGTGCTGCTGGACAGGTGCAGTTATCTCAAGGTATCCCTGGTCTTGAACAACCCCTGACAGCTGCGATCGCTTGGAGTGGTGAAAGACTGACTATTGAGCGAGCAACTGCTCCCGGTTTAAATGTTACTGGTAACATATTAGCCAATGCAAAAAAGGCTGGTATACCGGAAATTACTGCCCTAAATCTCAACGTCCAGGCACAGAATTACAACCTAAAACAGTTACCGATCAATCTTCCTAATCAGGTTGCTGTGGCGGGGAGACTAGATTTTAATGGTCAAATCACTGGTAAGTTGCCCTTACCAAATGTAGTAGGGCAAATCAACTTACGAGATTTTGTTGTTCAAGATATTGCTTTTGAGCCGTTGTTAACTGGAAATATCGAGTCAGCACAGGGACGCGGTTTAAATTTGAACTTGGCGGGTAATAGCGATAAATTGACTTTCAATTTAGATGCCAATAATCGCCCCAAATCCTTCTTAGTAAAATGGCAGCAAGCATTAGCCACAGGTAATGCTCAAGGAAATGATTGGACGCTCAAAGTCGCAAATTTCCCCTTGCAAATATTGAATTTGACTCCGCCACCAATTACTCGTTTAGGTACTGGTAAGATCGCTGGATTGTTAACTGGGGATTTGCTCTTTAATCAGCAGACATTGGCAGCAACAGGTAATTTAGCGATCGCCGAACCGCAAATTGGCCGGGTTAAAGGCGATCGTTTAGCTGCTCAATTCCGCTACGGTAACGGTAAAGCCACACTCGTCAGTAGTGAATTTGTCAAAGGCAAAAGTAGCTACGCCTTTGTTGGTACTTTTGATCAAACCTCTAAAGTCCCTCAACTACAAGGTAAACTGAACGTCAACCAGGGAGAGATCCAAGATGTTCTAACTGTAACGCAGATATTTGATTTACAAAATTTGCCAGGTGGTTCACCAGAAATTTACGGCACAGCAGCGGATCTAACCACCAACCCCCAAGGGTCGTTAAATCAGCCCTTATTAACTCAAATCCAACGATTTTCTGAAATCGAAGCCCTGGTAGCAGAACAGGAACAACAGCGCCTTGATTCCACTCCAATACCGGATTTGGCAGACTTAAAGGGGACTTTTAACGGGGAAGTCGCTGTAGATACAGCTAGAGCCAATGGATTGTCAGTGGAATTTAATTTGAATGCACAAAACCTTGCCTGGGGTAGAAAGGAAGAAAAAAGTCGTTTTTATACTGCCGAAAACGTGATTGCCGAAGGTAACTTTCAAAACGGTGTTTTAAGTTTGCGACCTTTACGAATCGAGTCTAAAAACAGGCTGATTGCCTTCACGGGTAACGTTGGCGGTGAAGAACAGTCTGGTCAGCTACGAGTGAATAATTTTCCGGTACAAGTACTGAATAATTTTGTCAAACTGCCAATTGGAATCACAGGTAATCTTAACGCTACAGCAGCCTTAGCAGGGAGCATTGCTAATCCCCAAGCTAGAGGCGAATTGGAAATCATACAAGGGTCACTGAATCAGAAGGCAATAGAGTCAGCGACGGCGAGTTTCAGCTATGCCAACGGGCGCTTAAACTTTGGTAGTACTCTAGCAATTGGTAGTCCAAAACCTGTTGATATTACTGGCAGCATACCTTATAAATTGCCTTTTGCTTCCGTGGCATCAGACAGTGAGCAAATCAGTTTGGATATGAAGTTGGAAAATGAAGGATTGGGACTGTTAAACGCATTAACTAACCAGATAGTATTTGAGAAAGGGGAAGGAGAAGTAGACCTCAAGGTACGCGGAACATTGCAAAAACCTGAAGTAGATGGAATTGCTACTATTAATAATGCTACTTTTTCAGCCCAGGCTTTGCCAGGTAAGCTTAGAGATGTCACAGGTAAAGTGCTGTTTAATTTTGATCGTATATTAGTAGAGAATCTTCAGGGTAGATTTAGCCGTGGGAAGGTAGAAGCTGCTGGAGAAATTCCCATTTTCGACAATCAGAACGCAACTATCAACAATCCCCTGACCGTTAACCTTGACCAACTAGCGTTGAATCTCAAGGGACTTTATCAAGGAGGCGCTAGCGGTAATTTGCAGATTACTGGTTCTGCCCTTAGCCCCATAATTGGCGGTAAAGTAAATTTATTTGATGGTCAGGTATTGCTAGCAGAATCTACCGATGCCACTACATCTGCAAATAGTAGTGTTGGTGTATCACCGACAAAAGTCAATAAGCAGAGCAAATCTGAAATTGGGAATGGGGTGGGAAATACAAGTGCCAGATTTAATAAACTAAATTTAGAACTAGGCAAAAACGTCAAAATTACCCGTCCCCCTATTCTCAGTTTCCGCGCAACTGGTAATCTTATAGTTAACGGCTCAATCAATCAGCCCATACCCGATGGCACTATTCGCTTAGAAAAAGGTGGGGTTAATTTATTTACTACTCAATTTAACCTTGCTCGTGGCTATACACACACCGCAACGTTTAGTCCTTCTCAACCCCGCGACCCCGACTTAGATATTCGGCTGTTTGCCAAGGTGGTAGACGTAACTCAAAGTAATGACTTCAGCCGGATAAATACCACGGGTTTATCAGCCTTAGAGAGTGTGCGAGTCGAAGCTACTATCAACGGTCTCGCCAGCAAACTAAATGAAAATCTAGAACTAACAAGCAGTCCGTCACGTAGTCAAACCGAAATTGTTGCTCTTTTAGGAGGTGGGTTTGTAGACACCCAAGGACGTGGCGACAGTACTTTGGGTCTGATTAACATCGCAGGTTCAGCTGTGTTAAACAATTTTCAGTCAGCTTTTAACCTGATTGGGAGTACCTTTGGCTTAAGTGAATTGCGAATATTTCCTACAGTTATTTCTGAGAATCCCAGAGCGGGAAGAAGCAATTCAACTTTGGAATTAGCAGCAGAGGCTGGGGTTGATATTTCGTCCAAAATATCTGTTTCTAGTATCAAAATATTAACAACAAATGACCCTTTCCAATGGGGTATTAACTACCGGATAAACGACGAATTTCGTGTGCGTGCTTCCACTAATTTAACCGATGACAGTCGTGCAGTAGTGGAGTATCAAACGCGGTTTTAAATAAAAAATAATTGAGGTGCTGAAAGTGCGTAGATGCAGAGCAATTTAGGCATCGCTTTACCATTATCCCAAATTTATTTACTTCCTGTTCCTTCTTCTCCTTGCTTCTCAATAGCTTGTCGTACCTGTTTAACATCCAATTCTAATGCTTCGGCGATTTGCTCTATACTTAAACCAAACTTAAGCAGACGGGGTAAAGTTTCCAGCTTTGTTTCTTCCTTTACTTCCTGGTAAAATTTAGTTTGTCTCCAATCTGTTAATCCAAACATCGCTTCCAACTCCTGCTGAGTTTTGTTTACAAATTTATAGATAAGCATTCTCTCTACTAATTCTAAGAGATTGCTACGGTTAGCTTCATCCGTTTGTTGTACTTGATTTATCAAGTTTTTCGCTTGCTGTACTGCTTTATCTTCTGCTGCAACTACTAGCTTAATCACGCCTAGCCCAATCGAAGATGATGGTACATTGTCTAACTCGTCTAAATAAATTGTACGAATTTGCTGTTGAGCTAATGATGTTTGATAAATGAATGGTACACCTGGGTCGAGACTGCGTTGAGCAAAAAGTAATACTGCTTGCCAACGACGTTGAGGTTTATATTGATTTATATACAAAAAAGTTTCTGTTATTATTCGCCAGTAAATATCATCATCGCGCTGAAACTGTACCTCAACAAAATAGATTGTGTCTTCTGGAAAGTCAGGTTTAGGTAAGAATAAACCATCAATGCGACGTGCTAGTTCTTTGATTTCTACTGAGGTAAATTGGTAGTGCAACGCCAGGGCTTGGGATTGCTCTAAAAGTTCAAATAAGACACCTGGGAGAGTTTGGAATAAAGTGTAAAAAATCGTGTCTGTTTTCATGCACTCTGGATATCAAATGAGGGTTTTGTAGCAAGGCGATGCCTACGGCTGGCTACGCCTACCCCTCTTTGAGCTAAGAAGGAGAGGTTTGTCAAACTCACGTCTAATTATTAACAGTGCAAGATGCAGTGGTAATTGAGGATTTATGGGGCATTGCAGTCGGTACTTGAGCAACCAGAACCACGTTCCCATTGGCATCTATAACCCACCCTTGGGCTTCTACAATTTGAGTAGGTTCATTGATGTAATTAACTTTCTGTAATTTTTCTTCTGTATTTTGCTGCTCCTGAGTAACCACTCTGTTCTCAACACCGTCAGCATTATTCTCACTCTCTGGTTCCAGAGTAATCCAATCTGCCAGCACCGCATCATCAGCTATCAATGGCTCCGTGGGATCGGATACTATTCCTCCACGGCCAGTAGCAATAAATGAACCCCTTCCTATTTTTCCATCAGAATTACAACCAGCAACAATTTGCTGCGAAGCATCAACCAGATTTACGGGCAATTCTACTAATCCTTTACTGGGGTCAACATCTGGTGAGTTGATTTGTATTACGTCACTTAATGAAGGGTTTTGCCGAGAAAATGCCGTAATGTCATTTGTTTGCAGGTTATTCGGGTGAATTTCACCTGTTGGATCAAGCCTCTGTACATCTGCCGCTGTGCGTTGCAGAAATCCAAATATCTTTTTAGTAGTGATTATAATTTTACCACCAGAGCCAGAGTTGGCATTGGCGGTGATATCGCTATTTCCTAAAGGAGAAGCAACGATAAAACCATAAGGTGCGTTGATGGTGATATTACCGCCATCTCCATTACCGCCGGCGTCAGTAGATATTTGGCTGTTACGGCGCATCAGTAATAAGTCTTGCACGTTGAGCGAAATATTTCCGCCCTGTCCTGATTCACTGTTAGATGTGAGTGTTCCTTTGTCGAGCAGGATGGAGCGAGTGGTGATATTGAGATCACCTGCTTTCCCTAAATTGGCTACACCCTCTTGAGCTTCACTGCTCACATTTATTGCAGCTCCATTGCGGATAATTAATAGTCTTGTTGTGATATCTACATTTCCAGCAGATCCAGAACCTTTAGTTGAAGCAGACAAATTACTGAGCTTAGTACCATCTGGTGAGGTTCCAATTAATTCTATAGACTCGGAGGCGTTCACAGTCAAATTCCCTCCTTGTCCCGTAGCAGGTTTAAATTGGTTATCAGCAAATATTAATTGTCCGTCAGACCTTGTTGACACCTCTGCCCCTTCCTGGATACTTAACCTCCGAGTATTAATCGTGATGTTACCAGCATTTCCAACATCATAAGTTGCGCTAAATAATCCACTACGTATAAAACTACCATCTGGGAAAAAAGAGGAGGCTGGAATGGACAAACCACCGATTAGTTCCACAGAATCTGAGGCGTTCACGGTTAATTGTCCCACTGAATCGGAGATAGAAGTATCAAGCAACACTTGTGCTCCATTGCTGACAATTAACTTCCTAGTGTTGATGGTTAAGTTTCCATCGCCTCCTCCAGCAAAAGTCCCAACCGTTAAAGGATTACCAGGGCCAATTAGTTCTACAACATCTGAAGCAGTAACCGTCAAATTTGCTGCTAGTTGCGCGCTCAGGCTATTAGCCAAAATCTGTGAAGAACCAGTTATGAGAACGCGCCTGCCTTGCACCACAATATTACTTCCACTCTCGCCACTGACATTTACATAAGAAGGGATTTCATCTCGCGAAATTAGTTGGATGTCCTGAAAATTCTTTACACTTTCGTATCCCAAGTCCCAACCTTGGTCTGTTTGCTTCATTTGAACAAGACTATTAAGAGCAACACTTCCTAGCTCTATTCGTCCTCCCTTTGCTGTTAAATTTCCTCCCTCCAGCACAAGATCGCCGCCTACAAGTGCCAATGTTTTACCTTGCTGCACCTGTAAACCAACAGGCTCTCCCAAGGCATTAATTGCGCCACCTGGACTTGCTTGGGATTGATTGCGGATGGTTCCTGGTGTAGCTCCAAATTGTAAACCAACGGGAACACTAACTGTAAGAAGGGGTGTAGTTTGGGAAGCTGTGGCGCTAAATTTAGTATCATCGGCAAAGTTCAGACTACTCGCCGTACTTGCTACGAATGAACCATTGATGTTTAAAGAAGCATTGGGGCCAAAAACAATCCCGTTGGGATTAATTAGAAAGAGGTTGGCTCTACCGTTAGCTCGAAGTATGCCATCAATATTAGAAATAGACTTGCCCGTTACACGAGTGATGACATTCTCAATATTTGCCGCATTGTTAAAGTAGGCTGTACTGCCAGTGAGAACAGAAAACTGTTCAAAACTGTGAAACAAGTTTGTACCACGAATTGCCCCACCATCGATCTGGTCAGTAGGTTGACCATTAATCAGCGTAGGTGTAACTATTGAACTATTAGCTCCGAGAGTAACATCCTCTTTAACCTGTGCGAAGGCACAATACTCAGATAAGGCGAGTGTTCCAGTAATTGCTAAAGAACTCATTAAACTTAACTGCCAGCACCAAACACTGCTGTTTTGAGCCATAACAAAATTTGCACCCTATAAATAATGATTTAATACTGAAATACTGCTTAATTAATTATTAAAAACAATGAGAATCCAACGTGAACTATAGAGCCTAGCTAATAAGTGAATAAATTACCATTTTCATACTCACTAAAGAAGCTATTGTTAGCAGGAGCAGTTATATTACTTAGCACTACAAATCTTGAATATACGAAGGTAGCAAGCAAGGTTTTCAGTATCACAATTCCACTAGCATTGTTTCCTGTTGCAAAATTAGTTATGAAAATTCTTTGTCTTACTTACCTTCACCAACATCACTAGATGTGAATTTAGTTATATCTAACCTACCCAGCAGCCACTAGGATAGCCAGGTACTGGGCAAGGTTTACAAAAACCACTCATAGAAAGTGTTTTAACTGTTGGTTTTTGTTCTTTATTAATTGTTTGTAAAAAATTCTTGGTTTGCTGATTATCATCAGTATCACTAACTTCAATTTTAGTTAAATCGAGTAAGCACTGAACTTTTAAAATATTTTGCCCTGATATGCCGTATTTTTTGAGTAATTCGCCGAAGTTAGAGTTATTCAGTATGTTACTCAATTCGTTCTTAATCTCGTCTTCTAATTGCTGTAATGTTTGAGAATCTATAACTATTGACTGTACTGTTTGAGAATCCATGAGTTTTGCTCTCCTTGCAGACTGGTAAATGTGTGAATTTATCTTGTGATGTACTAAATTAACCTGGCTTCAATTAGTACACTTTGGTAACAAAGGAATCAAAGATACATAGTCTGGTGTGGCACGAAAGCATTAGGTTTCTAAAGCTCTTGCGAACTCCCATAATTATGACATCATCTTGGCTAGTAATAATTACGCATTGTGTAACAAAACTTCATATATTTCTGTTGGATTTCCTTAAAGCACTGATGAATCTGGCTACTGACCGTTGATCATGCAAGAAGATTGAGTAATTGATACCTCCTCAACTCTGACACTCTGGTTAGGGTTTGGATAAGGCCACAGGCTAAAACTTTACCATTAACCGTTTCATCTTTCTCATCCCGCCATAAAATCAAATATGTTTTTTGTGTCGGTGTTGAGGATGATAGAATCCGCGACACCTTTGCTGCGGAACGCTATGCGTAGCTTCCTACAGTTGAATTAAATATAAAGGGCGATCGCTTGTATAAAGTAATTCTTGTTAAATAGCGGCGTTTAGTTGTAGACTATAGGGTATCCAAGGTTAAGGTACATGAACGAATTGCGTCTTCTATCTACGTTCATGACGCAAATCACATTAACTTATCGGGTTTTTACTCAGTATTTTTCTAAGTTTCGGTATTGGACAACAACTTAACGGTGTTAACCAAAGAAGTCCATACCGCTCTAGTGGTAAGTGTGCAAGTATTGCTTTGACTTTGCGATCGCATTAGATGTTAAAATTTTGTTTGTTGTTTTATTCCTCAATTAACTCAAAATTAACCCGCTCATAAATTTCTCGCAAGGCAATTTGAAAGTCGATAGAATTCAGAATTAAAACTGCCTCTTCACCTTCGTATTCTTTAAATATCCATTGCCCTTCTGCTTGTTTTGCAAATTGTTCTACACTAAAACTATACTGGTCAATCATAATATATTCCTGGAAATCAGCAAGAGAACGATAATATTTAAACTTATCTGTTTTGTCATAATTTTTAGTTGAATTTGATAATACTTCAACAATTAACAAGGGATTAGTAATAATTGTTGTACCTATTCCCTCATAAATAGGCTTACCTTTGATGACCATCACATCAGGATAAGTATAAATATGATAACGAGGTATTGATAATTTAACATCGCCTATATATATGTCATAATCTTGTTCTTGCACTGTCAGAGGAAATTTTCTACAAAAATTAAGTGCAATTTTGTTGTGGTTAGTTGTTCCCCCTGTCATCTGTATAATTTCTCCGTCTCTGTATTCATTTTTATATTCAGCATTGTCTTCTAATTCCAGATATTCTTGTGGAGTATAGTTGCGCTTTTCTGTTTGTAAAACCATATTAATTAACTCACAAAATAAGGTAATGGGTGCGTTATGAATAAACAAGCAGCCGTTATTAAGGACATTTACATTATTCCATTAAATCATCTGTTGCAGGCTCACCTGGATAAAAGCGATCGCTCAGAATTTCCTCAAAAGGATACAAGCATTGTTTGGGAAAAGTTGAGAGTGGCAGATTTGTTTCTCCCGATGCTAAATCCTTAGCGTTTTGATATGATTCCTGGAGTGCTTCTTCAAGGTAAGGTTTCAGACTAGGATTTTCACTTAGCAACTTGAGAATCTCCCGTCGTTGTACTCTAGTTGTCGCTAACCAACTACGACTTCGTTGCTTTACTTGATATTCCCACTTGAGCAAATGTCCAATTAATATACTAAGACGATTTCTCAATTCTTGGCGTTCCTTTCTTCCCAAAGATTCAATTTCCTCAATTAAATTTGGCAAATCAAGCTGATTCCATTGGTGATGACGCAGTAGGTTAGCTTGTTCTTGAGTCCAACTGTAGAAGTCTGCTTCATAGAAGTTTGGCATTAGGTTTCCCTCTGTTTGTCTGGTTTGTGGTGTTTGCATAGTGGGTTCAAACCTAGTGAACTTTCCTTAATTCTAGAGCGCACAGATGTCATGCGTCTCAATTTAAGCTTAAGTTGACTTATTGAATACTTGATCAGCAGTCCTTTAATTATTCACGCCCACCTATTTACACTAAAATGAGTGCGTGATATGCCCAAAGAGTAAGTCGAATGCCATTTTGCTTGCGGAAAACACTGAAATGAGTAAGTCGAATGGCATTTTGAATAAGTCGAATGACGTTTTGCTTACAAAAAACACCAAAATGAGTAAGTCGAATGGCATTTTGAGTAAGTCAAATAACGTTTTGCTTACGTAAAACACCAAAATGAGTAAGTCGAATGGCATTTTGAGTAAGTCAAATGCCATTTGGTGAAAGCATTTAAGTATTTTGATCAAGTAATCAGCAAATATCCTTGACAATAAAATATCCGATTTAGTGGACTGGAATTAGATTCTCTCGTTCCCAGGCTCCGACTAGAAATGCTAAAAAGTTACTACACTGCGAATTGATTCGCCTTTGTGCATTAATTCAAAAGCATGATTAATTTGCTCAATGGGCATCACATGGGTAATCAAATCATCAATGTTTATCTTACCTTCCATGTACCAATCAACAATTTTCGGCACATCTGTACGTCCTTTAGCACCACCAAATGCTGAACCTTTCCAAACACGCCCAGTTACTAATTGAAAAGGACGAGTACTGATTTCCTGCCCAGCAGCAGCAACACCAATAATTACACTAACACCCCAACCTTTGTGGCAGCATTCTAATGCTTGACGCATAAGTTTGACATTACCGATACATTCAAAACTATAATCAGCACCGCCTTTTGTTAAATCAACTAGATAGGGAACTAAATCACCCTCTACTTCTTGAGGATTAACAAAGTGTGTCATGCCAAACTTTTCTGCCAAAGCACGTTTGCTGGGATTAATATCTACCCCGACAATCATATTCGCCCCTACCATCCGCGCTGCTTGGATGACATTTAAGCCAATACCACCCAAGCCAAAAACTACGACATTTGCTCCCGGTTCTACCTTGGCAGTATTGATAACTGCACCAATACCAGTAGTGACACCACAGCCAATGTAACAAACCTTATCAAATGGCGCGTCTTCTCGAATTTTTGCCAGGGCGATTTCCGGCAGCACCGTATAGTTAGCAAAGGTGGATGTACCCATGTAATGATGAATCATTTGCCCATCGATACTAAAGCGACTGCTGCCATTAGGCATGACACCGCGTGCTTGAGTTAAGCGAATAGCTTGACAAAGATTAGTTTTGAAACTCAAACAATATTCGCACTGACGGCATTCGGGAGTGTACAGAGGAATCACCTGAGCCCCTGGTTTGAGACTGGGGACACCAGCACCTACCTCTACTACCACACCAGCACCTACATGTCCCAAAATTGCCGGAAACAAACCTTCGGGATCTTCACCAGATAGGGTAAAGGCATCAGTATGGCAAACTCCGGTGGCCTTAACCTCAACTAACACTTCCCCAGCTTGCGGTGCTGATAGTTGAACGGTTTCAATAGTCAACGGCTTACCTGCACTATAAGCTACTGCTGCTTTAACTTGCAATGTCAGATCTCCTGTATAGTTTTTTAATGTTCTCCCCAATGCTAAAGCAGGGGATTGTTTCACTTAAATATATTGAGCGCATGATACACTTTTGTATCACTTCATCGTATTTACTAAGCACGATCGCCGCCATAACAATAAATATACTTTGTTAAAGTATTATTCTCTAGCTAAATTAGTTAAAGGCGGCAATAGCTGTTTTGGCAACGATGTAAACTTGATGTCAGCAGCAATTCCCAGATAATTTGTCCATCCTCAATTAATAAATTTTGTCACAGCTTATGAACCCTGCCCTAACACAAATTGGCGCTCAAATGTCTAACCTGACTGGCGTAAGAGCAATCATGAAGGATATTATCGAAACATTACGAGCGGGTGCAGGGCAGCAGTTTATTAATTTGAGTGCTGGTAATCCGTTGATTTTGCCAGAGGTAGAGCAGTTGTGGCGGGATTGTACTGCACAGCTTTTAGCTAGCTCTGAATATGGTGAGGTAGTTTGCCGCTACGGTTCAAGTCAGGGCTATGCACCGTTAGTTGAAGCGATCGCTAATGATTTTAACAAACGCTACGGGTTAAACTTAACCGAACGTAATATTCTCATTACTCCCGGTAGTCAAACTCTTTACTTCTACGCTGCAAATACCTTCGGTGGCTACACTTCCAGCGGCAAGTTAAAACAAATCGTTTTGCCCCTCAGTCCTGACTATACAGGTTACGGCGGTATCTGCTTAGTTCCAAAAGCTTTAATCGCCTACAAACCAACTCTCGATATTGATGTAGCTGCCCACCGATTTAAATATCGCCCCGACTTCAGCCAAGTGTCGATTACAGAAAATACAGGTTGTGTGATCTTCTCTCGCCCCTGTAATCCCACTGGTAACGTCCTCACCGATGATGAGGTGAAAAAGATTGCTGCTCTGGCTGCACCTTACAATGTGCCCGTGTTAATTGACTCGGCTTATGGACTTCCCTTCCCAGCATTGAACTTTACCGACATGACACCAGTGTTTGGTGATAATATCCTCCACTGCATGAGTTTATCGAAAGCCGGATTACCAGGAGAAAGGATTGGTATTGCTATTGGGGATGAAAAGTGGATTGAAGTGCTAGAGTGCTTCCAGGCAAATATAAGTCTCCATTCTTCACGTTACGGCCAAGCGATCACTGCCCTTGCAATTAATTCTGGTGCTTTAGTGGAAATTTCTAAAACTGTCATTCGTCCCTTTTACCGAAATAAGTTTGCCGTTTTAGAAACCAACTTAGAACAAGCGATGCCCAAGAATTTACCTTGGTTTCTACATCGCGGTGAAGGAGCAATTTTTGCTTGGCTGTGGTTAGAGGATTTACCCATCAGTGACTGGGAATTTTACCAGCGACTAAAGCAAGTAGGTGTAATTATTGTACCTGGAAATACCTTCTTCCCTGGTTTAGAGGAAGAGTGGGCGCACAAGCATCAATGCTTCCGCATCAGTCTTACAGGTAGCGATGAGGAGATTGCCACTGCTATGAAACGTTTAGCAAAAGTAGCTGAAGAAGCTTATCAACGTGCCGTAGTGAGTGCTGAGTAGTGACTGGGGAGTGCTGAGTGGGAGATGAGGGAGAAGAATTAATAATTAATGTTTAATGCCCAATGACAAATGACAAATGACAAATGACAAATGACAAATCAAATGATTGGCTAGAAATTGGTAAAATTGTTGCTCCTCAAGGATTATCTGGAGAATTACGGGTTTATCCTGTATCTGACTTTCCCGAAAGATTTGAGGTGCCGGGAAAACGTTGGTTGTTGCGTTTGGGTGAAACCGAACCACAACCAATGGAATTATTGACAGGACGTTATATCAGTAACAAAAACTTATATGTAATCAAATTAGCTGGTGTGGAAAATTGCGATCAGGCGGAAGCGTTGCGCGGTTGTAAGTTAATGGTGGCAGCAAGCGATCGCCCCCAATTAGGCGAAGATGAATATCATGTCCTCGATTTAATTGGCTTGTCAGTCTTTATGCAAGCATCTGGCGAACTCGTTGGTACGGTGGTAGATATCATCGCCGCCGGCAATGATTTGTTAGAAGTAAAGCTGGATGAATCATTTACTGCTGACAAAAAACAAAAGACTGTTTTGATTCCATTTGTGCAAGCGATCGCACCAGTAGTAGACTTAACATCTGGTCGCATTGAAATTACGCCGCCACCTGGGTTGTTGGAAATTAATAACTAGGTCATTTGTACTTTAAATGTCCAATGACCACCTTTTTCTATCATAAACCTTACGTGAAGAAAATTTAATATGCAATCTTTTAGGCGTGATGGCTGATCTTTTTCATGTTGAAATTACTTGAATGTGAAACTTACGTTAGTAAAGCATTATACCCTGTTTTTATTTTCTTTTTGTTGAAGTCTTGTTATCAATATTTCCTGACTTAAGTCAGGATTTTTTGTTTTAAAAACTACTTAAAGAACGGTTTTTCAAGTGATTGGCGATTTTTGGGGAATTTATTTTTGATTATTTACCGAACTTATCTACATTTGGGGTGTACTCTCAAGATACGGTAGCTCTCATACTCAACCTTTGAGATAAATTACACCCAGAGGTGAATACTATGAAAAATTATGCTGACAAGCAGGAATTTATATTAAATCAAATCACAAATAAATCTTTTAAGCACCAAGATTTGAGTGGATGTGATTTAAGAGAAATCGATCTGAAAGGAGTTGATTTAAGTGGTGTTAACTTCATAGGATCTGATTTACGTGGTGCAAATCTATGCGGTTCTATCCTGATTCGTGCTAATTTAAGTGGCGCAAATTTAATGCAAGCTAGTTTACGTGGAGCTAATTTGTATGAAGCCTCTTTGTGTGAAGCTAATTTAATTAATGCTGACTTAAGACAAGCAAATTTATGTGGAACTTTCTTATGGCGGGTAAAACTCACAGGTAGTAACCTTTGGGGAACTTCTTTATGTGCTGCGGATTTGAGAGAAGCAGACCTAAGTGAAGCCCAATTAATTGAAGCATCGCTGATTGAAGCTAACTTAAGTTTTGCAAATCTCGCCAGAGCAAAGCTATGTGGAGCAATATTATTAGAAGCTAATTTAACTGAAGCTAATTTAATGGGTGCAGACCTGACATGGGCAAACTTAACTAAGGCAAACTTGAGTAAGACAAACCTTTCAGAAACAAATCTGATTTATGCGAAGTTACGGGATACTATCATGCCTGATGGTACAGTTGAGCAACCTCAGATAGTGATTTATTAGTCATTTATCATTTTCTCTCAATGACCAATCACTAAAACTCGCGTTGTGAGAAGAGAAGGATAGCGATCGCTAACAACATGGCACTATAAACTAAGCCATAGCCAGCATTGGTAATCAGTCCAGTTACATCAGGTAGTGCTTGCAGACCATAAACAGCATCATTTTTTAAATCTAATCTAGATAAATCTGGCAAAATTAGAAACAAGCCTTGAGTTAGACGTTCCATACCAGGGTTGTGACTCAGACGACCAAGTTGTACTAAATCTTGAGTAACATTACCGATTAAATATACCGCAAAGGTTAAAACAGTCGCTAGCAGAGAAGCAGTAAAAACACCGAATGTAATAGCTAAAGCGGTTATTAATGATAACTGCAAAAATAAAAAAATTGCAGCAATTAAAATGCTCGCCGTTGGATGAGGAATATTACCAATTTGCAAAAATACTAGATAAATTGCTGTCATCATGGCGACAAGTAGAGCTAATATTGCGGATAAACCCAAGTATTTGCCGATGATAATTTCGCTGCGGCTGACAGGTTTAGCAATTAACATTAAGATAGTGCGTTTTTCAATTTCTTTATTAACTAGTCCCGTACCAACAAATATCGTCACAATTAACCCGATGGCATTCATGGCCGCCATCCCAAAGTCTAAAAACATTTTGTCTTCAGTTGTAGCTGCAAACTCAGGAAGGACGCGGAAGGCGGTGGCGAGTATTAGCGCATAAAAACCAATAATATATAAGATGCGATCGCGTACCACTTCCTGAAACACATTCTTTGCTAATACAAAAATTCTGTTAATACTCATTTGTTATTTGTCATTGTGCATGGTCTCCCTTACTGCTGTGGAGGTGGCGCTCCAGCAATCAATTTAGTAATGCGATCGCATTCAATTTCTGCAACTGTAATCTTATTTCCTGAACCATTGGTTGCTGCAACTGGTTCAATCCGACAAGATTTTTTTAAGTAATAGCCCCGTGGGTTAGAACTCGGGCCTATCCAAATACTTAATAAATCTAATATGTATCCAGACTTAGTATTAGCTACACGCGGTTCAACGCGCCATAATTCCTTCTCTTCATATTGACTTAGGTTTTTTTGAATTATTTCCCTACCTAGAGTTCCTACCCGTTGTTTCGCATCTAGCAGCCATTTCTCTACTTCCGACCAAGGTCTTTCAGCTATTTGTTCTACTACTATTGGTTGAATTTTGTCTAGAATTATAACGCCATTTCGTGGGATTTTTACTCGTTCTTCTGTTCTTACAACAAAGGCACTACGTTGAAAAGTATCTGCCTGCAAGCTTGGATATTGTCGTAACCAATTATTCATCACAAAATAAAACTGAATCCAGCAACTTAGCAGCATACTACTAGCAACTAAAACTATAATTCTTTGGCGGTCTTCTGGCTTAGGAATTCGAGCTTTAGCGTCGGTGTCATTTCCTTCAATAAATTCTGGTATTGCTGTAATTAGTGCCGAAATTGTCGGCCAAAAAACTATTGTTCTTGGTGTAACTACATCCTCCTGATTTCCAAATGCAAAAACACTCACTAAGAATCCAGTGATGACTGCCCCAACTGGCATAAAAGTACCAGGAACCCTCAAAGGATCTTCAGTTGTATACCAAGCTGTACCAGCAATTAAAAATAACCAACCAAAAAAGGCAATTATATCTTTGATATAACCTGTAGCAAAAAATGAAAGTATCAAAGAAAAAACACTTAGATAAACAAATGTCTGCCAAGAATAAGCTTTTGGTGGAATTAATATCTTTCTAATTCCTGCATAAAGCCCTTCAGTAAATTTAAAAAGCCCAAATACATCTTTAAGTAGCGTATTCATATTTTTCCTACACCTGATTAATTAATCACTAGATTTCCTCTAAATTAAAAAAGTAAATTATTGCTACTTTGAACGAAAAAATAAAAGAACGGTTATAGCACTATAGCTCAGGGAATTTGCTATTAATACAGTAGTAACTAAATAAGTATTTTGTAATTTAATATTGCTAAAACGACGCCATTTTTGACGCTGAGATGTTTGAGGCTCTTCTTCTTTTTTAGCTACTGGTTCATTTAATGATAGTAGTAAAACTCTTAAAATGAAAAATTTCATTAAAAAAGTAGCAAAGAAAATTACAAAAGCAGTTAAGACAATTAAAGTTTGTGTATTAGGCGATTTGAAATTATTAAAAAACATATAATTAATTAATTCTGATTTTACCTGTATCGGCACCATTGGCTCTGATACAAAAAATATTAACCAACCAATTACGCTAGAAAATAAATTGATGGAAATAGCATAAAAAGTACTAGTTTTTTTGTCAAATTTTAGTCGATTGTGAAAAACATACGCTTCGATAGGGATGGCAATCAGTACAAATAAAAAGTCAAATAGAATTCCACCAATCGGAAAAATCCTGGGAAGCATCCAATTTTCAGGCATATCAATGATCACCGATAAAGGTTAACTGTAGAGAGTATAACTGGGATAGTAAGGATGATGGGGAAATTATCACACTGTTCTTGTCCTTTATCATGCTGGTATACCAGTATTTATTTACTTACTAATATTGTTAGTACATCAAGCAGACTTTTGCACAGACGCGCTAAAGAGGCAGTTTCTCCCTAAGAGTACAAGACGTTCGATAAGATTAAAGACTGCCACGTTATAGCTTTTTGATAAATGACAAGGAACGGTATCGGTATTCGCACGGCGCAAGTGCGTCATGAACGGCTTATTGGTCAAATTCACGTCTACGATGGTGTAGGCAAAGGTAAGTCCCAAGCGGCTTTAGGGGTGGTCTTGCGCTCGATTGGTTTGGGGATAAATACACCTAGCAATTCCAACCGTGTTTTACTGCTGCGGTTTTTAAAAGGCCCGGAACGAGATTATGATGAAGATGGCGCGATCGCAGCTTTACAGCGTGGCTTTCCCCATTTAATTGACCAGGTTCGCACTGGGAGAGCCGAATTTTTTGGGCCAGAAGAAATTACCGCCTTTGACCGAGAAGAAGCAGCGCGGGGTTGGGATGTGGCCAAAGGTGCGATCGCTAGCGGTTTATATTCAGTTGTGGTCTTCGATGAAATTAACCCCATCCTGGATTTGGGTTTGCTACCAGTAGATGAAGTGGTGAAGACATTAAAATCCAAACCCCAAGAGTTAGAAATCATCGCTACCGGACGCGCCGCGCCGCAAAAGTTGCTCGATATTGCAGATTTGCACTCTGAAATGAAACCCCACCACCACCCAACAGCTAAAGCCCTCTTACTTGAAGGGATTGAAATTTATACTGGTGCTGGTAAAGGTAAATCTACCAGCGCCTTAGGTAAAGCCTTGCAAGCGATTGGTAGGGGAATCAATCATCCCGGGTCTACCCGTGTGTTGATTATGCAGTGGCTCAAAGGTGGTAGTGGCTACACAGAAGACGCAGCGATCGCTGCCTTGCAGCAGTCATATCCAGAAGTAGTAGATCATCAACGCTGCGGTCGAGATGCGATCGTCTGGCGAAATTCTCGGCAAGAATTAGATTATGTAGAAGCCGAACGGGGTTGGGAAATTGCGAAAGTTGCGATCGCTTCTGGACTGTATAAAACTATTATTCTTGATGAACTAAATCCCACCGTTGACTTAGAATTACTCCCCGTTGAACCCATTGTCCAAGCCTTGCTCCGCAAACCCCGCGACACCGAAATCATTATCACCGGTCGCTGCCAAAATCCACCCGCGTACTTCGACTTGGCTAGCGTCCACTCAGAGGTTTACTGCCACAAACACTATGCTAATCAAGGTGTAGAACTTAAACGAGGGGTGGATTTTTAAATGATGTATAATTAATACTCCGCTTGATTGGGAAAATTTTCCAAATTAAACTTTTTCCTTCTCATTTCCTTCAGATTAACTTCATAAAGTTTTGTTTTTTAATTCAGTAGATACTCGTTTTAATAGTTCAGTAAATAGTGGAAATTAAGAAAAAGGGTTAAAGGGATTGAATTTGCTTTTTCCCCTTAACCCTTTGCTTTTCACCACAAAAGTTTTAAAAGTCCCTTTTGCAAAAGACTCCCATGAACAGAGTCAGTACAAAGTGCCCGCTACAATAGCACAATTAAGAACAAAAATCTCTTTCCCTATTCCCCGTCACTTGTAAGCTGTTGCCTATTTTCAAGATAAGTTTATTTTGCTTATACTTATACTTTAAATCACAGCTTCTTGGCGTTGACAATCAAAAACAACCATGTAGGAAGCATTTGGTATTTCCTGAGGAAGATGCCGCATATAGCCATCGGCATCAGAACGGCTGCGGAAGCGAGCAACAATTTCCCGTTGTGTATTAGGAATTATACGAGCGATCGCCCAAGAATTGAGTCGCTCTTTATAGGCGATCGCTTGATTATCTGAGTTGGAAGCTTTGTAATCCGTATTTTCTGGCATAATTATGTTAACCGTATGAAGTTTCATGAAGGGCGTTAATTAGTTTCTAGGTAGGAACGCATTAACGCTTTTTTTTAATGCTTCTGCCACCTTGTTATTCGATTATTTATAGATTGTCAACACTTAGCGCTATATTTTAGACCAACTGCGCGATTTTTCTTAATACACTTAAGTAAAGCCCACAACGGGGAACAAATAAACAACCATGTTCTAAATTATACGATTAGTTACGTAAAAGTACACCCTAAAGGGCAATTTATAAATTGCCCCTACTTAAAAATCAGGGTTTCGGCTATTATTTGCGTAAGTTTTGTATACATTAAAAATTAAATTTCAAATGTACAATAACGTGCATAGGCTAAAGAGTACACACAGTAAAGCTATGTTGCTGGTATTGCGTTTTTTATAGTTAGTGGAAAAATACTTAATATTTTCAAGTTGATTTAGTCATTTGAAGATATTTTTAGGATAGCTGCGAAGATACCTAAATATACAACTTTAAAATTTTAGTATCTTGACTAATAGCTATAAATTAGTTAAATCTTTTAAGCAAGTAGCTGTTCTTGACGATTGCTACTAAATTCGATACAATTCCTGCGTAAATAGATTCTTGGCCACTAAAGATGAGAGCAACAGCATCAATCTTAAAAAAATTAGCTACACAAATGGGAGCAGTTGTATTCATAGAACCAGAATACGAATTAGTTGGACATATTACATTTAAAAACGGAAAAAAATCAGTTTTTAATAATACTAGACTAGATATTAATGGCTTTGGTTCTTCACATTTAGCTAGCGACAAAGGTTATTGTAATTATTTTCTAAAACAATTTGGTTATGCAGTTACAGAAGGAAAAACATTTTTTAATGAAAAAATATGTGCTTACATTCCCAATCCTAGAAACATCCATGATGGCTGGAATTATGCTCAGGAATTAGGATTACCAGTTATTGTTAAACCATTAAGTCTGAGTTTAGGAGTTTTGGTAGTTAAGGTGTATGAAAAAGAAGAATTTTATCAAGTAGCTGAGAAAATTTTGCAGACTCAATCAGGTTTACTTGTAGAAAGATTTTATAGTGGTAATGACTTCAGAATTTTAGCTTTTGATGATGAAGTAGTTGCTGCTTATCAAAGAATTCCTTTATCTGTGATCGGTGATGGTAATTCCACTATTATGCAATTAGTAGAAAATAAACGCCAAAAGTTTGTAAAAAATAATGAAAAAATACTTATTGATTTAGAAGATTTCCGCATTCATCGAAAATTACACAGACAAAATCTATCTTTGGAAACTGTACTTCCTGAAGATAGTTTAGTTTATCTTTTAGATAATGCTAATTTATCCAATGGAGGTCATTCAGTAGATTTCACTGATAGTATTCATCCTGATTTTCAAAAGTTAGCTATTAAGATTACTAAGGATTTAGGCTTGAGATTGGCAGGGGTAGATATCATTACTACTGATATTACTAAGCCATTGGTAGATTATACTGTGATTGAAGTCAATAGCGCCCCTGGTTTAGGTCATTATATGTCACTTGGAGAGATCCAAACTCAGAGAGTAGAAAACTTATATCTCAAAGTTCTTCAAGCTTTAGAAAATCAGCAAAGCCTAGCAATGGTTAATTGTACCACTGCTGCTCATTAACAAGATATCAGACAAAATCCTCGTCTAGAGTGAGGATTTTGTTTAACAGTTTTTATCTAGTAGGGATTCAAATTCAGCTTGTAAGCTATACCAGACGTTCAGTTTGATTAATCATGCTCGAAATTTTTGATTGCGATCGCTGATTTACAGTCTAGCATTTTCAAATTTACGATTATAGACAACTATCTAAAGAGTGAAAGTTTTCCCTGATAATCTGACCATTAGTTAGTTGTGTAATTTCGATAAAAGATTATCATTAATAATGATCTTGTCAATACATATTTTCTTTTGTTAAAAAGTAATAAGTATGATCATGGATAAAGCTTGACAATTTGCATTCGTAGTTTGATTGACGAAGCAAGCTGAACAATCATCTGGATATTTGTGAGGATTTAACCTCGTATCCTGTGTTTGCCAATAATCAATCAAAAAATTTGAGAAATCGCTTTAATTTTCTTTGGAGGATAATTTCATGTCTAGTTTATTTCGTTGGTCATCAGCAAGGAGCATTTTGCTAGTTCTGGGAATGACCGCTGCTACAGTAACTCCTATGGTGATTTCTGCCCCAGCTTCATCTCAAAATACTGTTCCAACTACTCCATCTGTAACACCATCGCCGACTTCAACAGTTAACTTGTCTGATGTTTCCTCAGATTATTGGGCGCGTCCCTTCATTCAAGTTTTAGCTGACAATAACGTGATAACCGGCTTTCCTGATGGTACTTTTAAGCCGAATCAATCTGTGACTCGTGCTGAATTTGCCGCCCTAATTCAAAAAGCTTTCAGGAACCAAAACCGAATTCGGCAATTGAGTTCTGGTGGATTTAAAGATGTTCCTGCTGGCTATTGGGCGTCCTCTGCAATTCAGTTCGCTTACGAAACTGGATTTTTGGCAGGCTATCCTGGAAACGTGTTTTCACCAAGTCAACAAATACCCAAGGTACAGGCGATCGTTGCTTTAACAAATGGTTTAGGTTTAACTAGTAGCAGTACTGGAACAAGTACTGACCTTAGCACCTATTATAACGACGCTTCAGCTATCCCAGACTATGCCGTTAGTAGTGTGACAACAGCAACGCAATCTAATATTGTTGTCAATTATCCAGATGTAAAACAACTTAATCCGCAACAATCTTTGACTCGTGCTGAAGCAGCAGCACTTTTATATCAAGCCTTAGTCAAGCAAGGACAGTTGCAACCCATTGCTAGCAATCTTCCAGCTACTCAGTATATTGTCGGCGGAACTCAAACTGGCACTGACATTGTTTCTTTGGCTGCATCCAGTAATTCTTTTACAACTCTGACTTCATTATTAAAGACAGCCGGTCTAGTAGACACTCTGCAACAGGCTGGGCCTTATACAGTTTTCGCTCCCACTAATGACGCATTTGCTGCTTTGCCTGCTGCTACCTTACAGCAATTACAGCAACCAGAGAACAGAGAAGCATTAGTTAAGATTTTGACATACCATGTGGTTCCTGGTGCAGTAACTTCTAGTCAACTCACAAATGGCGAATTGAAAACTGTCGAAGAAAGACCTGTAAATATTCAAATCGATTCCGCTAATAATCAAGTCTCGGTGAATAGTGCCAGAGTTATCCAGGCGGACGTCAGAGCTAGCAATGGTGTTATCCATGCAATTAACCAAGTCCTGATTCCGCCCGATATTAATATTAGTCAGTTAAATCAGCCAACAAATGCTACAATCCCCGATGTTACGCCCGGTAGAGCTACTCGTGGTGGCAGAAGCTATCTCGGAGTTGCTGGTAACATTGGTTTGAGCGGCAACGATACAGCTCTGAGCGAAGGTAACTTTGCGGTGATTAGTAAAGTTGGTCTGACAAACTTTATATCAGTGCGACCATCGGTGATCTTTGGGGACGATACAATATTTCTGGTTCCCTTGACTTTTGATTTCAATCCACGCAGAGCAGCTTCCGTGGGTGAACAAACCTTCAGCATATCTCCTTATTTAGGTGCTGGCGTAGCGATTGAAGCTAATCTCGATACTGATTTTGGATTACTGCTAACTGGTGGTGTAGACGTTCCTATAGGTTCTCGATTTACGGTGACAGGTGCTGTAAATGCTGCTTTTATGGATCAAACTGATGTAGGATTGCTACTCGGACTTGGCTACAACTTCTAAGCATTGGCAGAGACGCGATTAATCGCGTCTCTTCTTTAGCAGGGGTTGAAATTTAAACGCAAAGGAGAGGCAGCGCGGTCTTCTCCCAAAGGGAGAGGCTAGCGCCTTCGCGGAGCGTCTCGTAGAGAAGGGGGTTTCCCCCATGAGTGACTGCCGACGCAGAGGGAAGCGCAGAGGCATGCAGAGAATTCGTTAGAAAGTAATTAAATGGGGTACTAAGTTTGAGTCAAACTGGATTAAGGTCGCTTGATAGCTAAAGTTAGTCCATCTGCAATGGGGACTAGGGAGAGCGTTACCCGTTCGTCATGATGTAACTTATTGTTGAGTGCACGAATTGCTTGGGTACTTGCATCTTGAATTTGCGGATTAGCAACTTGTCCTGACCATAAAACGTTATCAATAGCAATTAATCCACCCGGACGCACTAATTGCAACGATCGCTCATAATATCCATCATAATTTTCTTTATCGGCATCAATAAAAGCAAAATCAAATGTCTCGCCTTGTCCAGTTGCCAATAGTCCATCTAAAGTTTCCAAGGCTGGTGCCAATCGCAGCTCGATTTTATCAGCAACCCCGGCTTGCTGCCAATATCTGCGGGCGATCGCAGTAAATTCTTCACTCACATCACAAGCAATAATCTTCCCATCAGCAGGTAGTGCCAAAGCTACAGAAAGGGAGCTATAACCCGTAAACACTCCAACTTCTAGGGTTTTCTTCGCTCCAATTAACTGTACCAAAAGACTCATAAACTGCCCTTGTTCTGGTGAAATCTGCATTCCACTCCGGGGATGGCTGGCGGTTTCTTGGCGTAACTTTAAAAGAATATCCGGTTCCCGCAGTGAAACGGATAAAAGATAATTGTAGAGTTGGTTATCAAGACCTATAGACTGTTTTGGCATGGTAGATGAGAGAATTGAGACAATCTACAGTTATACTATCGCTGATAAGTGGAATCTTAGGAATAACATGGTGCGGTTAGTTTTGACAGCAATATTGCTATTGCTAGTAACAGCTTGTGGCAGTATTGGACTGCTACCGACTAGAGATTTAGTGCAGAAAGCGATCGCACTTAAGCTAGAACAAACTCAACAAAAGCTTAGTCAACAGTTGGATTTAGATTTTCAAGGATTTGAAATCAAGCGGCTATCAATTACCGAGGAACAACCTCTAACGATTGAAAGTTTACCAGCTTTCCATGTTCGCGGAACCTACGACTTGATTGTTAAGTTACCAAAAAGACGCTTGACGGAACCGACAAAACCGTTTGACGTTTATCTACAAATTCAGCAAGAAGGTAAAACTTGGCGATTGCTACTTCCACAGAAGAGTAGCAAAGATACTCAACCAATTTGGCGTAGCTATCTTATCCAGTAATTGCTACGTGCAACTATAAAAACCATCACAGGTATTTAGCGTTGCTACTTTGCCCAAAAGGGTAGTAAACCAATTTGGCGTAGCTATCTTATCGAAAAGCTGGTATGTGCAGATAGAAAAACCATCACAATGATTTACGTATAACTGCTGCTTTACAGTCATGATCGAGGTGATAATTTCACTGGAGACAAGGCAAAATGTATATTAACTTTTTTATCAGTTCCATTACTGGAATTGTAGTTGTGGTGCTAGCGGCTTTTGGCTTATTGCAATGGTTGCACATACCTGCTGGTAATTTTCTCGATTGGGTAATTGGTGGTGCCAGTTTTTGGTGGCTGTTGGTAATTGTTACCGTCCCGTGGAATGTGCATTTTCAAGCTAAAGAAGTCTTAGCAGAAGCAGCACAATCAACGGAGAAAGGAATTCCGGTTGATGAGAAACAAGTGAAGTACGTTACAGTTTTGGCAAAGCGATCGCTCTGGGTTGCCATTGCCTTACACTTATTCTCAGCCGTTGGTCTTTATACCCTGGCTGCCACTGGTGTTAGTACGGTTGGGTATATCAGTTCCGGTGCAGCTTTACTATTAACTATTTTACGTCCAGCGATTCGGGCTTACGAGTATTTATATGCGCGGTTAGCGACGATTCGCCAAGAATGGAAGTATCCCCGCGAAGATATTGTTGAACTGCGCGATCGCTTCTTTATATTGGAACAAAAAATCCAGTCTTTCGAGGATCAACTCAACCCAGAACAACCCTATTCATTGCCAGCAACTCAACAACGTTTTGCCGAAGAAACTCGCAAAGATTTAGCTCGAATGGCGGCAAATTTAGAGGAATTACGGGCGACAAATCAAACTGAACATGAGCGTTTGGGGAGAGAAACACGAACTGCGATCGCTCAACTTTCCACTGACGGGCAATTTCTCGATCATGTGCGTGAAATTATTCGATTCTTTAAAACAGCCTAATTCAGTTCTAAGCTAGATTTAAGCCCAGAGGACACAGAGAGAAGAAAGAAAAAAATTGCTGAACTGAACTGTATTGTCTTATACCTAAAACCTCTTGGTATGGCAATAGCTCATTTAAAAACCACACAAGTCAAATCTTAAATAGCCATTTGAGCCATTTTAATAGTATATAATAATGGATCGTGTCGAATCAAAGTTAGACCATGCCTAAACTAAAGACTCGTAAAGCCGCAGCGAAGCGATTCCGTGCCACTGGTACCGGCAAAATCGTCCGTCGTAAAGCTTTCAAAAGCCACCTTTTAGAACACAAGTCTTCTAACAAAAAGCGTAGTATGCGTCAGAGTACACTTGTACATGAACGCGATGAACTTAACGTGCGCTTGATGCTCCCATATTTGTAAGTCCTCAGGAAATAAGTTATGACACGGGTAAAACGCGGTAATGTAGCTCGGAAGCGCCGCAATAAAATTCTCAAACTAGCTAAAGGTTTTCGTGGTTCTCATTCAACCCTGTTTAGAACCGCCAACCAACAAGTAATGAAGGCGCTACGCAGTGCCTACCGCGATCGCAAAAAGAAAAAGCGCGATTTTCGCCGCCTTTGGATCACCCGCATCAATGCTGCTGCAAGGCAACACGGCTTGAGTTACAGCCAGTTGATCGGCAATTTGAAAAAAGCTGATATCCAACTAAATCGCAAGATGTTGGCGCAATTGGCAGTCCTCGATCCAGCTAGCTTCAGCAAAGTTGCTGAATTGGCAACTCAAGCTCAAGGATAAAGGTGGCAAGGGATGTATAACAGATGTAACAAATGGCAAGTAATTACTCAGTTACATCTGGTATTATCCGCCATCTTTTTTTGCTTTTCCATTGGGGGGACAGGATTGAGTGCATCTGCTGCCGAAATGCCAGAAATTCAGCGGCGGGGCTATTTAACTATTGCAGTTAAAGATAACTTACGTCCCTTGGGATTTAAAGATGCCAAAGGCAACTTACAAGGCTTAGAAATTGACTTAGCGCAGCGATTAGCAGTTGATTTGGTTGGTAAAGCCGAGGCTGTCAAATTTCAACCTGTAGCGAATCGCGATCGCTTATCTGTAGTCTTAGATAAGAAAGTTGATTTGGCGATCGCTAGGGTGACAGCAACTTCTTCACGCACCCGCATAGTTAATTTCAGTGTTCCCTACTACTTGGATAGCACTGTATTAGTTACAAAAGATGCCTCTGTACAAAAGTTGAGTAATTTGGCAAAACAAAAAATTGCCGTACTGAATAACTCCAGCACCATTGCTAAAGTGCGGTACTATGTGCCAAACGCCGAGTTAGTAGGAGTGGATTCTTATGAAGAAGCGCGAGAGCAAATAGAAAGTAGTGCCGCCGTAGCCTTTGCCGCAGATGCTAGCGTTTTGAGCGGTTGGGTGCAACAATATCCCCAATATCGGCTACTGCCAATCAAACTATCAACTGAACCCTTATCTGTAGTAATGCCCAAGGGATTGCAGTACGATGAGTTAAGACGAAATGTAAATGAAGCGATCGCTCGTTACATAGCAGAAGGTTGGCTCCAACAACGTATTCAATATTGGGGTTTACCGTAAGTTTGTTCTTAGTGAATAACAAAAGACAACTGATAATAGATAGAGAAGCAACTTTTAATATTTGTATTTGCAGGTAATGGATAATAATCTAGTCGTTGTTTATCTCTCAATCTTGGTGGGTATACTCACAGTTGTTGCTGTGGGTGTTTTTCGCCAGATTTTCAAAACTCGCAAGATTGAAGGCTCTTTTGGAAGATTGCGAAAGAAGTTAGAAAAAGAAAAGGGTACGACTCAAGAATATTATGAGTTAGCCAGTATTTATTCAGAAAAAAAACTCTATTCTCTAGCGATCGCACTGTTTCAAAAAGCTCTCAAATCTGCCCAAGAAGAGGGAGAAGAAAATATCGCCCCCATTTATAACGGACTAGGCTATGTTTATTTTACCCAAGACCAATATGACCTAGCGATTCGTCAGTATAAAGAAGCTCTCAAATCTAAACCAGACTACGTGACAGGATTGAATAATCTCGGTCATGCTTACGAGAAGAAAAAATTAACTTCTCAGGCATTACAAACTTACGAAGAAGTACTGAAATTTGCTCCAAATAACTCTACCGCTAAACGCCGTGCTGAATCTTTACGCCGTTTGGTTTCTGCATAATTTAAGGTCATTTGTCATTTGTAATTGGGTTATTTTCCTTGTCTTAACTGCCCCCCTAATCCCCATTCCCCAACTATTAACAAATTAGTTGGGGTTTTTTATGCTTCTCTATTAAATTAACTAAATAATTAAGCCAGTAAATTTACTGAAGCCAACTACTGATTTTATCCGATAATTTGGGGCGAGCAAATAGTAAGTATTAATCAGTAAGATCATGGCAGACAAAATTCTGGATTTCGTAGAATTCAAAAAAGATGACACAGAGGGTGTTGATGGGCTTGCTAATGCCAACTCCGTCACAGTCAGCCCCGACGGTAAATTCCTTTATGTATCGGGATATTCTGACTCGGCAGTGGAGGTGTTTGCCCGAGATGCACAAACAGGCAAGCTGACTTTCGTGGAAGTTCAACAAGATGGCATAAACAGTGTTGATGGGCTTGCTAATCCCACCTTCGTCACAGTCAGCCCCGACGGAAAATTCCTCTATGCATCTGGATATTTTAACTCCGCAGTAGTGGTGTTTATGCGGGATACTAGCACCGGCAAGCTGACTTTTGTGGAAGTTCAAAAAGATGATACGCCTGGTATTGATGGGCTTAGTGGTGTCAGTTCTGTCACAGTTAGCCCCGACAATAAATTTCTCTATGCAACTGGAGTAGATGATTCGGCGGTAGCGGTGTTTGCGCTGGATGATACCACTGGCAAGCTGACTTTTGTGGAAGTTCAACAAGATGGTGTAGGCGTTGTTGATGGGCTTGCTGGTGCTGAGTCCGTCACAGTCAGCCCCGACGGTAAATTCCTCTATGCAGCTGGATATGAAGACTCGGCAGTAGCAGTGTTTGTACGGGATGCTACCACCGGCAAGCTGATTTTCGTAGAAGTTCAAAAAGATGGCGTAGGTGTTGTTGATGGGCTTGATGGCGTCAACTCCCTTATCGTTAGCCCCGATGGTAAATTCCTTTATGCAGCGGGATATAATGACTCGGCAGTAGCAGTGTTTGCACGGGATGCTACTACCGGTCAGCTGACTTTTGTGGAAGTTCAAAAAGATGGCGTAGGTGTTGTTGATGGGCTTGATGGTGCCGAGTCCGTCACAGTCAGCCCTGACGGTAAATTCCTCTATGCAGCTGGAGTAGATGAATCGGCAGTAGCAGTGTTTGCACGGAATGCAGAAACAGGCAAGCTGAGTTTCTTAAAAGTTCAAAAAGATGGCGTAGGCGTTGTTGATGGGCTTGCTGGTGCTTACTCCGTCACAGTCAGCCCCGACAGCAAATTCGTCTATGCAGCTGGATATGATGACTCGGCAGTAGTAGTGTTTGATAGCTCTCCCAACAATGCGCCAGTTTTGGTAAAAGAAATTGCTGACCAAGGAGTTACTGAAGATAGTGTCTTCAACTTTAAAGTTCCAGATGATACCTTTACGGATGCAGATGTTGAAGACATCCTGACTTACACTGCAACCCTGGAAAATGATGACCTCCTACCCACTTGGTTGAACTTCGATACTGCTAGCAAAACCTTCATTGGCACTCCCTCTGGTGAGGATGTGGGTAGTTTAAACATCAAAGTCACTGCTCAAGATAGTACTGGAGCTAAAGTTAGTGATGTGTTTACACTAGCGATCGCTGATGGGACTGCTCTACTAACAAAAATTACAGGCGATATCTTTACTGTCAAGACTAAGCTGAACATTAAAGGTGATAAAGGAAAACTCTCAATCAAGATTAAAACCAGCACCTCCAAAGAGGTGAATGAACTGGGTGTATTTTTCGTTGACGATGAACAAGGTAAGATTAACGGCATAGCCCCTGGTGCAGAAGGCTATACCCTAGCGGCTCTTTCGCGCTCCCAGGTGATTTCATATGTCCTTGGCAATCTGCCCAATGGCTTTAATACCGCTGACCTGACAAACATCTTAGAATTCGACTCTGATACCAAACTGCGATTCTATGAGGTATCCAAGGGTAGTCGTGAGGATGTGCTGTCTGGAAAAACCTCCTTATCAAATGTCCTTTTTTCCTCAAATAACAACGCAGAAGATGGAGGGTTTTCTCTCAACTTCCAGGATTTTGTTGTGAATGTTCAGTCCACAGATCAAGCCTTACCTTTGGGTACAAGTTTGCAAGGAGAGGACGAAGGCGAACTGATTGATTTACGGGGTGTAACACAATCGATAACAGCTAAGGTTACAGTTAACAGAGAAGCTTCTTTCAACAACTATGTAGGCTTCTATGAAATAGCTGATGCGAGTGGTGGTATTGACACCAACGGCGATGGCACAGCAGATATTCTCATTGGACAAGCTGGTTACACCCAAGCCGCAGTGCGTCAGCGCGTTGCAGGCATTGACTTGACGGTGGACAACCAAGGTACAGCAACTTACACAGGTAGTTTTGACCAGGCTGATTCTGTGTTTGCGCCATTTATTATTGTTGATGGTAGAGCCGATGCCATTCTTGATGGCAATGCTAATAATGATCCTAGCGTTTACTTCACATTTTTGGGCGCTAACTCAGACAAGACAGATCACATTCGTCTCTTAGCCAACAACACCTTTGGCTTTGAAGATTTAGCAAATGGTGGTGACAAAGATTACAATGATGTCATTATCCGGATAGATTTGAGTGTTAATGCTGCATAGTATTAATCCCTGGTAATCTTTGCATAAAATTTAACAACTTTATCCCGTAACATGGATGGGGTTGTTGAATTTTAGCAATTAGATGGACTCATATTAATTAAATCAGTAAATTTACTGAAGGCAATTATTGTCTTTCTTTCATAAATTTAATAATTGATTCGTCACTTTTACAGTTAATTTTTATTAAATTCAGCTAGCAAAAAAGTGATAGAGAATTTCTTCATAAGTCGGGCATGGTGATGTTTAACAAGGAAAGCTCATTGTCTTTCGCCATAAGTTATACTGTCAACGCTTATATTCAAGAATTTGTAAAAATAATTCGAGAAATTTAAAGTTTTTTTTTATTACATAATTTTTAATTAGGGTATTTACTTAGGAAAGCATTTGTGATAGTTTCATGTTGATTATCATAAATTAAAATATGCGACTCTAATTTTAACAACCGCATTTTTGCACCTTGGTTTGATGATGAGTATCCATTTTGCATACTTGCAATGCTAACTTCCATAACAGTGGTGATCATCTGCTCCGAATATGAGTGTGTAATTAGATAAAAAGCTCCTCAGTGGTTTTACATATCTAAGTACACTAAATACTATAGAAGTCTTGTCCTTGATTGCATAACACCAAATACTGCTGCTGTTAGTAAAACAGATGCTGCTTAATTAACTGATAACTTGATTCCTCACTTTTAGCTTCCAACTTGTTTGATATGACTTATATTAAGAACACTTTTCTCGAATTTCTTACGACCCTAGAAGGGTTTGAGCAATTACCAGATGAGGCGATCGCTAATTTATCACAACAACTCCAAGCCTGGCGCTACCGCGTAGGTCAGAAAATCATCGGTAAAGAAAGTCTCCCAGACCGGATCACCATAATTTATGAGGGACAAGTGCGCCTGTTGGGATACGAACCCCAGACGCAAATGCCAATTACCCTAAAATTACTACAACCAGGGGAAATTATCGGCGAAATTGGTTTGTTGCGCGATGTCGCCTGTGAAACAGCGATCGCCTCCACCGAAGTAGTATGTTTAACCTTGACTGCATCTGCGTATTTCAACTTTCTGTCTTCATACCCAGCCTTTGCCGATACTCGCAAGAACCGCAGTTATTTGATGGAAGTTTTTGAGATTCTCGGTTCCTATTGTCAAAAGCAAGCGATCGCTACTTTAAATCTCAGAGAACTGACAGAAAACGCCTTACCACAGGCGAGAGTCCAATACCTCCCTCCAGGAAAAACTTCATTCAATCAACTGGATAGTAAAAGCATCTGGTTTGTGAGTGGCGGTGGTACAGTAACGAATTTATCACCTGGCGATCGCCTAGAATCCAATGATGACAGAGACAAGATCCAAGTCATAGGTCAAAACCCCGCACGGTTGGTTGGTATACATCCGTCAGATTTGATCTTGGAAGCTAGTCATCAGATA
Organism: Nostoc sp.; assembly: GCF_041747015.1. Taxonomy (GTDB): domain Bacteria; phylum Cyanobacteriota; class Cyanobacteriia; order Cyanobacteriales; family Nostocaceae; genus Nostoc. The sequence continues at coordinate 59,459 of NZ_JBGTFY010000182.1, forward strand.
GAACTTGTGGTAAGTGACACCAAATTAGATCGCGTAGAAGAAAAAGAAGAACTAGATATCCCCTACGCATCAGACGAAGTAGTTACACAGACAGCCTCCCAAACCTCAAAGAGTTCGCTAAAACAGAAATACCCGTTTTTTAGCGGTAAGGGAGAATTAAATACAGCCTTCGCCTGTTTCCAAATGCTCACGAAACACTTAGAAATACCGTTTCGTCGAGAAGTGGTTCGCCGCATCCTAACTGAGCAAGTCAAACGTCAGGGTAGTATATCGTTTCAAGTTACTGCTTACCTGGCTGAGTTAATCGGACTTAAGGCACAGTTAGTAGAGCTACCAGTTGCTTCGCTGCCGCGCATTCCTGTACCAGCATTGATTCGCTATGGTGATAGTTTTGCCGTTTTATATGCAGCGGATGCAAATACTATGGTTGTGGGTGTCCCATCCCAAGGAATTGTGCGCTGCAAACCCGCTCAATTGGTTGAACAATTGGATGTTGATCCAACCAACTTTCCACCCCAAGTTAGGGTATTGCTGCTGAGTGCTACCAACGAAACACCCCAAGAGCGCTTTAGTTTACGGTGGTTTATACCCTATTTGGCACGCCATAAGCGAGTCCTTATAGAGGTCTTTATCGCTTCCTTTTTCGTCCAGTTGGCAGCGTTGGCAAACCCGCTAGTCGTCCAGTTAATTATCGACAAGGTGATCACCCAAAATAGTATTGGCACCTTAAATATTTTAGGGGTTTTGCTATTAGTAGTCGGGATATTTGAAGCAGTATTGACTACTTTAAGAACCTACTTATTTGTTGATACCACGAACCGGATTGATATGGGTTTAGGGTCGCAAATTATCGACCACTTACTACGTCTACCCCTGCGCTACTTTGAACGCCGACCGGTGGGTGAACTTTCCACTCGCATCAACGAATTAGAAAATATCCGGCAATTCCTGACTGGTACTGCCTTAACAGTGGGGTTAGATGCTCTGTTTTCCGTGGTTTATATCGGTGTGATGCTGATTTATAGTTGGCTACTTACCTTAGTCGCCCTAAGCACGATTCCCGTGTTTATCATTGTTATCTTAATTGCTTCTCCCACCATTAGCCGCCAGTTACGTGCCAAAGCCGAACGCAACGCCGAAACTCAATCTTATTTAGTGGAGGTGATGTCAGGAATTCAAACAGTAAAAGCGCAAAATATCGAATTGCGATCGCGCTTTTCCTGGCAAGAGCGTTACGCTCGGTTTGTCGCCGCTGGTTTTAAAACAGTTGTGACTTCCACCCTCGCTAACTCTACCAGTAACTTCCTCAACAAACTCAGCAGCTTACTGGTTTTGTGGGTAGGAGCTTATCTCGTACTCGAAGGAGAATTAACTTTAGGCGAATTAATTGCCTTTAGGATTATATCGGGTTACGTCACCAGTCCAATATTGCGTTTGGCTCAACTCTGGCAAAGCTTTCAAGAAACGGCGTTGTCTCTGGAGCGTTTAAGCGATATTGTCGATACACCACAAGAAGGAGAAACAGACCGTTACAATATACCGCTACCGACGATCACCGGAGCAGTAAAATACGAAAATGTTTCCTTCCGCTTTGGCACGAGTGGCCCTCTGCAACTTTCTAATGTCAACCTCGAATTTGCTCCAGGTCAATTTATCGGTATTGTTGGACAAAGTGGGTCTGGTAAAAGTACGATGATGAAGTTACTGCTCAGACTTTACGAAACTGAGTCCGGCAGAATTTTGATTGATGGTTATGATATTGCTAAAGTGGAACTTTATTCACTACGACGACAAATTGGTGTAGTTCCTCAAGAGACATTATTATTTGACGGCAGCGTTCAAGAAAATATTGCCCTAACAAATCCTGATGCGACAACCGAAGAAATTATCGAAGCGGCTCAGGTTGCGTGCGCCCACGAGTTTGTAATGAGCTTGCCCAACGGTTATAACACGCGGGTAGGAGAACGGGGTTCCGCACTTTCGGGTGGACAACGCCAAAGAATTGCGATCGCTCGTTCTGTTTTACAACGACCAAAATTATTAGTATTAGATGAAGCAACGAGCGCATTAGATTATCCCACAGAGCGGCAAATATGTCTCAATTTAGCCAAAGCATTCAAGGGCGACACAGTATTTTTTATTACCCATCGGTTGAATACTGTGAGTAATGCAGACATGATTGTTGTAATGGATAATAGCAGGGTTATAGAACAAGGTAGCCATCAAGAATTAATGGCTACTAAAGGTCATTATTTTTACTTATATCAGCAGCAAGATGTGAACTTGTAATTAGTCATTGGTGGGGGCAAAGGTTTTCGGCATCGGTAAACATTGCCCACCCTACAAAAAATCAAAAATCGTTCGACTGAACGCTCACGACAAGTACAAAATCCAAAATCCTTATGACTCAACTTAATGGGAATCAGAAAAACGGCAATCAGAAAAATGGCAATCAGAAAAATGGAGTTAAGCAAGATTCACGGATACTTACAAAACAACAGAAAGCGGCTCTTGAGCCTTTAACTAACTCAAACACTCAAGACTTTGAGCAAGCAGTTATTTTGCGCCAATCTCCAATTTGGTCGCGGGCAATTATGGTTACACTAATGGGGTTAGCCTGTTTTGGAATTACTTGGGCTTATTTTGCAAAAATTGAGCAAGTAGTGCCAGCAACAGGACAATTAAAGCCGCAAGGAACAATCAAAGAAGTTCAGGCTCCTGTTAGTGGAGTGGTGAAAAAAGTTTATGTTAAAGATGGACAAGCAGTAAAGGCAGGAGAATTGCTACTGACTTTTGATTCCATAGCTCCTGTTGCTGAATTAAATTCTTTGAACCAGATTCGCATTGCATTAATTAAAGAAAACCAGATTTATCGCCGATTGATGGGTGCAAGTACCGCCACTGGATCTGAACTGTTATATTTGCGCGGTAATTTGCCACCAGAAACTGCTTTTCTGCTAAAAAGTCGGGCGGCGGTAGTAGGAGAAAATGAATTTTTACGGACTCAATTAAAAAACTCTGGTGAAGACTCTGCACTAGGAATTGATGAGCAACAACGTCTACAAGTCGCCAAAAAAGAATTAGATTCTCGCTCTTCAGCGGGGCGATTGGAAGTAGAAAAAACCAAAAAACAACTTAGTCAAAATCAAATTAAGCTAGAAGATAGTAAAGCAAGTTTAGCTATTCAACAGGGTATTTTAGATAAGCTGAAGATATTAGCTGAAGAAGGTGGCATTTCTCAACTTCAGTATCTCAACCAGCAACAAGAAGTCCAAAACCGCGCGGCGGAAATAGCACAGCTAGGCGAAGAACAGCAACGCCTCCAGTTTGATATAGAAAAAGGACGGGAAGATTTAAGCAATACGGTGGCTGTTTCTGATAAAAACATTTTGGATAAGATATCCGATAATAAACAGCGTATTGCCGACATTGATAGCCAATTCACGAAAGTTTTGCTGGATAATGAACAGCGTTTGGCAGATGTCAATAGTAAAATCTCTCAAACCCAGTTAAACGTTAGATATCAAGAACTTCGTGCACCTGTAGCGGGAACAATTTTCGATTTACAAGCGAAAAATCCTGGATTTGTAGCGACTCCGACTACAAAACTGCTGCAAATTGTCCCAAATGAAAACTACATAGCTGAAGTTTTCATCACGAACAAAGATATTGGTTTTGTCCGAAAAGGCATGAGGGTAGATGTCAGAATTGACTCTTTTCCTTACAGCGAGTTTGGCGATATCAAGGGAAAAGTAACTGGAATAGGCTCAGACGCATTACCGCCAGATCAAACACATCAGTTTTATAGATTTCCGGCAAAAGTCTCATTGGATAAACAATCTCTAGTAATTAATGGTAAAAGCGTCTTTTTGCAGTCAGGTATGTCGATAAGTGCCAATATAAAAGTACGTGAAGAACGGACTGTACTCAGTCTATTCACTGAATTGTTTACCAACCAAGTTGATACTCTTAAAGAGGTACGTTAATTTGTCAATTTGTAAAAGTAATGTCTACGATGGACTGTGACGCTCAAACGCAAACAGCGTGTCGCAGACAAGACTCGCTAACGCTATCGGTGACGTAAATTCATCACTGCTTGCAGCTGTGATAGAGCTTAAGCGTAGCTCGTCGTAGACATCGCTTCCTCATCAAGCTGGAGAGAAAATCGTTAAAATGTTGAACTCCGATAGATGATCTCAAAATACTGCCCTCAGCGGTAACTTAGGCAGCAGTAGATATCGCTTTATCATAAAGCTTGAGAGCAAATCGTTCAGAGCCACTTATATTAAAATTTTACAATGGTTCATTCTCAACGCATCGAACCTGCTCCCGGACAAGAATCAGTTTGGGATTACCCCCGTCCTCCTCGTCTGGAGGACACAAACAAACATATTCAGATTATTTTTAATGGGGTAACAATTGCAGATACTCACAGCGCCAAGCGCGTTTTAGAAACTAGTCATCCACCCGTTTACTACATCCCTCCTGCTGATATCAAAATGGAATATTTGCGGCTAACAGCGCAATCTAGCTTTTGCGAGTGGAAGGGACGCGCTGGTTACTATACAATCGGCGTTGGTGAAAAAGAAGTTCAAAATGCTGGTTGGTTCTACCCCGACCCTACACCAGCCTTTGAATCCATGAAAGATTATGTAGCTTTTTACGCTCATGTCATGGATAGCTGCTACGTAAATGACGAAAAGGCACAACCTCAACCGGGTAACTTCTACGGCGGTTGGGTCACTAATGATATCGTTGGGCCATTCAAAGGCGCTCCTGGTAGTTGGGGATGGTGAGGAGCAATTCAAAATTCATTCAAGCGATGTTTTATGGAGACGCAATTTTACTTGCATCTCTAAGAGGATGTTTGAAAAGTGGTTGGCTGTGATTTTAGGCACTTCTAGATCCCCACTAACCCCCCTTTTTTAAGGGGGGCAACCTCTCTCAAAGTCCCCCTTCTTTAAGGGGGATTTAGGGGGATCTCAAAGTATTTGCTACCAAGAAGAGGACTTGTTCATTCATCCTCTAATAGTGTCTTAGCATGAGTTTTTTTATTCTGCGTTCACAAATTCTAAGTACCCATTGCTAAGTTCTTTCACCGCCAAATCATAAAATTGCTTACCATGTTCTGGCGTTGCTAAAGCCGGATTTGAACCCATGCGTCCATCTGGATAATGCACTCGAAAGTCAGCTGCACTATAAATCCTGTGTCCACTTGCAACTTCTGGTGAGAGGGGTACTTGCTTAATCGCTTCTGGATAAACGTACTGGGTGAGAGCTACTTCACTTGGGGTTGCATGAGAACCTTCTTGATCCCCATATAATTCTTTAGCTAGCTTATATACAGAACTGCACATAAACCAGTTTGCCACTTGACATTGTACCCGTTGGGCATTGTCAATCTGCAAATCTTCTAAGTGAGCGTAAGTTTCTGAGAAAGCAGCTTTGAGGGTGGCGATATTACCGCCGTGTCCGTTAATAAAGTAGAACTTGGTAAAACCAGCTTTAGCTAAACAAGTTACATAATCTCGTACTACTTGAATTAAAGTGCTGGGACGCAGACTGATTGTGCCAGGAAAGGCAGTATGATGCAGTGCCATCCCCACATTGATTGTAGGGCCAACGATCGCTTGAGTTGATTCACCTACACCACGAGCGATCGCTTCTGCACAAATGGCATCAGTGCCAATTAACCCCGTTGGCCCATGTTGCTCTGTGGAACCAATAGGAAAAATAATTCCCTTTGACTGCTGTAAATAAGCTTCGACTTCTTGCCAAGTACTTAAATGTAGTAACATTTTTGATGATTTTTCTCGATAAAATTACAGTGGGACGAAACCTTTTTCTGCTAAACAGCATCTTTTGTAATTAAACTCCCACTAACATGATTATGAACTTTCTTTGTTTCCAGTGGCGGGGTAGACGCGTTGGCGTAGCCTCTCGAAGAGAAGCGGCTTGTCGTAGACATCACTATGAAATCCCATCATCTCTGCCAAACTTTTATCGGTTTAACTCTCGGATTTTTGCTGATTAGCGGTATTTATAGTCCTTCTGCTGTGGCGGGACGCTATGTTTTAAATCAAACGCCTCAAACAATCGAGCACTATTTTGGTCGTTATATTACCAAACAACTCAATGGCGATACCGTTACCTATACCTATGCTCCACAGAGCTTTCGGCGGCTATTTCCTCAGTTTACTAAAAGCAATTTCTCGCTCATCTTTGTGAACAATCGAGTCAAATATATCAAACTAAATTTCAACGGTGATTTTTCTCAATACCCAGGTAGTTATAATTACGATCAAGCTGAAGCAGTAAAATTTTACAACTATATTTTTAGTTATAAACCTCCAATCTGGCAAGAACTTTCTGCCAAATTTGGAGGAAATGAGACTATTTATTTCTATGAATATTGTTTAGGAGATGGAGTCGCAACGAGTTTCGACAGATATGGATATAAGCAATTTACCGATTCTGCTACTTTATCCTACGATACTCGTTGCGAACCTCCTGATAATAGAAATCCAAATTGAATTATGAGATGTAAGTTTTCAGGATCATCAAGAAAGCAAAGGGGATCAATCTTGGGTGTAGACTATTCAAAGTAATAATGTTTTTTCACGTTACTTGTAATCTCCCATGTGCAGGACATACCAGCGGGAAAAATAACTAAATCGCCTTTACCCATTTGCACTGGCTCTCCATCATCAGGAGTAACAACTACATTACCTTCTAAAAAGTAGCAGGTTTCTTGAGAATCATAAGTCCAGGGAAATTTTGAGATTTCTTTTTGCCAAATTGCCCATTTGGACACACCCAATTGATTGAGATGTTGTTGACTGGGTTGATGCTCAATTTTAATTTCCATACTGTGCTTTCTCTAGTTATGTTTAGCAGTAAGATTGGATATCCTCTCCACATTGATCTACTAGATAGCACAAAGCGCGAAAACGCAAGTACACAAGTTCGTTATAAAGCGGATTGAGTTTGCACATTGGCGGAATGTGTCCTATTTTGCGACCAAAAAGCATGATATCACGCTCAAATGGACATTGGGCAGGAATCAACTTAGCAATAAATTGAGCTAATTTCCGATTCTGAATTTCGATTTTGTCCAGCCATTGACGTAATGGTTGTAGTAAATCTAATTTAGGTTGAGCAAATTTGTTTTTACTACCTGCTTGATTATTTTCTTCTGAAGGGTTAATAAAAGCAGGTAGAAAAATACGCCGATTATTTGTTTTAAGCATAGTTTTGAGCAAGGTTTTCCTTGTGTAGATGAACTATTTGCCGATTTGGGATATTACCATGTAATTTGTCTGGTCAATTTGCACTAGGCTTATAAATTATGAAGGAAAATAAGCACAATGCAAACAATTTACATACATACATCCATCTTTGGGAGAGAATAGTCTAACTAATTGTTATTTAACCCTACCAAATCAAGAAGAACTGTCCCGTTAAATACAAAATAACAAAGAAAATATAAAAATGGCATTTCCTTAACTTCTGGATTGCTAATTTGAATATAGCAATTTTATATCTTAAATATAAATGCCTAGTTCTAAAAGTGCCTACTATCTGGAGATGTACTTCAGGGAAGAAAAATACAGTTTTGATCTTACTCTATATAGGCTCCGCTATGATTAGCCTCTAACTATCTAGCGATTTTAGGATATTAAATATTTAGTAATCTGTCCAATATGTTACACTAGATAAGTTAGGCATTATCTAACAAGTAACAAGAAATCGTTTGATAATTCCAAGCTAATATACTTAGAACTTATAGTATTTACAAGAATATTTACAACAAGTATATCGGGTGTAAGGGCATACAGCGATCAGTGATTTTTAAACTTACTCATATTTGGTATTTTTTGTCAATGCGTGAATCCTAAATTAGTAACTGGTAATTTGTCAATTGACAAATTACCATCTTGATAGATCGCATCAGTATTTCGTAAACTTAATATTACTACAACCGCACAGTTGAACGCAGCAGAATCACCTTACGACTATCTACTATACTGGCAACGAAATTGCGATTGTTCAGCTTCTGCAATGTGTTGTATGCTTCACTTTGGTTGGTGGTATAAACTGCTAGCAAATAAGGACGTTGTCCATAAGAAACAAAACCTACGTTACCTCCCACTACTTGCTGCACGCTATTTGCTAGTTCTGGACGGTTGTAATAATCTACCAGTACAGCATAACCCTCTCCTAAGGCTTGAGGATTATAGCTGACTGTCTGCTGAGGTGGCTGTAGCTGTGGCTGTGGCTGTACATCTGGTGCTGTCGGTCGAGTGGTGATGATGGCAGACAACCCAACAATATTGCTAACATACCTTGCCCATCGATTGGCATCGTCAATTTTGTTAAAGCCCCCTATGCGCGTCACAGTTTCGTTGAGATATTTGCAGGTGATAGTCTTAAGTTCAGGGGGTAAGGCGCTACGCAACTGCTTTTGATTATTTGCTGTGGGACTGACTACTAATAAAAGATACTCGCCTGCATTCGGTGGTTGACAAAGGGGAATGGCTTGTTGAGCAAAGACAGAAGTCATGCCACCAATCAACCCGGCGGAAGCGAAGCTCGTCGTAGATATCGCTAATCCTAAAATACTTGCTAAAGTCTTAAATCTTTGCACAAAAGTTACACAGATAAATGGTGTCTTAAAAGATTTTATAAAAATATATTTTGTTCCTATCAGATAAAAATAGGGAGCAGGGAAGAAATAACTAATGCCCTATTCCCCATTCCTATGATACGGTAGCAAATGATGCCAAAGCATCTGGTATTGTCTCAGAAGGAGCTTGAAATTCTCCAGTGATGACGTATTCTAAACGCAGTTTTAACCAAGTAATAAATTGCGGATTAGTAGAAATAATCGCCACTGCTGGTTGGGGACACTTCGCTTTTAGCTCTGTAAACTGGGGTGTTTCCAAGAAAGCTGGTTGCTGAACCAACCAAAAATCTATTTGTTTTTCTTGTTCGTGGTAGTGACGGGTGCGCTCTTTGAGAACTTCGTCAATTGGTTCTTCTTGGAGAAGAAAGCGAAGACTTGCCAAAACGTAATAATATGTTTGCATTTTCATCCTTCAGTTGCTATTTGAATAATTTAAGGGTACAGTGCTGCACTGTACCCTTAAATTAATTAACTTTTGTGGGATTTTTTGAACCAAGAACTGAATGGACAAGCACTTCCCTGGTTTTTGGCTTTTGTCTCTTTGCCACCAGATATTAGCTTTTCCAAAAACAGACTATTGTCAAAGTAGTGTTCTAAGGAAACAATCTTCAAGTCATCGCTAACTTTTGCAATGCTCATGCCGATAATTTCTACTGTCTCTCCAGTAGGTGCATACTCTTTGTATTCTCCATTAAAATGTCCCCAATGCCGCCATTTGAATGTCACATTTGGTGGACCTGAGAAAACTTCCAGCACTTCCCAAGGAAATCCTTGGGGAAATGTTGTATGGAAGACTTTTGCGGATGATTCAAAGCTTTCTTCTGAAGCCTTGTAATGTTCTGAATCAGCCATAAATAGATTGTAAGTACCTTGGGCTGATAAATCTGCTGGTGTATACTCTACCCCGCCATTGGTACTCACGCGAAACTTGTCATTCACAATAGATAACCACTGTTGCGGGTTAGCTTTGAAAGATACCTCCATCTCTAAGGTTCGCACCAAGTTCTGCACGATCGCTTCTAGTGTACCCTCAAGGTGATTGTAGATACTTTCTTTAGCGAGATTCTCTTTAGAACGAGAATAATCAGGCGGTGTCTGATAGCGCCACTCGACATCAGTGCTTTCTGCTATCACCTTATCTCTATCCTGTACCCAAAGAGGCAGGTTGTTAGACTGTGTTGCGCTCATAGAAGTTTTTGCTAAAGATTTGCTGCCAGTTTCTAGATTTCGCAGTGACAACCCCTCTAAAGTTTAAGGGAGCAGGGGAGCAGGGAGCAGGGAGAAAGAGGTAATTTTTAATTCTCCACCATGCCCAATGCCCAATGCCCTATGCCCCATCCCCTTTTATAGCTTGTTTCATCTCGCGGACTGCTCGTTCCATACCTACTAATGCTGCCCGACTGATGATGGTATGACCGATGTTTAGTTCTTCCATGCCTGGAAGCGCAGCCACCGGATAGACGTTCCAGTAGGTGAGTCCGTGTCCAGCGTTGACTCGCAATCCAGCTTGAATCGCTTGTTCACACCCCTTAGATAATACGGCTAATTCTCGCTGGCGATTTGTTTCATCCTTAGCCTCAGCGTATTGTCCGGTGTGCAATTCAATAAACCGCGCTTGCACCTTGACTGATGCTTCGATTTGTGATGCGTCGGCGTCGATAAATAAACTAACTGGAATGCTAGCGCTTTGCAATTTATCAACTATCTCATTTATTTTAGCAATTTTCCCGACGATATCTAGTCCGCCTTCTGTTGTGACTTCTTCGCGCTTTTCGGGGACTAAAGTCACGTAATCTGGTTTGATATCGAGAGCGATCGCTAGCATTTCATCTGTAGCGGCCATTTCTAGATTAAGATGCGATCGCACTGTTTCCCGCAACAAACGCACATCCCTATCTTGGATATGCCGCCGATCTTCGCGCAGATGCACCGTAATCCCATCTGCACCCCCTAATTCTGCCAGTACCGCCGCCGCCACGGGGTCGGGTTCTACCGTCCGCCGTGCTTGCCGAATGGTGGCAATGTGGTCAATGTTAACGCCAAGTGTAGGCACCTCAAATTTCTCCCAAATCCACAGTCCTCAGAACTTGATTTTACCGGAAATAGTAGGAGTTTTGCTTGAAAGATTAAAGACACATTAAAATGCGATCAAACGAGATTCTATTCAACGTCAGTCCAAATGCTTAACTACTCTATTTTTCCAGCAGTCAAACTATCTGCTTTGACATCCGAATAACTGGGAGAGAAGCTCCATTAGGGAGAGATATTTCAAAATGCTTAACATCATAAAACCCGTGTGCCTTATAAAGTGGCTCACCAGCAAGAGTAGAAACTAATTCAAGTCTCGAAAAACCTACGGCAATGGCTGCCGCTTCACAAGCTGCCATGATTTTACTTCCAATTCCACGACGCGCCCAGGCAGGATGCACAAAGAAAGCACGAATTCGTGCTGGCTCATGAAGTGAATCAAGTAAGTCGTCTTCTTTATTCTGAGTTTTGTCGCCTCCGAAAAGAGTTCTGCGTTGACTCCAACCACCGCAACCGACAATATTAGACTCAACCTCAGCAATGAAATATGTACCATCTTTGATCAGTTGGCTATCAATACCGAAAACAGTGCCGAGAGCGCCATCCATTTGTTCACGACTGTAATAGGCAGCTTGAAGATTTTTTACCGAGTTTGAAATCAGAGCTTCTAAAGCCGGAATGTCCTCACAAGAAGCTTTACGAATGGTGAGTTGTATTTGCATTCTCTGTATGTTCTATTACATTGACCTTTTTACAGAATATCTATACTCATGTTCAGAGGCGATATACTTTAAGAAAGTTGATTTGTAAATTCAATCTGTTCTCCACACTACTACATCAACTCTCTGAGGTTATATGCTTTTAAAACTGCAACAAATTATTGTTAATCCTGGTCAACAAATGTTGCTCAAAGATATTAGTTGGCAGCAGTTAGAAAATATTTTGGCAGAGATGGGAGAAAAGCGTGCCGCACGTATTTCTTATAGTCTTGGCTGGTTAGAAATTATGGTTCCTCTAGCCGAACACGAAAAAGATAAAGAACTTATTGGTGATTTAGTCAAAGTCTTGTTAGACAAACTCCAAATTGATTTTGAGCCTTTCGGTTCCACAACACTTAAAAATGAGCGATCGCAGCAAGCAGTAGAACCAGACACCAGTTTTTATATTCAAAATCAAGCTGCTATAATTGGCAAAAATCGCATTGATTTAAATATAGATCCCCCACCAGATTTAGCTATCGAAATTGATATTACTTCTCGGACTCGATTTGAGAACTATGAAATTTTAGGAGTTCCTGAACTTTGGCGATATACACTACAAGGTTTAGAAATTTCGTTGCTAACAGAAGGAAAATATATAAAATCTGAATCTAGTCCTAATTTTCTTAATATCCCAATTATTGAATTAGTCAATGAATATGTTCAGCAGTGTTTAACTATTGGGAGAAGTCAAGCTATGCGTAATTTTAAGAATTGGGTTAAGAATAATTTATCATAGAAATTCAAGACTTTCTGAGAAAGGCGATCGCTCATGACTACTGAGAACAACCCAAGAGCCATTCTAGACTGGGAACACCCCACACCGCCCACAGATTTAATTTTTGATGACGGAGAATCCTTGGAATCAAATCGCCACCGTATTGCTATGAATGTCTTGATTCGGTCATTGCAACAAGCTTGGATTGACCGGAATGATTTTTTTACTGGTGGGAATATGTTTATTTATTACAGCAGCGCCCAAGTACGTAACCAGGATTTCCGTGGCCCCGATTTCTTTGCTGTCCTGAATGTGGACGGTACTAATTCTCGTCAAGGTTGGGTAGTGTGGGAAGAAAACGGTCGTTATCCTGATGTGATTGTAGAATTAATGTCACCATCTACAGCCAAAATAGATAAGACTGTTAAGAAAGACCTTTACGAACAAACTTTTCATACTTCAGATTATTTTGTCTATGACCCCTTTGACTCGACTTCTTTGCAAGGGTGGCATTTAGATCATAATCAGCAATATCAATCTTTAACACCGAATGAGCGTGGTTGGCTATGGTGTCAAAAGTTAAGTTTATGGTTGGGAACCTATGAAGGAACAATAGATAGAGAAACAGCGATATGGTTGCGGTTTTATGATGTAGCTGGAAATTTGGTTTTGTTACCAGACGAAGCTGCTGCTGCACTTGCACAAGTCGCAGTTGCACAAGCACAAGTCGCAGTTGCACAGGCGGCTCGTTTAGCAGCTAGATTGAAAGAGTTGGGAGAAAATCCAGATATTTTGTGAGAGATTTTGGCTTTTTCGAGTCTGGAAATTGCTGTGGATGCCAAGATGCAGAGAGTACCATGCCATTAACAGTTGACGGTAATATTTTTAAGGTAGACGCAGTTTAAATTTAATTTTTTGCAACACAACCGATTAGCTCAAGTAGAGTTTCTGATATTGAGCGGGGATACCAGTTAAGCTCATTGTGGGCTTTGGTGGCATCTACTCGAACACAACGGTCATAAATATAGTGAACACGCTCGCGGCTAAGAGGTGGTTGCCATTTCAGAAGGATACCTATCGGATCGAGTAAGTTTCCCGCAAGTCTCACTAAGAATTCTGGAACTTCGTAAGGTACTGGAATACTTGTTGCTTGTGAGAGAATTTTAAACATTTCGCGGGTACTTAAATCGCCAGAAGAAATTATATAATACTCTCCTGATTGACTTTTTTCTGCTGCTAGAATCATCGCCGAGGCCAGGTCATCTACATGGACAATGCCAGTAATGCGATCGCCTCCTGCCCACAGCTTTAGTCTTCTTTGAAGAAATAGCTGGATGACGGAACCAAAATGAGGGTCATCTGCACCAAATATCCCAGAAGGGAGAATGCTGACTACAAAAAGACCGTCTTTGGCAAATTGATCTACTAATTGTTGAGCTTGGTATTTAGTGCGATCGTAAGCAGAAGAAAAGTCGCTCTGTGTTCTTTGGAAAGTCTCATTGATGACTTGACCTTTAGTATCACCAAATATACCAATAGTGCTACAGTAAACTAATTTCGATACACCCACTGCTTGGGCTACTTCTAACACCGCCTTTGTACCTTCGACATTCACCCGCTCCATTTCTGCTTCATTGACAATTCCTAGCTCTACATAGGCAGCAGTGTGAAAAACCGTGTCTACGCCAGTCATCGCCGCTCGTAGTGCATCCCGATCAGTTATATCACCGTAAACCAATTGAATATTGCAATTAGATAGACGTTCTAAATTGCTAGATTTACGTACTAAACCGACAACAATATTATCTTGCTTTTGTAGAGCTTGCACCAAGTGAGAACCTGTAAATCCGTTGGCTCCAGTAACGAGTACTTTCATAGAGCTTTTTCATAAATTCGATAGGTTTTATAAATCTTGCCACCAGATGCTTCGATTAATTTGCGCGAAGGGAAATTATCTTCAAATACCCAAGAAAGTTCAGCCCTTTTATAGGGTTTGCCCTTTTGTATTCCCCCTCGCATTCCCAAATAAATTAAGGCTAGAGAAACCATTTTCCGACGATATTCCGGTAGTGAACAAATGGCAATGACTCGTCCTTGATCAATTTGACGGCGATACCAAAGAAACTTGAGAATTCCGAGCCAGTTCAATTTACCGTTGACGTGTTTTAGGGCAATATTGTAGTCAGGTAAACTCATCCAAAAGCCGATCATTTTGCCATCGTATTCGGCGATTGGGAAGACATCAGGATCTACCAAGTTCTGCAAGTCTCTAGCTTCTTCCAAAAATTCTGCCTGGCTTCGCGGAGTGGAGCTCCAGTTATTAGCAAAAGCAGTATTAAAAAGCTGATAGATGCTCTTAACGTCTTGCTCAAATCCATCACCCTTTGTTTTAATTGGGCGAAAGCTCACACCAGATTTACAAGCAATTCGATAAGCTTTTTCAAATTCTACTGGTAAGGGTTTATCTAATGGAAAATTATAAGCATAAGCATCTTTGGCTTTATGCCAACCATCTCGCTCAATAAATTCTGGATAGTAGGGCGGGTTGTAGGGCATCATCACCATTGGCGGTGAGTCAAATCCATCAACTAAAAATAGACAGTTATTGTGGGTGGAAAAATCAATCGGGCCACGAACTATGGTCATACCTTGCGATCGCAACCATTTGCAAGCAGTATCTAGCAGAGCTTGGGCAATGGTAAAATCTTCAATGCATTCAAAAAAGCCAAACAGACCGACATTTTCACCTTCACGGTCTATCAAGCGTTGATTAACTGCGGCAACAATCCGTCCAACTGCCTGAGAACCATTTGCTTGTTGAGATATAGCAATAAATTGTTGTAGTTTTCCGTACTTTAAAAAAGGATTAGTCGGTGCAAACTGCTTGGCAATACTATCAATGATCGGTGGCACCCAGTGAGGATCGTTGGCATAAATCCGTGATGGAACATCCAGAAACATTTTGTTGTGTGCTGTGGATGTGACAGGACAAATTTCAAATGTTGCTGTTTGAGTAATCACGGTTTTTGAATTAATTTTATGAAGAGCAAATTATAGCTGAGGGGCTTTCTTGAAAGAGCAATTATGGCTTCTGTGGAACCCTAACCTTAGTAACCAGCTTGAATGCTTCTAATACTTGAATCGCCATCCAGGTAAGATCAATTTCCCACCACTGCAAACCATGACGAGCGGAATATTGGAAGGCGTGGTGATTATTATGCCAACCTTCACCGTAAGTTAGCAGAGCAACCCACCAGCAATTTTTCGAGCGATCGCCAGTATCATAAGTTTGGTAGCCAAATGTATGACAAGCACTGTTCACAAAAAGAGTGCAGTGAAATCCAACAAACAAGCGGACAAAAATCCCCCAAACCAGGAAAGGTAAGCCACCTAGCAAATAAAGCAAGACGGCTAAAGCTACCTGTAATAGTATGTAATACTTGTGGCAGAACTGATAAAAGCGATCGTTGGCAATATCTTTGGTCAAAGAAGGAAGTTGTGATTTGATGGGGACATCATGCATTAACCAATTAATATGACTCCACCAAAAACCCTGATTAGAGTTGTGAGGATCACCATTTTTGTCTGTATGCAAATGATGCGCTCGATGATATCCTACCCAACCGAAAACGCCTCCTTGACCTGCTAATGTGCCGCAGAGAATCAAGAAATATTCTAGGAATTTGGGAGTTTGGAAACTCCGATGACTCGCCAAGCGATGGAAGCCTAATGAAATTCCTAAACTAATCGTTATCCAGTGCAAAAATACTGCCACACCGACAGCAGCCCAATTAAAGTTACTGGGAAGGAATGCCAATAAAGCTGCCAGGTGCAGCACAACTGTAAAAAAAATTACATTCCAACGGGGACTAGGTGAATTAGAAACTGCAATTGTCATGGAATCCATCGTAGAACAAGAAAAGAGCAACCGCGTAGGCGTAGCCGGCACTTCGACAAGCTCAGTGCATCGCAAAGCTCAGTGACCATCATAGACATCGCCAACAGGTTGGTTAAGTGATGTAAAAACTGGTTGACGGAATGCTGATAACTGGCAACAAAAAAGGCTTTTGCTTCTTGGAGGTAATTCAAATCAGTTTTCCTCCAACCTAATTAGGAGAACTAGAAGCGTCTCAGGAAACATATCATTAAGTCTTTGGTGAAAGCGCTCTCAGAAACAAAAGTTTTTATCTTATGACAATTTTTACCTCCACCTGAGTTGCAAATAACCACGTTCAGGTTGCTTAAGTTCCTCTTCTGTCAGCCATTCTACAGACTTGTATGTACCAAAAACATGATCCCACCAGTCTACTGCTAGACCAAAATTGTGATGCCACATATTATACTTGTGATGCACGTAATGAACAGGCATCTTCATCCAGAAGCATTTGGTTGGATTGTCGTGCTGTAGCTGATGAGCATAAGCTGAAAAGGCAGCATAAACTAATCCACCCAGTAACCAACCGATTCCGGCTTCCCAGGAGTGGAAAAACATCAGAACCATTACCAGAATGCTGCCTCTGATATAATCCCGAAACTCCCACAGCACCCCTTGTCCTTCATTGCGAGAGTGATGGTCTCGGTGACGTTTGCCAATACGGGGCGAAATATGCATCAAGCGATGTAGCAAGTATTCAATCAAACTCGCAAAGACAAACGCGAGAGTAAAACAGGCGATTCCAACGGAAAGTTTCGCTAGGAGAAACACAAGTATTCTTCCTTACAAGTTTTCAAAAGCTTTAACCTATCAGTGTTGCTACGAATTATTCTTTACAAAAAATGAAGCAATTGTCAAGTTATTATTAGTTATCTAGATGATTATATCAACTTTTTTGGGTAGCTTTAATATATGTTTAAATAAGTAATTACCTACAACACCATATTGCTGCTGATACAAAGCACTAGTTAATAGCATTAAGTTAAGTGGGTAAGAATAAATCAAAGTATATTATACTAATTCTCTGTGAAACTGCATAAAATCAGGCTTGGTGAGACAAGGGGCTTAAGTCTCTTGTTCTACGCAATCTCATAGGTAATCCGATTAGGCAATATAAAATTAATTAAATTGGCTCGTAGCAAGGGCTTTAGCCCTATTCTAAGGGCTGAAGCCCTTACTACAAACCTTGAATTATTTACGCACACCTACTTAAACTAAATAAAGCCAAGTTTTCTCAGTTATCCTTAAAAAATTCTTGGTCAAAAAGCTCTAACTTTTGTTAAACCTCAATGCCAAGTCCATTATTTTCACTTTTAACCCAGACTGCCAGATACTTCAAAGCAAATTTTGTCAGAAAAACTCGTCAAGTCAGTGCAGTGCAAGAGCAGTTCTTACGTAAATTGTTGCTGGCACATAAAAATACTGAACTAGGTCGGGAATTTGGACTCCAGGATATCAAAACTATCGATCAATTTCGAGAGCAAATTCCAGTTTTACCTTACAGCAGCTATGAACCCTACATCACGCGCATTGCTGAAGGTGAAGCAAACATTCTCACCACTGAGCCTGTAGTTTATATTGTTCTAACCAGTGGTTCGACTGGAAAAAAGAAACTGGTTCCTGTCACCCAGCAAACTCAGAAATATTTGCGATTGGCTCATTTGACAAGTCTGGGCTTTTTAAGCGAGGCGCTGTCAATCCGGGGGCTGGAGTTGGGAAAAGTATTATTGACAAAATCAGTGCAATTTCTCGGCACTACTAGCGGTGGTATTAATTATGGGTCAGCTGGTTCCGGTGATCTGCACTTGAATAAGTTGTTGTTCAAACAATTATTTGCTCACCCTTATGAGGTTTTAGAGGCATCTGATAGTTTAGCTCGTCACTATATTTGTCTACTATTTGCCTTGCGCGATCAGTCAATGCGAGGGATGACAGGAAGTTTTCCCATGCTAATCTTGCGTAATTGCAGCTATTTGGAGCGCTATGGCGAAGAATTGATCCAAGACATAGATAAAGGAGCGATCGCTAGTTGGTTGAAACTGGAACCAGAACTCCGGGCAAAATTAGAGCGGCGATGCTGGCCAGATCCGAAACGAGCTACTCAATTACGAGAAATCTTCCGCTCAGAAGGCCGACTGCTCCCCAAAGATGTTTGGCCTAATTTATCGTTTGTTACCACCTCACGCGGGGGAACGTCAGATTTTTATTTTGAACGATTTCCGACCTATTTCGGAGATACGCCGGAATTTGGCGCAGTCTATGCAGCATCAGAAGCCGTATTTAGCATTTACCCTAACCTTAATCAAGATGGCAGCATCCTAGCGATCGAGTCAGGCTTTTTTGAGTTTATTCCCGAAGACCAGTGGGAAATAGAGCATCCCAAAACACTACTAGCGAATGAAGTCAAAGTAGGCGATCGCTATCGCATCCTCACAACCAACTACAGTGGATTCTATCGTTACGATATTGGCGATGTTGTAGAAGTTCTAGGGTTTTACGAACAAACTCCCTTAATTGTTTTCCGTCACCGTCGAGGCGGACTGCTTTCTTCAATCACTGAAAAGACCACAGAATTTCATGCAACACAGGTTATGCAAGCTCTGCAACGAGATTTCAGCTTATCCTTAGAAGATTTCTGTATCACTTTGTCGGAGAATAATTTTCCGGCTCACTATTTAGTAAACATTGAACTCGCTCCTGGTGATACACTTAACAATCCCCAAGTTTTCCTGACTAGCTTTGACAACAAACTTAAAGAAATTCATACTTCATACGAAGTTGAGCGCCGAGATTTAGTACCTCCTCCCCGACTGCGGATTTTAGCTCCTGGCAGTTTCGCTATCCTCCAGCAACGTTACTTGCAAAAAGGAATGCCAGATTGCCAGCTAAAATTTCCTCATATTAGTGAGGATCGGAAGTTTCTTGTGGATTTGCCAGTTCAATATGAAGTTAGAATGCCTCAGGATGTCGATAGTTTTGAGCAAACGATGGAAACCTTGAAACATAGAAACTAAATCTAAATTAAATAATGCCGCCAAAACAGTAGAGCAAATTAATTTCTCATCTCTAACATTAAAAAAATTTGTTGAATCATATCAAAAAAATGGCATCCCTGTTGTTATCACTGGATTACTTCAGGAGTGTGACTGGAATCTAGACTATCTTTGTGATAAATTAGGCGAGCAGAAATTCGTTGCGCGTTTTTACGGGCATGAAAGGTATAACCAAGACAAACGTAAATGGGCAAATATTGGTAGTGGAGTAGAAGCCAAAATCATGTCATTTACAGATTATGCAAATCTGTTGCGGAACCATGAGGCACAAAAAAACGACATTTATTTAGCTAAATGTTCGATTAAAAACACACCTCTTGCTAATATAGACTCTTTAAACAGTCTTGGAGAGCAACTTGGTTTAAAAAGACCTCTTAGTGATTTAAATCTTTGGATTGGCCCAGGAAGCCATGTCGAATGTTTACATTACGATACAGGGGACGGGACACTGATGCAACTACATGGATCAAAAAAAATTGTCCTTTTTCCACCGTCTCAATTGCACAATATCTATCCATTTCCACTTTATGTACATTTACTTCATGGCTTAAAATTGCGTTCTTGGTTTAGTCAAGTTTATCCAGAGAACCCAGATTTGAAAACATTTCCCAAATTTCAGGAAGCACTCTTACATAAATATGAAGTGATACTCAATCCAGGAGAAGTTCTTTATATTCCTGCGGGATGGTGGCATGAAGTCACAGCATTGGGAAATGAAATGGTATGTTCAGTTAATCGATTCTGGCGCGTATATCCGACTTCCAGGGCTGTATTTTCTTGGAGTAGATGGCGTAATTTTCTGGGATTTTTGTTTGGATTACCACATACTTTATTCAGCATAGGAATGGCCATTTTTAGCAGTGATAGAAAACAAAAAATCAGTAAAATTTTGCAAATGTTATAAAAGTGAATAAGAAATTATTTTTCTTAAAACCGAGAAAAATTCGTCTGAAATTGGCTACAGCAAGAAATGATTTCACCAATCAAACAAGCAGTAGAGGTACAAGCAAATGGAACTAGCCGCAGTCCTCAAAAGCCAGACAGTTCAAAAACGTGCCAGAGAAGTAGGTATTAACCCAAATTACTGGTATCCTGTGACTTGGGCAAACAAACTTAAAGCTGGTGAGATTTTGCCTGTGATGATTTGGCAGCAGGCGATCGCACTTTACCGCGATCGCAATGGTCAATTGCACGCCTTAGAGGATGCTTGTTCACATAAGGGTGTAGAACTGCACAAGGGCAAAGTTCTCGGATGTAACCTTGCTTGTCCTTATCACGGTTGGGAATTTAATGGCAATGGTGAGTGCGTCAACATTCCCTATTTTCCTCAAGAGCAAAAACTTCCTTGCGCTCAAGTCCGCAGTTATCCAGTCGCAGAAAAATACAACCTGATTTGGATTTTTCCAGGCGATCCGGTTTTGTCTCTGATGAATCAGTTACCTGAAGTTCCAGAATTTTCAGATTCTGATTGGTTAATAGTACCGATTACTGCATACTTCAAAGCTCATTTTTCCATGTGCAATGAAAACACGATAGATGTATTTCATGGTTTTTTACACCAAGAATTACAAGGCTGGTTTGATCCAGTTCTGACAAACTTGCAAGCGACAGAAGCATCAGTTTTTGCTGAATATAAAGTCTCTTATCAAGGTTCCTTCACTAAGTTTTTAGGATTAAGTGAACAAAGTGATAAAATTGCCACCCGTACTATTTCAATCCAATACTCTTACCCCCACTATCACCACTCCCTTGAGGGCGTTTCATCTCTATACCTGATGAGACTACCAATCAGTCCAACAGAAACTCGTTCGTTTTCCCTGCTGTTTCTCAAACTTCGCCTCCCTAAATGGATATTTCAACCGCTTAAACCACTGTTAGCCAACTTCATTCTACATTTCGTATTTTTGAAATTTATTACCCAAGATATCGAAATGGTTGAGAGCGAGCATAAAACATATCTTGCTAATCCCCAACGGCATTATGTAGAAATCAACCCGGCGATCATTGCTCTCCAGCGAGTGATTATTGGGCAGTATGAACAATTCACGCAAAAATTTAGTCGAGAGCAGCCTAATGGTAAGCAGGAAAAAAGACAAGCCTAGCTTTAATTGTGTCAGCGAGTGCTTTGTTTTAAAGAAATAGATAGCAGAGATACAACTCCTCAAGTATGCTGCACACTAGAGGCGATATACCATCTTAAAGAAAGTAAGAGAAGTAAATTTGTGGAAATTATCAAAGAATATGTTGAGCGCTGGTACACGAGTGAACTCGATCCAGACGAGTACATTTGTCATCAAAAACAGGGCAATTTAGTTGAGATCCAAGAAGCCGCAACTGGTAAGCGTCGAACAGTTCTTAACTTCTGCACGAATGATGTCTTGGGATTAGTTCAAGAAGAAGCTGTCAAGCAAGCTGCGATCGCTGCTATTCTCAAGTATGGAACCTCTAACAGTTCTTGCTCCGTCTTAAGTGGGCGGATTGACTTACATCAACAATTAGAGGACGAAATTTCAGCTTTTAAGCATTTGCCCCACACACAGCTATTCATGAATGCCTGGATGGCAATGCAAGCCTTGATGGATGCTTTCTGTCACTTAGCAATTCCAGTTCCAGGATTTCAAAATACGCGAGAGACTTTAATTCTGACTGATGTTCTCAATCATGGCTGTATTGTTTCAGCAATTGTGAATGCTGGAACTCGTTCCGGTAAAGTGTTTGGTCATAGTCCCCGCGTCCGAGTTAAAGCCTACCGTCATTGTGATGTCGAAGATTTAGCTCGCAAACTGCATCGGTCTGCCAAGCCTCACGATCGCATTATGGTTGTCTCTGATGCGGTATTCTCTATGGATGGTGATATTGCACCCCTGCCAGGGATGTTGGATGTGCTACACAATTATGAAGGCAGCGTACTCGTGATGGATGAGGCACACGCTAGCGGGGCAATTGGCGCAACTGGCAGAGGCATTTATGAACATTTTGGCCTCATGCCCTCTCAGGCGATTGAGCGGGGTGTCGTGCCGCTGATTATGACAACTTTCTCTAAGTTTGCCGCCTCAGCCGGAGCCGCCATTAGTACCCATGTTGCAGAGTTAAAACCACTATTAAATGTTTCTCCAACTTCCATTGGGACAATTTCTTTGCCGCCACCAATGACTGCTGCGGCGTTGGAGAGTATCCGTCAGGTTCGCAAATTTCCAGCACGGGTGAAACAACTTCAGGATAACACTTGGTACTTGCGATCGCGCCTAGCTGAACAAGGCTTTGTTGCTCTTGGCGAAACCAATGTTGTACCAGTTCTTTTACCAACAGAAATTAATCCCAAGATGTTTGGTAGAAAAATCATGGAAGACCACGGGATGTGGGTATCTCCGATTTGGTTTGTTGCTAAACCCCGGATTCGGATTACAGTTAATGCTCTCCATACGCGAGAGGATATGGAACGTTTAGTTACCGGAATGGTAGCAACTCGCAACTTGTTGTACAAATCAACAATTAGTGCATAGTTGATTTGAAAAAGGCAGAAGGTTAAAAGTAAAAATTTAATCTTCTTTGCTCCCCAACACCAGCTGCTACAACGGCGAGGCAGTGGTGTTAGGGAGCAACGCTATTACCAGAAAGGGGGGTAGCGATTTAATGCCTTTACTCCAATACAGCTCAGTTAAGCCTAAAATTCAACTTCTATGTAGGTTGGGTTGAGGAACGAAACCCAACACTTCCGTGATTTTGTTGGGTTTCACTTCTCTATAAGACGCTGTTCGCGTTCGTTCTACCCAACCTACAATTTTCTTTGTTGGGTTGCGCTTTGCTTAACCCAAGCGTATTGGCTTTTACCCCTCTTTTTCATTTCATAATCTTTTCAAACTGGCTCTCCCAGCTTTTGTAATTAGATTTAGCTTCTTGAACAAGCGGTGATAAAGTTAATATCTGACACACGAGCCAATTTATGATAGAGAAGGGAAACCGAAAAGGTCTAACAATGTCTAGGAACAACACCACGCGATAGCCATCTGTATCATTCCAAACTTCGTGGGCAAATGTATCATCAAAAATCAAGCTTTTGCCCTCTTGCCAGTAGGCAATTTCATCACCAATCCGAATTCTACAGGCAGATTCCGGTTCCGGCACTATCAGCCCCAGGTGATATCGAATCAACCCCTTATGCTTACCTCGGTGTTCGGGGATATGCTTTTTAGGAGACAAAACAGAGAAAAATGCTACCTTGAGTCCGGGAATTTCCTTTAATAGCTTCCAAGTTTCAGGACACCTTTGGCAACTTTTTTCTGCCTTGAAGCCGAAGGCGTAAAAGTAATAAGTTTTCCAGCCATCATCCTGAGTAATGTTTTTTTGGCGAGGCATGATATCTTGAAAATTTGGCAACTCATTAGTGTGTTGGAGAATTGAATCCAACTCCTGACGAATAACTTGCCAATTCAGTTCCAGTTTTTTAGCCCAAGGAAACTGGTCTGTGCTGAAAAAAATAGAATCTCCAATTAAAGAATACTTGGGAACCCAACTCTCTAGTTTTTTAATAATTTGGCTTTGAACAATTAAATTGACGAAATTTTTATTTGCTTTCATATTTCAAAATTAGTTGTATTACCAAAATTGATTTAACCATTATTTAGGGATATTATAAAATATCTGCAAAGTTGAACACTGCATCAATGTTTTTACGGAAGATGCGTTCATAAATTGTTATTATTAATTAAATATTAACTTTTAGTAGTAAATACCTCAGTTTAAAATACCAAATGGATCACTCACGCCATCCCTGGAGAGCATTCCAATCGAGAAACTTCCGACTCTATTTCGTTGGACATAGTATCTCTGTTGTGGGCAGTTTCATGGCTCAGACGGCACTAATCTGGTTAGTCTATACTATGACCGATTCTGCTGCATGGCTTGGTGGAGTCCAGTTCGTTAACCAATTTTCTACTTTTGTATTGCTCCCTGTGGCTGGGGTGTTAGTAGATCGATGGAATCGTTACTATACCCTGCTTGTCACTCAAATCCTCTTCATGCTTGTGTCTTTAATAACAGGGATATTAATACTTACTGACAATATTCATGCCTGGGAACTACTCATTGCCATGTTTTTTATTGGCTGTATTAGTGCCTTTGATATTCCTACCCGTTATTCCTTAATTGTCCAATTCGTAGACCGCTCCCAAGATATAAGTAACGTCGTCGGGCTGAATTCTGCCATCTACGGTCTGGCTCGGATGATTGCTCCTACCATAGCAGGGGTGGTGATTGCCAGTGCAGGCACTGGAATCTGCTTTTTAATTGATAGTTTAAGTTCTCTAGCAATTCTGGCAGGGCTGTCATTAATGCAGTTACCACCACAAAAGCATCCTTTTATCAAACCACAGCCTCTTAGACAAGGATTGCAGGAAGGGATTCGTTATGTGATGAACTCCCTGCCAATTCGGATAGTCCTGCTGCAAGTGGCTCTCATCAGTATGTTAGTGACTGGTACTACAACTCTGCTACCACTGTTCGCAAAGGATGTATTGCAGGGTGATGCAGTCACTTTAGGCTTTTTAAGCGCTGCTGCTGCGTCGGGAGCATTATTATCTACGCTGTATATAAGTACACAAACACGTTTGAAAAGGCTGAGTCAGTTGATTGGATTGGGGCCTATCCTATGTGGTTGTGCTTTAGTGATGCTTGGAGCATCACAGACACTTTTGATAAGTCTAATCGCCATGTTCATCGGAGGGTTTGGGTTTCTGTTACAGCAGAGTGCTGGGAATGCCTTGATTCAAGTGGTGGTTGAAGAGGAAAAGCGGGCTAGAGTTTCTAGTTTCTACATCATGGCATTTACTGGCATGGGAACTGTTGGCAGTCTTTTGATGGGAGTATTATCCAGTCAGATTGGAGCATCCAAAACTGTTTTCATTGGTGGAGTGCTATGTATTGCTGCTGCTATTTGGTTCTTTTTTGAATTGCCTGCTTTACAACGACAGATTGAGCGGTAAGGTTTGTTAGTGTACAGTTTATTTTCAGATAAATGGTGAATGTTTGAACGATATGAAGACAAGGCACATACTATATTTCATGGCGATGCCCTACATATTTTGTCTAGTGAGATTCCCTCTGAATCTGTAGATATTGTTTTTATCGATCCTCCCTACAACATCGGAAAACGGTTTTCAAATTTCTACGACAAATGGGAGTCTGAGGAAGAGTATGCGAAGTGGGCTTACAAATTACTTGATGAATGTCTTCGGATATTGAAGCCAAATGGAACTCTATATGTCATGACAAGCACTCAAGCTATGCCATACTTTGACCTTTACTTAAGGCAGAAAATGGTAATTCTTAGCAGAATTGTATGGCATTACGATAGTTCTGGAGTTCAAGCAACAAAATACTTCGGCTCAATGTATGAGCCAATACTTCACTGTGTTAAAGATAAAAGCAATTATATTTTCAACTCAACTGATATTAAAATAGAAGCAAAAACAGGCGCACAAAGAAAGTTAATTGATTACAGAAAAATCGTTCCCAGCCTATACAATACAGAAAAAGTACCTGGTAATGTATGGTATTTCTCTCGTGTGAGATATCGCATGGAAGAATATGAAAATCATCCCTCACAAAAACCAGAATCATTATTAGAGAGAATTATTCTTGCAAGTACTGACAAGGGTAGTCTTGTGCTTGACCCATTTGCAGGAACTTTTACATCTGCTGCTGTGGCAAAACGCTTAGGGCGGATTTCTATCAGCATAGAATCTCAAGAAGAATATCTGAAAATCGGTCTTAGACGTGTTCTAGGATGGAAAGAATACAAAGGAGAAAAGTTATTATCTCCGCGAAAAAACAATATTAGAAAAAATAAAAATGGGCAAACAATAAACACCATACAGGGGAGCCTTTTTGATGCGGATAGTACAGCATGAATTCACAAAAAAAATCCTTGAGATTCTAAATCATCATTTTCCCAACCAGGGAGATAGAGTTCAGCAACTAATTACCCCCGTGAATGATTACATTATATAGCTATTGTTTTTCCATTATTGGTGCTTTATGTAGCAAGGTAATCAATAAAGTTTTGATAAAAGCAGTCAGGAAATATACCGTTTTAGAAAGAAAAGGATTAATTTAGTATTCGCATGGAAATTTAGGAAATTCATTTGACATGAAAGTTACTACAATTGTTTCTCTTCTTTTAACTGGGATTGGAGCTACTGTTATTGCAACCTCTGCACCAGCTTCAGCCGCCAGTTTTAGTTTTGATAATATTTCAGGTGGTGATACTGTTGGTGATGCTTTTGCTAGCAATTTCTCGTTTGATGTAACTGACAATGGAGGTGGTAAAGTTTTATTCAAATTTTTGAATAATGCTTCTTCGACCCAAGCCTTGAAACAAGTCGCTTTTAGCGTTGACAATAGTGTATCGGGTATTTTGTCTACTATGGTGCTGAATGTAGGCAATTCCCCTAACGTTTTGTTTGAATCAAAGAAGAATACTCAAAATTTGGCGCAAAGTAACAATATTTCTGGATGGAATGAGACATTTGGTGCAGATACAAAAGGTGCTAACTCTAACGCAGTACAATCTGGAGAATCTTTAGGTATTACGTTCAATGCTAACTACAATACTGTTCTTACAGCCATAAATGCTGGGACGTTGAAGCTAGGTATCCATGTGGGTAGTCTTCCAAATGGTAAGAGTGATAGCTATGTTAATAGCGTACCAACTCCCACCACATCAGTTCCTGAACCATCTACTTTGTTTGGAGTAGGTTTAGCTTTTGGAATTGCTACTTTGTTTAAAGCAAATAATGATAAAAAGTGGAAACAAGAAAAATTCAAAGCTTAATCATTAGTTTTGTTTTCTCTTTTATTTTTCTGTAACATTTTTCTAATGTATAATCTTAGTAGAATTGTATTCTATTAAGATTTTTTATTAATAAAAAATAAAGGTATCAGTCGTCAGAATTGGACATGAATTGGAGTCCGACTGGAAAGATAAATAGGGCTTGCTGAATAAGTCTCCAGAGCGAATCTAGAAGCCACACAGCTTACAAAATAGTAGTTTCGTCGCTTAGTTTCCCAATTTGCCCGGCGCTCGCCGACGAAAGTGCAAGGTTTTTGAACCTCTGGATGCTA
>NZ_JBGTFY010000183.1:0-3732 GCF_041747015.1 Nostoc sp.
CTTCAGTTCCCCTAGATGCTTCAGCACAGCACGGGCAGCTTCTTCTAAATTCTCGTTTTCCCGTAACCTACTGATGCGATCGCAAATTACCTGCATCTGCTGACATTCCGACTCCAGGTAATTCAGTGGCTTCAGGTGGTCGGTTCTTACGGTGTACTCTCCATCCCACATTGTGACTGTGCAACTAAATTCGCCTACATAGTTGACAATGCACCAATTCCCGCCTTTTCCTCTCAGTTCTGGATTGTCCTTCGCTATGATTTGGCACACTTCCCCAACACGGTAAGGGTTTGGTACTTTGGTGCGTTCCATGATCCGTTGCACCACATCTTTCACGATTCTACCAGTAGGCACTTTCCCGCCAGCAAGTTCTACTGCGGCTTGCCACACCTCCCACTGCTCTTGAGGTTCTAGCTTTGTTATGGGTCGGACTTGTCCTTCGCTAGTGGGCAAGATTTGTGATCTATTTGTTGTCAAATCTTCAGGCGGCAAATTTTGACAACAAATTGTTGTCAAATTCTCGTAGACATCAGATGCTGCAATCAGATAATTCGATTTTTGACGGCTATGCCCAAAGCGATCGCGGCAATAATCTTCAAACGTGCGGTGACTTGAACGGTATAATCTGCGATTGCGCAATTCCGCCAGTGCCTTCCCCGCCTCAAAAAACGCCCGTTCCACTTTGCGCTCTAGGTGAAGGCGATCGCGCTGTTCTTCCTCTGTCAACTCTGGAACTTCAACAGCAGTAACGGTGATTGTTGCAGTAGCTGGGTTTTCTTCAAGGTCTTGGTCATCTGGTGGTGTGTCGTCACTGGATGCAGCAGAGGTGGCTTTTTTGCGATTAGAAGGTGGTTTAGCCATTATTCCACCTCTTCAGTTCATAAGTATTTGCTGGAAGTCAATTGCAACGTAGATTTTGGAAGTAGTTGATAACTGCTCTGTCATACCCCAACGCAGGCATCCCTTCTTTAGAGAATCAGAAGGCAGGGCAAGAGGCTTAATAGTCTGAGGATTAATCGTCATTAGAACTTTCGGTTAAATTAACCCCAGGAATATGCTGAATCCATTCACCTAAGCACTCTTTTAAATCCAGCCCTACAGCATTGGCTGCCCTGATGAGGGTATCTAAAGGTACACCTTTTGTATCTTCGTTCTCAATTCTATTAAAATTTGCCCCACTCATTCCGGCGTAATCACCAGCTACGGTTAAACTCATCCCCGCAGTTTCTCTTGCCTTTTTCAAAGCAGTTCCGATACCAGTAAACTCCACTTCAATAATAATTTTCATTAAATCCATAGTCATACGCCTCCAAAGAATTATCCCTAATTTAACTCATTACTCATTACTTGACAAGTATTACGCAATACGTAATAATAGATATATAAAGAAAGCGCCCCGACTACCAATCTAAAGCGCTTTCCGTCCCGTTAGGAACTTAATCAATCATGACATACCAAATCTACAGCCAACAACAGCTACAACTGAAATCCATTGCACGGCTCAAGCAAATCTACAGCGAAATAGCTTGTACAGTCGAAGTAATCGACAAACGCTGTAAGGATTCTTGGATTAGTGCGATCGCTAATTACCAAGCCAGTAAGATTCAAAAACTCACCCCTGCTACCCCCGACAACCAAGCCCTCGCCCAAGCCGAACTCGATCACTTCATCGCAACCCAAGCCCAAGCGATCGCTCCCGAACCACTGACAACCGTAGAAATCAGCTTTTATGATCATGAGGTATTCGCTGGTAACAAACTGATCGCCAGCATCACCCACGATGATAATGACTTTGTAACACAGCGTTGGGTGGTGATGGTCAACGGTGCAGAAGAACACCGTGCTGATACTTGGGCGAAGTGCTACCGCTACATCCAATGGCATTACCAAGACGGCACACTCCCAGTACAAGAGCAATTAGACCCAGAAGCAAATGACACCAGTGGTAACGAAATCATGGTGCAGATTTTCAATGAATGCGAAAAGTACGGTTTCGATATTTTCGATGATGGGATTTATCAGAACGACGTGAAACTGGGCGAAGTTGGCTTTACTGGTGCTTGGTGGGTGGTGCGTACTGGAGAGTGTCAGCAACTACCGTGTGATTCGGCGTTGGAAGCCGTGCGGTGGCTGTCGATGATAGACGTGTCTACTGATGGTAAATCCATTTTTGATGAATATTTTTTAGAGCAGCCGTTAGAACAGCTAGCTGGCGATAAATTGCAACGGCTGCTGGAGAGAACGGAGTTAGTCACAGCGTAATTATTCTACCTTGGGGGGCGATCGCTCGATATCTACAGCGATCGCTCATCAACTACTCGCTTATTCACCAATCCCCATTAAACCCATGCAACCAACAATTTCGATACCCAAACACTGGGAATATCCACGCTTTGCTTTGGAACAGCGTACTAAAGACGGCATCATTTTAGGGATTGAGTACTATCCGAATGGTACAGAATTAGCCGAGCGATTTGGTGGTGGATGGCGTTATGCGCTGATGCCACATAAGAACTCTGATGAATTGTTTCACTTTGAAGAGAATCAAATTCAACCGCTTACACCAGAAGAATTACTCTCACAGCTACGCGCAGAGATTGAGTTTTATCAACAGCAGATAGCAACTCTGCAACAACAGTTAGTCGTTGTAATTGGAGGTTTCACAAATGCTTAACACGGTTGATAAGTACCTTGACCGTAGAGCTAATCATTTGCTGCGTTTACTTCAGCTTTGCGGGGGTTGTGTTCCATTGCATCGTTTGCAATTCCAATTCTCTGATTCCGTCATTCAAACACTACTTGATAAAGAACTGGTGCAGGTACAGAACACAGGACGCGGCTTTTTGTTGGAGATTGCTGACTAATGAATTGCTGGAGGAGAAGACAAATTAATTCTCTTCTACCTCCTAATCACAAATGTCATTTATTAACTCAAATATTGATGACTGAATCAATCGCTAAGGCTTTAAAAGCAATTCGCGTCTCTCACGAATTTACACAAACAGAACTAGCGCAAAAGCTCCAAATAGGCAAATCACATCTGTCTGAAATTGAATCAGGAATTAAAAAGCCAAGTCTCGCCCTATTACTCCGCTATTCCGAAGCCTTTGATATACCACTATCCTCAATTCTGTTTTTGGCTGAACACATTAACGAAGGTATTGACCAGAAAACAGAACTTATCTCTCCCAAAATCATAGCCCTATTGAAATTCATTCAACAGTGGCGCTCTCCGTAATCTCTTTCACCCTCCAGTCTCAATATCAAGTACAAAGATACAACCATGAAACTTTACGCGAAGACCATTGCACAAACTTTACCCGATTGGGCAACCGTTGTTACAAAAAGCGCGGATTTATTTGAGATTGAAATCAACGATGAACACCCGAATTTCCAATCTCTGCTTGAAGAATTAGAGACGGAGATTGAGCCAGGAACAATAGGTGTGAAAGCGGAAGATTTATGTTCCAGGCTTGGCATAGAAATGTCTAACCCCAATCTCTGGCAATTACTTGAACAAGCCCAAACTCCAGGGCAAACGCATCTAAAGTACTCTTGATTACGACCAAGATTAAGACCCAACGAAAAATTAGTATTTCTGGCTCGATTTATTTTCCAAGGCTCAAAGCGATCGCTAAAATCTTTGTCAATAAGCAGGGATTAGTGAGATTATTTTTGACTCTATTGAGAATAGACTAGTCTTATTGACATGATGCGGCCGCCCTGGGTATT
>NZ_JBGTFY010000184.1:0-68719 GCF_041747015.1 Nostoc sp.
GTCGAATTTGGAAATCGCTCTTGACACCAAGCGATCGCTGTCGGTGAAATATCAAAAGCAGTTACTTCAAACCCTCGATGAGCTAAAGCTTCGGCATCATCTCCCAAACCACAACCAATGACTAGCGCCTTTTGCCCAGAACCGAACGGTTGATGATTCGTTAACCAATCTTGTAGATAAGGGTGAGAAGTTAACTTTGCCCAAGGAATTTTTGCTGTATCACCTTTAGATTCAG
The DNA here is from genome assembly GCF_041747015.1 of Nostoc sp. Lineage (GTDB taxonomy): Bacteria > Cyanobacteriota > Cyanobacteriia > Cyanobacteriales > Nostocaceae > Nostoc. The sequence continues at coordinate 236 of NZ_JBGTFY010000184.1, forward strand.
CATATAACACTTCAAACCATGCCGATGGCTCTGATTTGTCTATTGCTTCAGTAGCCAACTGTTTAACATGAAGCTGTAAATTTTGAGGTTGTTGTTCAAACATAAAACTGACCTTTGGCTAAAAACTGGTGCAAACGTTGTGTGGCAATGCTATGTTTGCTACGCCCCCGGTTGGCGATCGCTCCCATTCTTGAGATTCAAGCGAGGAAAAGTCAATAACTCAACTTTCCTCTAAGAAATTTTGTGGTATTAATTTACACAAATTACACTTATCTTCTAAGATGACGAGGGAAGCATTGTTTAATCCCCAGCTTCAAACCCGACGATAAAGCGATCGCTTGCATTGGAAAGTGTGCGATGCCTGCGGCGGGCGTAGACGCCATCGCACTCCTAGCGGCGATCAAGCGAGGAAACGAGGGGAGCGAGCGCCCCAATTCAAGGGAGAAAATCGGTGGTATGCGATGGCGTACCCGCCCGCCGTAGGCATCGCTTGTTTCCTCTAAGAAATTGAAGAGGGCGTAGTTTACCACCGTAGGCATCGCCTCAAAGTAAAAAAATGACCCGCGATTTTTGAGCTTTGTAAAAGTAGTCGCTTGGTTTATTCAAAGAGGAAAAGCGATCGCTCTTTATCCTTGACAGGAATTACGCAAAACTTTTTCGTTTTGCTCCCGAAGTAGGACGTATTGTTGGAGTGGCAGTTAACTCACTTAGAAGATGTTAATAATATAGCTTAATTAACTTGACAAAGCCAAGATTCGCTTTCAATCCGCTCGGCGATTGGATGTTTTGTCGTTGCTCCTGGCTTAGTATCAAGATGCCATCCTTGCCAAATATCTGCCGCAAGTTTAGAAAACTCACCTCGCACTTGAAACCAAGTAGGATTATCTTCTCTACTCCATAAGCTACATAGTAAATCTAACACTTTCTCGGATGTGGAATTATTCATTTTATTCAGTTCACTTTTGTTGGATTCAATTAACTGATATTCTCCTTGAAATACACTGCTAAGTCCTTTTTTGGTACTATAGTTGCCAAGCTTCTTTGAACACATATAAATATTGAATAGTGCATCACATATCCGACGGTTTAAGCCTAAGTATACAGACCCCTTCAATGCTTTTAAAAAATATTCTAAAGCCTCGATAGGATTATTTTGAATCAAAAGCTGATATTCTCCCTGAAGCAAATTAATTTCTGAAAGAACTGCTTGGCGAAAATTCTCACTGTGACCAGTTGTTAAATCATCATTAGCAAATTTCTCGGCAAAATGTAATGCCTGTTTTGACAACTTATCATCTCCAAGTCTTACCCATACTCGTCCTGCCAAAGCTACCCATCGAGCCATACGTTGAGTTAAACCAATACGTAATGCATAGTGGGCTGCTTTCAGAAAATACTCTGCGGCTTTTTCTAGAATATTTCGGTCGTCGCACAAGTAAAGCTCTATTCGCGCGATATTTCCATAAATTTCAGACAAGGCTTTATAAACATCCAAACCAGCATCTTTATAACAAGATCCAGGTTTAATTGCACCTCTAATTTTACTATCCCATTCTTCTAATCCCAGCCACTTACTCCTCTTACTGGATTCAAATAAATTTGACTCATGTCCGCAGGAAAGCTCATATAAATAGATATCTGACTGAATTAGAGCCTGGATAGGAATAACCTCTTCTTTTACTTGCTGGTCTTCCTCAAAGACTTCTTTGATTTCTTGAATAAGTAGTTGTGCATTACTGATATTACCTTGAAAATTTGATTGTCTTAACTCCAATCGTTTCGCAAGTAAATAGCATCGGTAGAAGTTGAGTCGATACGAATAATAAATCTTCTCTTTGGGAATTTTTTTCAATTCATCTCTAGCTGTGTTAGCAATACTCTTAATCTCAGCTGATTGGCACTCTTTATCAAGGAATTGAAAATTCTGAAAAGCCCTCCTTGCTATAGTTACTCGTTTCCTTAAATCAGAGAGAGCTTTAAATGCTGAACTATAGATTTCCAAGTTGAGTTCGTGATTCCACTCCCGATCTGCTAACCATTGTCTTGCAGCACAGACAATCGCTTGCAGCATAGTGATCATTGAATCCCGGTCAACCCAAATTCCTTGATACTGTTGCTTATTTCCTAGAGTTACTGTTGTTTCAACTAAAGAGTCAATACTGCCGTCTAGAGTTTTTGTTAATAGAGTCATATTAGCTATTTCCTCACTAAAGCCCATGTGCAGGCTACAAGCGCCGATAGCATTCTCCATTATTGTGTTGCTAGAGGTATACATCCATTCGAGAAGCTCACTAGAACTGTCATTATGACTAAAACTACAAGTTACTATCGCCATAATCACTGGACTGAGCGAATCGAGCGACTGTGCTTCTAATTGCGTTGTTAAGTATGCACCCGGAGTATTTAGCTCGCGCTCTGCTTGATGAGCAATCTGTACGAACTTATGGTATACATCGCTATATTTTTCGTCCTGATTAATATACTTGGATAAAGTTCGGAATTCCAACTTTTGAACTCTAATACGAAGATTAGCTACATCTCTAGGCATTTTCTCCTTAATGGCAATACTAAGGAAAAGCGCGATCGCCTCTTGCTTGGTGAACTTTATCTTACCTCCAGCTTTTAGTGTTTCCCAGATTCGTCGCAGCTTCTCAATCACCTCCAGTTTCAGTTTTAAACCCAAGGTTGGGTGAGGTTCCCGTAGCTTTTCAATCAAACACCCTAAAGAGTCATTCTCCTGATACTCAGAATCCTCTGAAAAAAACTTGTTACTTGAAATAGCTATCTTGTTACTGGCGATCGCTAAAAACTCTTGAGTTGTAGGACGTAAATCTTCAAAATTCAAAAACTCCAGCAATGCAACTACTTGAGCAACTTGAAAAAACCTTTCTTGGGTCACTCTGATAGTACTGGTGTTCTCTGGCAAAAAGCCAGCAGACTCCAGTAGTTCGTCAGCTCCAATCTCTCCTAGTAACTCTCGCAATTCATCAGGATTAGATTCAATTTTTTCTTCTTCCTCTATTTTTGATTTCCTTTTAGATGCTCTACGTTTGTGAAGACTCTCACACAGTTTGATCAAGCTTTGACGGTCAACCGGCAACCGTTGCTTCTTCTCGTTCTTCTCGTTATTCAAAAATTTAATCACAACTGGTCGGCTAACACCCATCCCTTCCGATAGTTCTACCTGCGTTGCTCCCATTTTGTCTAAGAAGAAGTGGAGCATTTCCCGTAATTCTTCTTGATCTCCAGTGCTTTCTTTATTCATGGCTTTTATTCTACGCATAGCTTTAATGTAAATGATATTTACATTAAATCACCATGCTGTTAGTTTTTTGTATTTTATTATACAAATTCTTGCTAATTTATGACTTTCGGGATAGCAAAAAATGACCATTTTTTTACATATTATTTAGGAAAATATTGAATTCTGTAGCTTATGCTACAACTTTTTTATAATATAAGCCCTTTTATTAGTATATGTATTTGGAATTTACAGTGTATGAATAGTTTATGTCTCCCAAAGCGGTAGAGCGAATCCTCGACTACTGCGAACAAAAGATAGCTAGATTTGAGCAATCTAACAACACTGGACTGATGCAAATCCGGTGCTACCCTAATCAAGGTCAGTACAAAGTTGAGTGCTGGTGTGGAGATTTGCAAAATTTTCTGATTGCGCCAGAAGACCTAGCTGTCTGGAAAACGACTTCGCTGTCTAGACAGAGGGAAACCTTGGAAACTGTGAAACAGGTTATCACAAAGCTCGATAGCGCATTGTTTGAGACTTTTCGTCTACAACAAGGTTATGCGACTATTAGCATCTTGCATCGTGGACAGGACGGTGAATATGGATTCCTGTTTTGCCCATCGGTAATCCACGGAATTAAACCTTGTTAAGTTTAGAGGTGATATCAGCACAGCTACACCTCATGAATTTTTGAAATAAATCTCGTGTGAGAGTGATTCTGAACAACCTAACCTAATAAATTTCTATTAACACATCATCGATGGAAATAACCACGACGGATGCTGCTGAAGCTTCAGCACATCCGTTTTTTGGTTTCTGAGAACCAACAGAACAAATTAATTGCAGGGCAAAAAATGAATTTACTCAACAATCAAAACTTTAAGTATTTAGCTTATTTAGCTTTGCTAACTACCCTTTTAGCTGTACTAGCAAAGTTTGATGGAATTGTTAGTGTACAAGTTACGCCTTTAGGCTTACAAGTCCAAGTTAAAAGTCATTCTGCGGAGTGTCTAATTGACCCACAACTACCAAATATTGAGCTAAAGCTGCTTGACCTGAAATTTGCTTAATACAGTATACAGGATTTCATAAGTTTGTAAAAGTGTTACACATTCGCCTATATAAACGCTACGAACTTATGAAATGCCGTCGGGTAAACTTCCAAACGAAAAGACTTATATAGACAGCATTTCAGCACACTGTTTTTCAGAGAAATAGTCGAATATTGGAGTTGATAGGCATGAAAAAAAATCAGGATAGTCGTCTATTCAAATTGACTGCTAAATTCCTCAAATATTTCTTGCTAGGAATATTTTGGTTTACGATCGTCTACATTCTATCAATGAGTTTTGAAGCTTTGAGCATTGTGGTAGTCCTGCTGCCCTTTGTAGGAAATTTGTTTTGTAAGCTGGGAATTATTCTGTTGTGTTTGATGACAATAACAATTATTTTAGAATCCTTGCGTTAAATATGGCTGCAAAACTGCTGTTTTATCCCCTACCCCCTGTATGTAACTTCAAGTAAAAGATTGCCGAACCTAGAGCCTGACTAGCTTATGGTTGAATGCTCGCAAAGCGATCGCACAAGCGAGAACATGAAAGCTACCAACTGTGTGATCGCTTGTTTCCTCGCTTGATAAAGTCATTTCTTTGCTTTAGCTCTTTTAATAAAATCGATAATTTCCTCAAGTGGCACACCCTCATTCTGCATTGACTGGATCAGTGCGATCGCTCCCAACGGCACACTTCCAATACTCCGCCCCTTCCATTCCCCGTCTATCTTCTCTTCCCAGTTAAACCCCCAGCGCCAATGAGTAGGATTATCGGGCTGTCTGTGGCCGATTACACGGGGGTAAGATGCGATGGTTCCATCCTTCAGCTTTTTATTTTCAAGATATTTATACAAACAACCTTTACGCTGTCTGCTTTTTGGCTTTTTGGTAGAAGCTGCTGCGCGTTCAGTTTCCTCTAAGAAAATCTCTGGTGTTGTTTCACACCCTAACTTTTCCTCTAAGAATTTATCAATTAGGTGTTGGGGTGCGATCGCTAGTTGATCAACTTTTTCCTTGTCTCTTTCCCAGAAGTAGCACTTAATTTCACTGTTCCAATCAACAGTAAAACAAGTCTGCCAAACCTCAGTTATTTTGCCAACGCTTAACGAAGAGTTGCATATATAAAGGTCTAGTTTTAAATCTGACTGTTTAATCTGTAGCAAGTTTAGCGAGGTAACAGACTCGCCTAATTGCGATCGCGGCTTGGAGGGGGCAAACTGATCGGGCGTAGAGGTCGTTACAATCCCGTCGTTTGTTGAGATGGTGGCGTACTCCGGGGTAAATGGGAGCTGCACTGATATTGTTTCTCCAGTATCCATCAAAGGATATTCCGCCCAGCCAACGGGGAAGCCCATCATCCACCCTGGTACAGCTGGGTTTAACTTGTCGCCCTTGATTATATATGGCCTCAATTTCTGCTCCAATCTGGTCGCTCCAGCTGGTCTGCATCCCGTTGAGCCTTTGCAGTATGTTGTTGGTGTAGGCAATGATGAAAAGCCTTTCTCTTCGCTGGGGCGATCCGAGTTCCGCAGCTGATATGATTTGCGGATCATCCCAGACATAGCCAACCATTCTGAGTCCCCCAAGAACTGCTCGTAATCCTTTGTTGACAAGTCCTGTAGGATTTTCAATGATGATGAAGCTGGGGCGACCGTCGGCGATGCACCGCAGGGCTTCAAACCAGAGTTTTGATTCTGGGTGGTCAAGCCCTGTACCGTTCCCTGCGATTGAGGTTCCCGTGCAAGGAAATCCAATTGTGTAGAGGTTAAATTCTCCAGATTTAGGGTAGTAGTTCTTGATATCACTGTGGATGGAGATACTAGGAAATCTGTAGCTGAGGACACGTTGAGCGTCGGGGTTATTTTCGATGAAGAGTTCAGTTTTGATGAGGCAGTCCGATCTTGGGGAGCCAGTTCGTTGCGGGGGTTCCCCCCGTTGAAGAAACTGGCGTGGTTTCCCCCATGAGGAACTGCCGTTGAAGTCAGACACTCTGGCTGCTTCAATTCCAAGTTCAAAGCCTCCGATTCCTGCGAAGAAACTGGCGTGTTTGAGTTGCACGGTGCGATTTCCCTTTCCTCTAAGAATTTCATATCTAATAGCCAAGATTCATCACAATGGACTTTCCGCCCGTTGTTATGCTGAAGTGTGTAAGGTTTTTTACCACCTTCCCTGATTTTTATCAGCGTGGAAATAATGCTTTTATCCTGCCTGGATTGAAAGCGATCGCCCACAACCCATATTTTCTTAGAGGAAATTTCACTCATCTTTTTTACCTACTGAGTAAGCTTTATTCATTGCTTCCCACTGTTCGGGGGTAATGGCCTCTACTTCAGCCTTGCGCTGCTGCACTTCGCGCTCATCATTAGAAGTGCGATTTGATATTGCAAAACTGTGAGACTGAGCGATCGCACCAGTTGCAATATCAAGTTGCTTTTTATACTTCTCAAATTGCTGCTCCGTGGTTTTTTTCCACCCATCACGAGCGATCGCATCTAGTTTCTTGGAGATGTACAAGTCAAATCGCAAATCTAACACCCCGTATTCTTTGAGATGATAGTTGTCAAATTTATTACATCCTTGACAAACGGGGATGCGATCGCGGTTTGGGTCGTAATCAGGAATTACTAGGTTTACTAAGTGCCTTTGAATCTGTCCCGTGTCCTGGCAGCAGAAGCAATGCCAGGATGGTTGCCAAATTTCCTTATCCTCATTCTCGGTTTGCTCGTTGATTGGCAGCCGTTCAAAGGTTGGGAGGTCAGTCATGTTCACCTTCCTTCAACCAGCTAAACTGCTTGGTTTCTTTGCACCACTTTACAAACTCTATTTTTTCCTTATCAGACGCGAATTCTAGGGGGTTGCCCGTCTCCTCGATGATGGCTAGCCAATCATGGGTTCGCGGGTCAGTCTCCCACTTTGAATTTTGCTGCCTGTTACTTTGCCCCTTGGACTTGTACCACTGGGCTGCTAACTCCTCCCAGTTTGCCTCTATCCAGCGCTGGGGGAGAGTAGGGGGATTTGGTAGCTGTGCAGCCTTATTTTCTCCAAATTTTAAAAATTCCTCTCTCTCCCCTTCTGAGAGAGTCTTTTTAAAGTCTGAATAAGTCTTATTAATCTTAGAGCTTTGGGACTCTTCTTCTACAAGGGTTTCAGCCTCCGGTTGTCGCCCTGCGTTTACAACTGTCGCCCCCAGGTTACAAGTGTCGCCGTCAGTTGACAACTGTCGCCCTGCATTTACAACTGTCGCCTCCAGTTTACAACTGTCAACTGACGGCGACAGTTGTGGACGGTTTTCTAAACTGTCACATAGGCAGCCACGCGATCGCAGCTTTAAACTGTATTCAACGTCTTCTTTCTCGATGTATTCTTTTTCTGAGAGTGCATCAATAGCTTTGTAAACTGCTTGCCTTGATATCTGTAGCTCATCAGCTATTCTTGAGGCTCTAATCTTCATTCCATTACTGTAAGGATCAGCACTTCTCAAGTAATAAAGAACGCTTAATTGAGTACGGGTTAGCTCCTTGCAAGCCTTTACCCATTCAGCATTTTGTAGGGGATAAAATTTCCCGCTTATTTTTGTGTTGGAATCTCTTTCAGGTTTCGGTATCATAGAAGTAGGTAAATAAGCAAGCTAATGAGTCCCCAATCACCGCAAATGATTGGGGAACTTGACTCTTAGTATTAAGGCAGCAGAAAACAGAGGGTAATTACCCTTGTGGACAGAAGATTAATTTGCTATATTACAAATATAGTGCAGGCTTTGTATATTTGCAACAAAAATGATAAATCACCAGCAAGTACTAATAGATGCCGTAAACAAGGCTATTAAAGAGGGCATGACTGCCAGACAAATTGCTGCTGCTGCTGGCATTGATAACAGTGTACTTAGCCGCTTTATGAACGGGAAGCAAGATATTAAAGCGGGTGACTACTTTTCAATTCTTAATGTCTTACCTGAAGATTGCCGAGTTCCCGCGTTCGGAAGACTGGGTATTTTTGAAATGAGCCTAGCGCAATTAATTCAGACTGCATCCCCAAAAGAGAAAGCAGAGATGCTGCACGCGATCGCCGCTTGGGTATTACAACCAGGGGCTATGTCAGGTAATCATACGGATACTAGCGACCTGCAAGTAGCAGTATGATGTCCGAAGTATTTATTTTTTTATATACACTTAGGCGCTTATTGTGGTAGATCAAGGTGAGGATAATTTTTTAGAAAAATTAATGGAAAATAGCGATCGCTTGGATGCTGAGGGAAAAGCCAAATTAATTAAGCATCTGCTGGGCGAACCTGGCTTACAAGTAGTAATAGGCTCTAATCAAGTTCATGCTACGAATGTCTACCAAGTTAATTTAAATAGCCTTGACCAGATATCAACGATATTGGATGCGATCGCTAAAAAAATTTCCTCCCAAGACTCATCAGAAGATAAGACAGAGGGAGGGGGTTAATTCTTAGAGGATAGCTAATAACTCTTTTGCTAAATCCGAAGCGGAATTAATACCCTGCAAAGTCTTGCGCTTGCCCTTCAATACAAGCTCAATTCGCTGCTGTTTTTGAATCAATAAGCCATCAATTGCCTTATCAATTTCGCTCAACTGCAACCAAGTTGCAAACACAGCATTTTCTTGCCCCAGCCTGTGACATCTATCCTCGGCCTGCTCACAGTCTCCCGGAGTCCAAGCCCGATCAACCAAAATCACGTTACTAGCAGCTGTTAAGGTTATGCCAACACCACCGGCTCTTATAGTTCCAACGAATACCTTATTTTCACCAGCCTGGAACTGATCTACTAATCCCTGGCGTGTTTCTGGCTTAGTGTCTCCGGTCAAGAGTAACCCGTTAAGTTTAGATGCGATCGCTTTCGCTGATTCTACAAATTCAGTGAAGATTACAACTTGCTGACCTTGTTCTAACATTTCCTCGGCAAGAGTGATCGCGCCATCAACCTTAAACTCACTCCCTACCTTTCGCAGGATATTCAGAGTTACCAGCGCTTCTGCATTTTCATCAACTTCACCCAGTTTTGCACGGCGGCGGTAGTCGTCCACGAGTGAGCGTATCCTTTCCTGATATGATTTGGCTGCACTTGCTTCTAGTACAGCTTTCTTAAATAGTCTGGTTTTAGCTGGTAACTCGGTTAAACACTCAGCTTTTGTCCGGCGTAAAATCACATCCTCAGTTTTTACGGCTAATTCATCTAAGTGAGCAGCACCGCTATTATCCCAAACTGATTTACTACCAACAGACTTGTGTCTAGCATTGCAGTAATAACGCTCGTACTCCCACTTATCAGCTGCCAGTGGGTGATTGACTGCAAAAAGCAACGGGTAGAGGTTGATGGGTCTACCATTTTTGATAGGAGTACCAGTTAATAGCCATGTTGTTAAGCAGTTTTCATGGTGCGCTAGCTCTACCATTTTCTTGGTGCGCTGACTGTTAATGTTCTGGGCATAATGCGCCTCATCACAAATCAGCACATATTTTTGATTATTTAACGGCTTGGGCATCTTAGCCCAGCTAAAACACTCGATTTTTACCTCTGCCCTTTCAGCCTCGCGTACCCAATTATCTAACACAGATACAGGTGCAATCACAAACACCGGACAATCGTGTGTACACTGCATTGCTCTTGCTGCAACCAATGCCTCAAGCGATTTACCTAACCCCATGTGATCTGCAAGAATGCCCCCGGTGTAGATACCACCGCGACGGTGAGCAAGCAACCACTCAACACCTTTTTTCTGGTAATCCCGCAGATACCAGCCATTAGCCAAAGGTGCGTCTAGGTTGGCAGTTCTGACTAAACTTACTATCCCATCAGCTGCTGCCAGCGCTACCGCTTCCAATGCTTGTTCCTCCTCTTGGCGCTGCATTTGAGCAAGTGCGATCGCACCCTCTACCCCTGGTGCAATGTAAAAGCTTTTGTCTGTAAGCTTTTCTACTACTTCCTCAATTTTTCTTAGAGGAAAACTCCAGAATTTATTATCCTTATCAAGTTTTTCAAACTCATACCCAATGATAGTCTTGCAATCACGCTGAAATTTACCGCTTTCATCGTAAGGGGCGTACACAGCAATCCTTTCGCCCTTAATCTCAAGCCTATGCTCTGGAAGTACATCTATACCTTCATCATTTTGAATAAGTACAGGTATTGAATTTTTGGGGTATTGGTGAGCGATCGCATCCCATTCAGGCAACGACAAACCGCCACGCTCAAGCTGTTTGGCATACTTTCTCATCATTTTTAATGCAGCGATCGCGTGAGCCTGTAGCAGTGGCAAATTCAGTTTAACTTGCGTTGCTAACCAATGTCCAAAGCCAGTATCAGCACCATTAAATCCTGCTCCGTCCTGACTAAATGCGCCGTCGCACCTATCAGCCAAGTAAGTGATTGCTTGCTCTAAACGGCGATCGCTAGTTTCTTCTTTCTTCTTGGTGATGATTTCAGGCAGTTCTAATTGTAGTTTGACAATTTCCTCTAATTTCCAAGAGTTAACCGCACCAAGCACAGATTCTAAGTCAACAGTATGTTCGCGTAGCGATCGCACCAGAGGATTTAGACCACTATCGAGCGATGAACCGTTATCCAGTGATCGCGCGAACTTCTCTATTTCCTCTAAGAATATCTCAGGCACTCTTACTGCTTTAGTTGGCAGATGTTGCCACGCTGTTTTTTGTTTTGGTAGATGCTCTGTTTTGGGATGGTAATTAGGCATAGATTTTGGTCGAATACTATCTTGGATAATACCATATATGCACTGTACACAGCATATAGATTAATTAAATAATAAATATAAAAAAATCCCAAAAAAAGGGGAGGACAAAGCCCCCCAAACAACTAGCCAGCGAGAACTAGCCGACCACCCCGCGCCAACCGACGCCGACCCAACCACACCCGCACAACCACCGCAGGAGAGAGGCAAGGAACCGAAACCCGCCACCGCCGCCCTGTAAACCGAACAACACAGAACGAACCAGAACCAAAGAACCGCCCAGCAGCAACACCCGCAAAACGCACCGCCGCCGCCTCAGACGCGAACGAACAAACACACACCCAACTAGAAAACGCACGAGCAGAAGGCCGCACCACCGCAAGCCCCAAACCAGGGAACAAACGCGCCAACTCAAGAACTGAAGCCGCCAACGGAGCGGGACAACCAACGAACGACCGACGAGCAACTAGAGCAGACATGGCCAACCTCAACGCGAAACGACGACAGGGCAAACCCCCGGCTATTTCTTTCTTGCGTAGCGTGTCAAGGGTGGCGATGGGGTCTGGGGTTTCCCCAGATATAAAAACTGCGAAGCAACAATATTTCGCCACTTGCGAAGCCCTTGATACGCGTAGCCATCCTAAAACAGCCGGGGTAGCCCTGCGGCAATGAGCGCTCCCCTTGGGGCGGGGGGGGAATCGACCGGAGGGAGTCAAGAAAAGAAACGGCTTTGCAACAGCTTCTTATTTCGCGTATGCGATCATGATCAGCGATGCCTACGGCGGTAAACTACGCTACGGAAAGGTAAACTACGCCAACAGAGAACCGGCCAAAAATGCAACTTTCCCTCAGCCAGCCCTTGCAACCAGACACAGCAAGAAAAAGAAACTGCTGCGGCAACGCGGCGGTTACTCGTGCTGGCCTGGTTACAAGCCTAGTTACATTTTTGGCCGGAAGAAACACATAAGAAAATTGGCTGCATTTATGCCTGTCGCAGACATGGACTACAAATATCGGCTAACTTTCTCAGGTAATGGCTCGACTTCTTTATCTGAGACTGGTTTAAAAGTAATCAGGCGTTCATAGACATTTTCACCTGCATCATCTTTACCAGTGCAGCGCGAGAACCAAACAGCAGCGCCAAACTTATTAGAGGGCGATCGCCTAATAAACTGATATCCTTTCCAAGTCAGTATAGCGGCTCCATATTGATCGCTACGCTCAACAGTTGCATTAATGCTGGCCCAGTCAAAACGCTTAAATTCCTCAATGTTTCGCTGATAGTTTGGCGCAGTATTAGGAGTCAGTTTGTTTAAACAATCAGCTATTTGCTCAAGTGCCAGCATTTGGCGGTTTTGAATTTCAAGCCAAAGATCAGTTTGTTCTGGTGTCATGGTAGATTCTTCTTGATGAGTGGTGTTAAAATAAAGTTGTCTTGCAGGATGTGCATGAGTTTTTTTGGATGTGCATGAGTTCTTTGGTCGGATACCTGTGCTTTTCCACCTATGCTTTTCCTGGGATACCCTCTCTTATGGCTGTGGGCTGGCGGCCAGAAATGTTTTACAAGGGTTTTACCAGTCCGATAACTCTGGTTCAGGGTCATATTGCCATGAGCATTTATCCTGTTCCTTCATAGCAGCTTCCTTACGCTCCATCCAGCAGTATTCGTACTGTTGTAAAGTCTGTGCGCCTAAATATTTCCACACTGCGAAGATATGTTTATCAGGTATCTGCCCTTTTACAGTGTCATGCAGCATTAAATGTTTAGTTGCAACTGCATCCTGTGCAAAAGCTTTTTCAATACCACTGTAGGCATGACAAGTACAAGTTACTTCATATCGGTGAAGTTTAAGTTCGTAAAAATCACCAGTGTTACCCATTGCGACTAATTCATCCCAATTATCCCCAGGCTGCAATTTGTAGGGGTCAGCCTTTGACCAGCAGCGTTCTATTAACACGCTTACAAAGTCAGCTTTAGAAATGAAACGAGATATGCCACGAATTTTAATCAGCTGTCCACGCTTGCTGATCTTATTAGAAATATGCAAATAAACTTGATTTTTATAAACGTCAATTGTTGCATGGTCAATTCCAGCTTTAATTTCTTCTGCTGACCATCCCCATTTTGTAAGTAATACTTTGGTATTTTCTAAACTGTAAATGTGTCGAAGTGCATAATCTTCGCCATTGTTCTCATGCAATAAAGATTGATGAAAAGGAGAATAATTGTAGTTGGCGCGGGTGTGTGCGATCGCAGAGAATCTAGTCATGGTTGGATTTTCCAGATTTAGTATTAGTTGGCGTTGATTTATTTCGGAATAGTTGTCTTTTTCTATCCATTCAAAAGCTAGGGAAAGCTCTTTGATTATTGCTGCCCAGAGTTTAGGCGGCTTGATATTAAGTGCTGACTGAGTGATAGCGTGGGTATTGATTGCGATCGCACATTGCATCATGGCGGTGTAGCAATCAAAAGCCAGATGGTTACATTCTTCTTTAATGCGATTTTTGGTACGAACATTTGAAGAATTCCACCAAATTGACCACCAAGTTTTATGATATTTTTCTGACAGTTGGATAGCAGTTTCTAAAGGTGCGATCGCACTATCCGGTAGTAGGGAGAAGTATTTTTCCCTGATTACAGCTAAGGCGCAGTGGGTCGAGTGCATTTTCTTAGAGGATGAAGCGATCGCTAGTTTTGATTACTTATGCAATTTCCCGAAGTTTTGTGCCGTCTGCGAACTCTATAAAATATACTTTCATTTTTGGCTTGCAGACTTTCACTTTTAGCAACTCTGCAAAATACTCATTAGCCTTTTGCTCGGTAAATGTAGGATCGTTTAATCCCGACTTCATCGGGATGCCACCATTTTTATATACGCGCCAGTATATCTCCTTGGTGTGATAACAGGTAGCAGGTCTAATTTCGTAGCGCTCAGTCCAGTAATTTAAGTCAATGTGTGAGACGTTGATCGCGGTAATATCAAACTCTTCAAGCTTGCAACTCAAGCTAGATTCAAAACATTTATTTTTAGCGAATTCTGCCGCTTTACGTGCGCGGTTAGCAGCATCTTTAGATGCTCCATAAATCCCGCGTTTCAAGATTTCCCCGTTATTTCTGACTACCGCTAGTTTGATTTTTACCATTTTATTGTCATTGCCCTGTGATTGTGATTGTGATTTTCTTAGAGGATGAAGAGAAGCGATCGCAACCACAAGCGATCGCTTAATCATTAGCCGTAATATTTAGTCTTGTTCTGATTTACCATCCCACTCCCAGACGTTAACCATTACCCCGTAATCCTCACCATTACTTGCTCTTGGGTATCCATCCTTCCATCTCCAAAACCAAATTAGAATCTTTTCGCCAGTTGGAATTAATAACTTTGTATCAGTTGTAATTGTGCCTGGGCCACCAGAACAACTTACAACTTTGTCGTCTCTGAAGGCAGAGTATTTAAAGATTATGCTGCCAGAAATTAATTTTCTGTGCCGCATTCCGCCAATAATGCCAATTTTTCCTGCCTCTAAAGTATTCCAGGGTTGAGTTAGTCTGATCGCGTCTCCCGCTTGTACGCCTTCTCTATTTTGGAAGTAAACATTTAGTCTTTTTTCTGCTTCTGTCATGGTCGGATACCTTAGTTTTTCTTTTCTTGATGAAGAGGTGCGATCGCTTATGAATTAAAACCTACGCGCGTTAAACTAATTCCAGGTACTAAGTAACTTCCACCCTGGTAGTTCTTTTTCGATAATCTGCCGAAACTCGCAATTAGTTATTCTTTTGCTGAGTTCAATTTCGATTATCCTTACTCTGCCTTCTGTGTCGGTTAGATCAGCTTTAAATTTTATTGTCATTGCCCTATGGTTGTGATTTTCTTTTCTTGATGAAGAGAGAGCGATCGCATGAGGAGCGATCGCTTAGACTTAATTAGCTATTGAATCTGCTCTCAAAATTGGAGCCATTGAAAACTGCCCTTGCGGATAACAATATTCTTTACTACCGTCTAGATAAACCTTTCTCTTTGTAATTTCGTTGTGGTTTTTTGTGGTGATGAATGATTTTGTCCTCCCGATTATTTCGTATTTGAATACGCACTCATGATCACAGATTGATCTACATTGGTAAGTTTTGCCTACGATAAATTTAGTCATGCTCGGATACCTTGTAATTTTCTTAGAGGATGAAGGGAGAGCGATCGCCCGTAAGAAGCGATCGCAGAGATTAACTAATTAAAAAGGAACAACAAATCTTTTGAAGTAAACATCTAAATCTGAGGGATTTAAACAAACTTCGTTGCCTTTAGAATCTGCACAAATAATTCGTAAATATTGCTTTCCATCAATTTGTTCACATTTTCCGCCAACAATCTCCACGTAATCATTAATGCTGGGGATGAAAATTGATGCTGTGCAAGTTTTATCAGATGTCATGGCTTCGCCTTTGTCCTTGGTCGGGTACCCTTAAATTATATCATTTATAGGGCGTGTACGCGCTAATATAGGCTAGTCTTCACAGAATCTTTAATAATATAGCGTGTACACGAACTAGAATAAAAATGCAGATTATGGCTAAAAATATGGGTGGTAGAGGCAGGCCGGGGGGAAACCCTGATTTCGGGACAAAATATAAGTTTGACTATGGGAATGAAGAGAAGAAAACCGAGGCGCTGACAATTCGAGTGACCCCGCGTTTCTTAGAGGAAATAAAAAAAGCTGGGGGCGATCGCTATCGGGATTTTTGTAGAGATGCGATCGTTGAGAAGCTGGGGCGGGAAGTGGCCGCCCTGCAAACTAAAATAGCGGCAACTGGACTGGAGACTGAGACGGGGCGAGAACCTGGGGACAACCAAACCACCCAGGCAACCCAGGAACAGGCGATAGACCCCACGCCACAGGAACAGGCAACGACCCCAAAAAGACGACGCAAGGCAACGAGCAGCCAAGGGCAAAAGCCAACGAAGCCCAAGAGCCAGAGCCGGAGCCGGAAAAGCAGCGCGACTGAGAAACCGCAGGAACAAGGCCAACTGGACACGGGGAACTAGGGAACGAAACCCATAAACCGCCGCCATTGACCACGGCACGAACACACGCCACAGACCGCGCCGCAAACGCCCCACGACCGCGCCCCCACTGACCAGACGCAACACTGAAAACCTCAGCTGTAGGAAAGGCCAACCGGAAAAACGCATCGACACCCGCAGCGCAACCGACAAGAACACGGGAGCCAGGGGGAACAGCAGCAGCAGCGCTAGATAACGGGGCTGGAGATTGACCCCACTTACGGGAGCCGGAGAAACCAAAGCAGGTGTAGTAGTTGAAAGTGGTGGAAAGCATAGTATAAAATAATACCTTTATTGTTTTTAAAAACTGGGTTTCTTTTTGCACTGCGACTGCGATCAGCGAAGTGGGGCAAGACGCGCAGCGCAAGACCCACGAGCAGTGAGGATCACGAAGTGAGGATCTTTCTGATGCTTAAACTCCAGCGCTCAGATTTAAGCTTTTTTATCCCGTGAGATATTTTGCTGTTAAATTCTATAACCTCCCCATTGCTGAGAATTTCGATATTTCCATCATAAAAAAACTCAACATTTCCACCTAACAAACTATCCTCGCTGATATTAATTAAAATAACTTTGCTATCAAAAATATCCCGATCTACGTGATTTTTAAGCTCACAACCTGCTTGATATTTATATAATAAAATGCTATTCCAATCATTTCCACCCCATAAATAATCACATTTTTGTTTTAATCCATTATCAATTTTAATACCTTCAAAAATCGAGCTTTTTAAACCTAGCTCGACTCCTAAACCAAACCATAAACATTTTCTACCGCTAACATTTGGTTTTTTATTCCATCTTTCAGCTTCTAATAAATATTCTTGAGATTTAACAAAATCCCAAACTTTATTTTTATCAACAAAACCAATTCTATTTAACATAAAGCTTTCGCCCTGCAAAAATCTGATAATAGCTAACTATAGCACGTACACGCGCTATAGAACATGTTTTTTTCGGGTGCGAGCGTGAGCGAGCAGTGAAGAAAGAATGCAGAAACTGGTTATCTTTGAGCATCTTTCTTGATTGCAGAGATACCTTTACCTCTCCTTTTTTCTCTTCTTTCTTCCTCCTGCAATTTGTTTTTTATCTCTTAGTAAAAAACAATTTGCTATTCTTTTTTTAGAACCCCAAAAAGAGTTATTCCATGCCCGTCTTCGGGCATGGTAAGATAGCTCTTTGGTTCTAAAAAAAGACTCCTTCGGTGTGGTACTCCACACTGAAGGGAATAGAAACTGCGAAGCAACAGCAATCTTTTCGATACCAATGGAACACAAACTGCCAACACCGAAACGCAGTGAGCCGAACGTGGAGGGGATCGAGGGGAGTGGAGGTGCTGGAAGCTATAGGGTCGTGAGCGGAGTTGATAAACTTGGCCGCTAGTGCTTCCAGCGCTGGAACGGACAGCGATCGCTGGAACAATATTAATTAATTTCTTTACCTACTACGCTGCTGCTTGCGATAATCCCAAGTCTTGGAGCATTTTTTATAACGATAATTGATCGCACGTTTGAGTATTTTTGCCCATCATAACTACTCCAAGTTTAGTCATTACAACAGCACAATATTGTTTTGTCCCAATGCTTAAATTTATTCTATAAGGAGTATTACCCTTTACAGCACCCTGATAATCAAATTGCAATTGAGGAGATGGGTAGGTTATCAAAACGTTATCCACAGAAGAAGTAGGAATTTCCTGTAGAAGTTTTAATCTTTTAGCGGTTGATTGAGCCGTTTTTATATCCTGAGCAACTCTATCAGCCGCTTTGTTTAGTTTTTGATTATTGACAAATCCCAACCAGCTAGGAACTGCGATCGCAGATAAAATACCAATCATCAAAATAACTACAAGCAATTCAATTAAGGTAAATCCCTGATTATTTTTCATATTAATTACCACGAAGTCTTTTTCTATAATCCCAAGGTTTCTCAAAGTTACCCGACCATACACCCAAGTGTCCAGAAAGGGCTTTCGCCTCCGCATTCCCAAAAGCAATTTTATTCGGGCATGAACCCACATATTGAGTGTAGATATATGCGTTTCCGCTTGATAGTTGCTCAGAGTTCAAGTTTTTTTCAACTCCATTCTTAGAGGAAAAAACCTCAGCTACAGTGCGGCCATAGCGATCGCTTTCAATCTCTGTCACCATCACAGTTTTATCAATCTCATCAACTAATCGCTGCAAATTAGCTTTTGATTCTTTCCCTAAAGGCTGTGATTTTTCTGGGGCATCAATCCCACATAGTCTTAACTTTTTTTCTTGCCCGTCCATTTGGCGAACTGTGATCGTATCTCCATCTGACACTCGAATTACTTGCCATTCTTCAGAGTTTGCCATCGGTGGATTAGCTGTGTGTAATCGGTTACACCCAGATGTAGCGATCGCACATAGCAAAATCGAAATATAAATTTTTGTTGTGTGAAGTTGACCAATTTTCATACTTAGAATCAACACTTAACAAAGTAATAATTACTACTCTAAGATGAGTGCAGCATACTAAATTGTCAATGGTGTTACGACGATATGAAAATTAAAAGTATTTTGGCTTTTTTGGTTGGTGTGGGTGCGATCGCATCTAATATAGGTTCTGCTGCTGCGATTCCTTATCAATCTGCCACTGTATATAAGGCTATGGATAACGGTAGTACAGTAGTTGTATTTTCGGCAACACCTGCTAGTAGAATTCAAGTAAGTCTTGGAAGCGCAGATAGACCTACCGCTAGGCTTGCTGGTAGCTGTGGTGAAGTTAGAATTTCATCTCCCTCAACAGGAAGTTTTGCAGGATTAAAAATTGATGGTGTTGCAGTAGATGCATCTACTCTTCCAGTTCAATCTCTTCCTAGTTGTGTAAGTGGGGCTTTTATGGAGCCTCGCGCTGCTAATTTTAAGACAGCTGGCAATCAAGTTGTAATTGTTGGGAAAACAGTTAATGCTGCTGTATCCGTTAGTTTGCCTCAACCAACAACCCGGACTGTAACTGTAAACGCTTGTGGTTTTGGTGTACTACGCCCAACTACTGGACTATCCTTGCCTACATCATTCATGGTAGACGCGACTAGCTACACTCTTGCAACCTTACCAAATGCTGTAACTGCTCCTTATTGCCGCACGATTGACGGCACTCCTTACGGTTATGTCCCTGCATCTTGGTAATTGATTACAGCGATCGCTGCCTTTTCCTCTAAGAATAAGCGATCGCTTTCTTAAAAAGTTGAGCGCACGAAGAGAAGTGCGGTCTTGGGCTTTGCCCAAGTGGAGCAACTTCGGGAAACCGTGACGCACTCACTTTTCGCTTAAAACTATGAATAAGCTCCTAACTACACTAACCGTACTTATTTTCTTGCAATTGCCTGTAACTGCACAACAAGCCGCAGCATTTAAAGATAAAAATAGCTCGTTATTTTTATATGCATTACCACCAAATCAACCTGTAGAAATCGAAGTTGCAAAGTCGTTAGAAAGAGCTATTCAGGCTAGTTCATGTGGCTTAATTGTGGTTAGGTCTGATGAAACCTTTACCATAGAGAATCAAACGGTCACGCCAACTTCTAAATTTAATATTCGTGAATTGCCTAAAACTTGTGTAGAACTGGCGGGATATCCTCAAATCTTTGAGACTCCCACAGGTGCGATTGCTATCACTGGTAAAACTCCAAATGCAGCGTACACAATATCTTACCCAAATCATAAAGCAAAAAAGCAACTGACTGCTAATGCTTGTGGATTTGTACAAATTCGCAACTTTTTAGCATCAACTCTTAATCTGCCTACTATTACAGCAAGCAGAGCAGATTTTGCGTTTTCTGCTCTTCCAGTTAAAGATCCTTTATTGTGTTTGAAAAGCGTTTTATATTTTCCTCTAGGGTTTAATCCCAGAGATGCGATCGCTAATGCAATTACTCAAACTGTTACCCCGCCCGTAACCACTACAACAACTACTACTACAACTTCACTTACCGCCCAGCCTGTAGTAGCAAAGAATGGGAATTACTTGATAGTTTCGAGTATTCCGCCAGGAACTTATACAGTTACGAATGCTGTTAACCCCTTGCAGAAAAAGACTTATACAGTTACTTCTAAAGCTTGTTTGATTAGCGATCGCACTCAAATTGGAAGCCCATCAGCTTTTTTAATTAGCCGCCAAGGATTAACTTTTCCAATCGTTTGGGCTGCTTTACAACAAACTTCAACTATACCAACTTGTAATTAGATTCTTAGAGGAAAAGTGCTTAAAAAATTATTACTTATTCTTACTTTTATTGCTTTAACTCCAACATCTGCTCTAGCTCAAATGCAGGGGTATCTTGGAACTGATGGATATTTCCATATAAAAGGCTTGCAAGCTAATGCAAAATATACTATTGATTTAGGTGGGATGCCGATAATTAGAGCAGCTAATTCTAATAGTTGCGGAATATTAAGAATAGCTGCAAGTGGGACGATAAAAGCAAGCGATCGCATTGAAATTAAAGATGAAAAAAAAGGTGATACTTACGGCTTTACAAATACAAATATTCCGATTAAGGAAACCGTAAAGTGTGACGGCACAATCAAGGCTGAAAGGGAAATTTGGACAGATGACAAGGGGACTACCTATATCTCTGGATTATCACCAAGTAGCGCCCAAACTATTAGACTACTGACCACAGCCCCAACAAGAAGTATTAGAGCTAATATTTGTGGTTTTTTATCTTTTAAATTAGGTGAGCCGCGCCCTGGTGCAGTTATTATTGATAATCAAGCTTTTGTGCTTTCAGGGCTGCAATCAGGTGGGGGTATAGCTTGCAGAAAGGGTAAATTATTTGTGGCGTTTCCTGCCCCGGTTATAGTAGCTGCTGTGAGTGCGGTTACATGGCGATCGCAAAATCCTGTTTCATTTTCAGCAAGTGCAGCGATCGCAAGTATCAGTGGTGGTGGCGGAACTTCTTGGAGTTCACCGCCAAATTCTGGTGGTGGAGGTGGTAGCAGTGGAGGCGGTAGCAGTGGAGGCGGTAGTGGTGCAACTTGCCCAGAAGGAACTACAGGTACTCCGCCTAATTGCATTACACCGCCGCCAGCAGCTTGCCCTGTAGGAACTATAGGCGTTCCTCCAACTTGCGTACCTGTGCCGCCACCAGTGGAGCCTCCGGCATCTTGCCCATCAGGTACTACAGGTACTCCGCCAAATTGTATTACGCCAAAACCAACACCAGTATCAGGCCAAATGTGCAAGTATGGTGGAACCCTTGTAGTTATTGGATTACCACCTAATACAGAACTCCTTGCTTATCCAGCTGGAAATCTTGGATGGGTTGATAGATATGCAACTTCTGATTCTGGTGGATGGGCACAATTTGATAATTTTAGATTTGATGCTACTTATGAAGGTGATCCAGCAAGCGTTGCGATACTTTATAAAAAAGCTAATGGAGAATGGGCAGATATTCAGGATTATCCTGATTATTTTAACTTTCAATTTGTTTACATTCCCTCAATTGCCCCATGTAAATAATCAGATTTCAGCATCCTTAACGCTGAGAACAAGCAATTTAATTGTAAATAGCGATCGCCGCATCTTAGCCCATGCTCTATACGTCGAGGCTTTCTGATTATCCAAAGTATTCTGTCTGGTCAGGTAAGTTTCTGTATCGCTATTACCCCTTACATAACGCAATTCAAAAACTTTGAACTGATCAATCGCTCTTGACCCTACAACCTGAGATGTTTGAAAATCGGTTCTCGCCTCGTCAAAACTGATGAGTGATTCAGCTGTTTTATCCCGAATTGTGTCGGCGAGTTGTGCGCGGCTGCGTTGCAATTCAGCCACTTTAACTTGAATATCAGAGATAGCGATCGCATTGCGCTGCGCGTCTGCATTCCCGCCCTGTGTTCCTTGAAAAAACGGCACACCGATTACACTCAACAACCCATTAATTAAACTGGTTTTTCCACTGAATATCCCTACAATATTGTCAATTAATCCTGTTCCTGGTGCTTGTGCTTGTCCTGCTACTGGAGTCGGGCCTAATAAATATTGCAATCCTGGGGTCAAGATAGAAAGTTGAATTGATTTTTTATTCCTCACTTTCGCCTCATCAATTCTAGAATTTGCCTCAGCAACACGAGTGTCAATTTCCTTGAGTAAAGGTGATTGACTCACAGCTCTATCTTGTAACTGTTGCAAACAAATCGACGATATTTCTAAACATGGCAATCCACCTTTTAATAATCTCCACATATCATCATTCATTTCTCTCTCAAGAATGACATCAATACTAGGCTTGGTAAAAGGATTCTGCTCAGTTTTCGGCAACTTTGAGTCAGCATCTTGATCAGCTTGCGGTGCCTCGTCTGGTGACAAATTCTCCTGGGGTTGCTCGTCTTGCGTGGTATCGTCTGGTGTATTTTCTGTGGCTGGTGGTGAAGTTGTGGGAGAAAGCGTAGTTGTCGGAATTGTCGGGATTACAGGTTTAACGGGTAGCTCTGGTACTGGGATTTTGACTGGTGGCGGTATTGTTGGTAAGGCGATCGCTTCCCCCATCAAGAGAGGAAAAATCAGCAGCGCTAATAGTAATAGTTGTGATGTACTTGCCATTTACCCCAGTCCAAGGCTTAATTCTCCTAACGTAACCGTTGCGGGGACTTCTCAGCATCGGGATTTGTGCGAGTTTATCCTCAATATTGGAAAGTGAAATATTCAGCTGTGCTAGTTGATAATCCCTATCTCTAAGTGACTGGGCGTATTGTTGCAGTTGCCGGGAATATTCTTGTTGAGTCTGGTTTTCCTGCTGCTGTTGCCTCGCCTCATTGAGATTTGCATCATATTCTGTAAGTTGACGGCGATTAAGAGAAGCAGTGTAACGAGATTCAGCAACTTGTAATTCAGATTCAGCTAACCGCACATTTATTTGTAGTTGTTGTAATTCTTGTTGTTGAAGGATTGCAGAAGCGTTAAGTTTGGCTTTGCTCTGGTCGAGAGTAGAGTTAGCCTGATCGAGAAGCGATCGCACCTTTTTAAGTTCAGCCTCTTCATGTTGCAAAATCTCAGGTGATAATTTTAGATCGCGCATCGACTGGATCATCTGCTCTTGTTCTGTTACCTTGGATGCAGCAATTTGTAATCCAGCTTCGGCATTCTCCGACTCTGCCCTGCGCTCTGGATCATCAGTATTTAATAGCTGTGTACGTGTCTCTAGGATTGATTGAGATTGCGATCGCTTCATCTTAGACTGTGCGATCGCTGCCTCTTCCTCTGAGAAAATAGCCGGTGGTAATCGCTTCACACCTACCGTTAATTTTGGCTCAAAAGGTTTAGGAATAGCCTTACCCTTGAGGTTATCAACCTGGAGTTTGACGGATTGTTTTTGTTTGTCTAGGCGCGATCGCTCTAGTGAATTGTCAGAGATTACATCACCTTGTTTAATTTGCTGACCAACTTTTACCTTAAGAAATGATGGGTTATCGACTGACAAAGAAATTCTTAGAGGACGGTTTTGCTGCAAAATTGATATTGCTGAATCGTCCACTGAACTTTCTGTTTCCGCTTCTACTACAGGCATTAATTTAGCGAAAGTGACCACGGGGAGTATCCCCGGTGGCGCATTTCGCGCAGCGTCAGCCTTATTTATAGAACTCTGATTAAAAGTGAAAAGGGCTAATGCAGTTATTCCTATAAAAGAATATGTAATTAAATTATTCTTATCAAACTTATTAAATACGTTCATAATATGGTTTTATATTAACTTTATACCCATCTTTACCCATTCTAACTAAAGCTTGAAGTGGTTCCAAGCCAGATATTAAACTATCAGAAAAACGGAAGCATGAGGCAACTGCTTTAACTTCTGCTTGATCAACAGGTAAAATGATTTTTGTTGCAGTATTTGCAATGACTTCTTTACTTATTTCGGCATTTCGTTGAGAAGCGATCGCAGCACAAAGCCCATATTTACGGCCATCCCCCAGAACAATATTTAAAGTTCTGGATGATTTAAGTTCTTTGACTTCATCAATAAAGAAGTAACTTCTAGGAATTCTCCCCTCAATTTCTCCCATGATGCGGTGAGAATCCATCACCTGTTTAATCAAAGTTTCAGCCGCGATCGCAGCCAACCCCGGCACTTTACCCAATGCCGACAAATCAAACCGAATAATTTGATGATTAAGCGACGGCTGCGGACGATTGAAAATACCATACTCAAACATTGCCGCAAGCTTCAAAGCAAGTTTTGATGATTCCTTACAACCGTCCTCAATCCTAGCCTCTATTTCTTCTCTCACATCAGCGAAGGTTGGGGGCTGCTGTTTCCAAGTTGTTGGTTCATCTTGAATAATCCCCCTCTGTTTATAACAAGTGGTCAGAATATCTATGATTAAGCCTTCTTGATTTACGCCCATTGTGAGGGCTTTTTTTAAGATGGCGGCGACTGCGATCGCTTGTAAACTTGGCCCACCGCCTTTAGTGTCTAAATCAACTATTAACGGGTTAATACCATAAGGTGACTCCATATTGAGCGGGTAACATACCTCACCTGGTAGTCCTAAATCGCCATGAAAATCAATGCTTATGCAGTGTATGCTCGGTATAAATTTTGGAAGTTCATAAGCGATCGCTTTAAGAGTTTGGGTTTTACCACTACCAGACGCGCCAATAATCGCAAGGTGGCCATTAGGTAGTGTTGTAGGGTTCCAATAAATGTTGTCGCCTAAGAGAATGCCGCCCGTTACTGACTCTATGGCAGATTTTTTAGTTTGGTTAGGTTTTAATGTAGCGGTTGGTAATGGTTTCATTTAGGAGTTAGGAGTTAGGGGTTAGGAGTTAGGAATCAGGAGTTAGTCATTTGTCATTTGTCATTTGTCATTTGGCATGGGGAGTAGAAAAAGGGGAGTGGGGAGTTATTGACTAGAACTATTAATGACCCTCACTTGCAACTGACCTGTGGCGAACTCTTCACTGAGCTTACTTTGAACAATTGCAAGGGGTGCAGCTTCTAGAGTTATGCTGGTATCAGTAGCCTTAATTACAGGGAATTGGTACGGATCGCGCGGTAAACCCGAAGTTTCCAACCCGTCAACAGTTAACTGACCCGATAAAAACACCATTGCCCCAGTGCGGTTAAATTGTGCGATCGCCTGTCCTATCGGTTCATCCTCCAAAGTCAACGCCTCAATGTTGGTGATGGCTGGCTTCCCAACATCAGCGGTAATTTCCTCTAAGAATATTTGGGAATCAGGCTCAGTTGAAGCTTTGTAAATCCGCCCGTCGTCGGATTGAACTAAAAAGCCTGTCCCTTGGACTTGGATAATGAGAAACTGCCCATTAACTTTAGAGCGATCGCCTGTCCTCACCCCTTTGATATTGGCTTTAATTAAATGAGTTGACCCAGACTCATTGAAAATATGCTGTACACCAGATGGAGATGCAATCAGGCGGTTGAACTGGGTCAGGATTCCGCCGGAGTTATTGACGCTGAAAGTACCAAGTGCGATCGCAATCAAAACAACGAGGACAAAATACTCTACATTGCTGCCAGTTCTCAATCTCAAGTTACGATTTCCTGGGCAGACGCAACGCACCGGAGAAGGCCAGAACATCTCCACCCCACCACGAGTAAAAATATCTGCAAACCATCCAAAGAAATAGCCCACACTCAAGGCGTGAGCGAGGTTTAGGAAACTGGGGTTAAACAGCGCTGCGGTGTATCCCATAATTGCGATCGCACCACTCGCAACCAAACTATGAGTACAGGATCTATGAGGCATTCTGCTCTCAAGAAATGAACTTATCCAGGGTAGGACACGTCCGGCGGGTGATGTTGAGATATCAATATCAGGGAGGAGTCCTGCGATCGCACCTGCTGCGATAATTGTCGGGCTGGCTGTTCCAAGCAGCAAACTGGTAGCTGTACCACTAATTAATAGGTGAGATATTCCTAGCACTAGCGTATCCTCCTATCTTCTGGTGGTAATTGATACAGTACGCGGGAAATTCCCAGGAAGATAGCAGCTGCAATCCCTCCAAAAATATACAATGCCTGATCGTTGGTTCCGAGGCCAATAAACCTCATAATTACAAAAATGACACCTACTAAGAGTATTAGAGGTGTGATGTCAAAATATCTTCTGTGATCAGCGCCCTCCATCTCTATTCCTAAATATTCCTCATCGACAGCCCTCGCCGCTAACATCGGATTTCCCCCGGCGCGTTCTTGGAGCTTGGATAGTTCAGAGGGTTTGAGTGCGATCGCTCTCTCCGCCGCGGCCTGCACCATAATCTCTCTAATCGCATACTCTGGCAAGGGTTTGAGTTCAATTCGGGGAATATTTATAAAGATGTCACTGCGCGGCGGGTCTGTCGCCAAAAGTAGCATAGGTGCATGATTACGGCGTAACTGCTTGAGCCACATCCTAAACTTGACATCGCAAGCGTGAGCATCATCGAGGATTAAGAAGGCTGTATTTTCCTCTAAGAATCCTGCGATCGCTCTTTTAAGTTTGTCAACTGTTAATGATTTTCCCTCCAGATTTTCAACTGGTATATCAAACTGGTGGGCAATTTCCAAGAGCATTTGTTTAGGTGTGGTTGGTTCAACGAACGCGACCATGAACCCTTCAGCTTGCAGCTTCTCAATTACTGCATTACCTAGTACAGACTTACCACTCCCGTCTTCCCCAGCAATCAAAATTGCACCATTTGCTTTGAGTGAAGCTATAGTTCGGTTTAACTCAGCTTGTCGGTAGATTTTGAATTCTCCTGTGGCGGGTATCTCTATTGTTGGTGCTGGGTGCTGAGTCTCATCATTCTTAGAGGAAACTTTAGAAATGATAGAATGAGCGATCGCTATTGTTCCGCCCACTCCTAAAACTATAAGTGATAAGGGATTTAGCCCATTAATAGCGATAATTGCTCCAGCTGCCACCATGCCAAGAAATCTTAGGCCGCTCTTGAATAACCCTTTGCGAAATTGGTCAACGTGGTGGCGTATGCGAAAGGGTCGATTTCTGGAACTTTTGCAGATTCCTTGATTTTTTCTCTTAATTCTTCTGGTAGCGAGTCGGGATTCTCAATAAATTGATTGGTCAGCATATTTTCAGCAATGATGAAACCCGTTGCTTTGCCTTGTGCTGAACGGACAAGAGCAGCGATCGCTTCCATCTCAGAACTTTGATGCTGGCGTTGCCCTGTGGTGTAATCTGGTTTAGTTTCTAACTGCTGAGGTTCTTGGACGGCGATCGCGCTTGTCGTTTCTGGTTGCTCATTTTGTGGGCCAGAAGGATCGGGTATTGTGTAGCCTTCCATGCGTCCGGTCAATTTGATGTGGTCGTGTAGTGCGTCCATGTGGGCTACCTGTCCGGCATCTAGATAAGCCTTACCCGACACTTTCCAAGTCTTGACTTGTAGGTAGCGCATCCTGGCGTACAGTGGATCGCGCCCAATCTCGTATTTTTTTTGTAATTCTAATATTGAAATTTTCAAATTTTCAACATCAGTTTCTATATTATTAGGTTCGTTGTCTGCCATAAAAGTAAAAATGTATACCAGTTTTTACTCTATTATCTGGCATACAATCCGGCATATAGTCTGGTGAAACCACGGGTTGTATTGTGAAGTTTCACCAGACTATGACGTTTAACTAGTCCTTCATATCCCTACGTAGTGTAGGAATTTGTTTTCTCTGTGGTAATACTTGACACTGCTGCTCAATCAATTGATTTTGATTGATTGATTGGTGCTGACTTTGCTCATTGCGAATAACACCATAAACAGAACCTGCACCAAACAAAAAACTAAGCATCGCAACAACAGCTGCTTGAGGAATTGCAAGATCAGCTGATATGGAAAATTTAGACTTACGAGATTGTGCCATTATAAAATTAGCGCAGACTTTTAAGACTGCGATGAAAAAACAAAAACCTACTTAATTTGATACCCTCATCCTGATTGCAGTCAGAATTTGGGAGAGCCTCTGAACTTACGTACTGTTAATACGTGTTTGCTCAGAGGTTCTATTTATAATATTGCACTTCTTGCAACGGTTATTTCTACCGTTAAGGTTCGGTATACCGTACTTTTTGCCCTAAACATCTGGATACTCGCTTTATCTAAAGGATGGTAAAAGCTGTTGTATTAGGGTGGTTAACTTGAACTGTTATCATTTTTTTATGCTCCTGTAATCATTACTCTATATTTTCTTCAATCCATTGCGAAAAGTCCTCAATCCCATCCTCTAAGAATGCAGCTTTCATCCGCTTCTCAATCTGCTTATTTATATAGATGGTGGTTTGGCGATAGTCAGGGTTCGATCGCTTTCCGCCTCCCTGCTTGTTTAATTCAGGTTGAAAATGCTGAATCATGGCTGACTCAATCTCAACAAGGAGACTTTGATCGCTGCATTCCAACCAAGCAATTACAGCATCATTCAACTTTGTTAACTGGCTTAACTTGTGGTGTCCAGTCCATCTGTCAGCTAGGTTAATAGTTTGACCAATATAAATGATACGTGAGTTGTGTATTACAAAGTAGATACAACTGCACTTAGGCAACTGGGAAAGGTTAACCAGTGGCAATGATGGCAGCCTGTGAACGTCAATCATTGTTAATGGGCAATATCCTGTCTAATACAGTATATACTTAATGCAGTAATTAATGCAGTAATGCAGTATGTCAGTAATTGCCCTTGTCAATCAAAAAGGGGGCTGCTCAAAATCTACGTCTGCCGTCCATCTAGTCTGTTGGTTATCTCGTAAGGGTCGTAAAGTTCACTTGCTAGATGCCGACGCTCAACGTAGCAGCTCGATTTGGCTTCAGTCGATTGAGGAAAACCCTGTCCCCACAACTGTACTGCGATCGCCCGACGAACTCTTAGAGCAAATCCCAGAGTTAGCAGCACAATGTGAGCATCTAATAATAGATGGGCCAGCCGGTTTATCTGAGGCCAGCAGAGCAATATTATTTAGAGCCGATCTAGCTGTAGTTCCCTGTCAGCCCACAGGGTTAGATTTGCAGTCAGCGAGTGATGCTGTTAGGTTAATCAGACAAGCTCAGTCTGTTCGCGGTGGTGCGCCCCAAGCCGCTATATTCATCAGTCGTGCTGTTAAGGGTACAAAGTTATTAGGTGAAGCGATCGCACTTCTATCAAAAACCAAAGAGGCAACTGTACTAAAAACAGTGATTCATCAGAAACAAGCGATCGCAGATACTTTTGGTCAAGCTGCAACAATTTGGGATTTACCTGGCCGTCAAGCAGCAGAGTCAGCGCGGGAATATGAGCGGTTATTTAAGGAAATTCTGGGGATGTTGCCATGACTGCCAAAAAGCGAAAGCCCCTGGATGATGCTCTAGCTCATGAGTTTGTCTATCGTGAATCAACGCTGCGGGAAAATTTACCAAGCCAGGAGACTGTAAACTCAGAAGCTCAAAGCGAGACTCAGCCAATACTAGAGCAGGAATCTATATCACAATCTATATTACCTATATCACCTATATCCGATCCGCAACCAGCTAAGTTTAATCTCATGTCTCAACTTCAACAACCTTCCAAAGAGCCAACAATTAGACTAACTGTTGACTTGTCTGAATCAATGCATCGTAAGTTATCTGTGCTGGCAGCTAAGACAAGCAGGAAAAAGGTTGAGATTGTGCGGCTTCTGTTGGATGAAGCACTTAAGGATGTAGAAGAATAATGCAGTAATTGATGCAGTAATGCAGTATTTAAGTAAATAAGTATTTATGAGGCGATCCGGTTGTAATGACTGCGATCGCCTGCTTTTTATGGCTTGATTTGCTGAAACTGCAAATAAGTTTCGATAACCGTGAGGTTAAGCAAAGCTGGGAATAGCAGTTTAGTCAAGTTGACAAATTTATTACAGGAGGTGGTGATACTCCCCGCAACAACTTAAATGGGCAACTTAGGTCGGAAGCACCGGACATTTTATTGAATAGGAACTCTATTTTTGAACTCTGGGAATAACAGCTACAGCTGTCAGTTGACAGAGTTACTAAGTGTGGTGGTGACACTACTACTGAAGACGCGCATTTTTTGCAGTCACAGAAACACTACAAAAGACTGGTCTGGCGGCAACCAAACCAGCTTTCAAAGTCGAATACATTACATGGAGTAAAAAATATGGCGAACAAAGCCAATTCTAAGCAAACTAACACCAACCCTAATGATAAGCCAAAGGTTGACCTGCCCAAGGTTAACCTTGCTACGAGAGTCAAAAGCACTTTGGGAAAAGCAAAGCTCAAAGTAACTTCACCTCTTGTTTTAATAGCTGGCATTGTTGTTAGTGGAGTTGTTAGTGCAGTAGTAGCGCAGCGCGTTCTTTTTGTAGTCGAGTCGTCTAACTGCGGAGCATCAGTGAACTTCAAGTCTTCTCCTTCGTCCCTTTTGGACTTTCAACTTAAAAAGGAGGCTTGCAGCAAACCACCTGAGACAGCAGCTAAATAGGTCATTTCGGAAATGCGTGTCCGAAATGAAGGCGATCGTTCTGGTCGCCTTTCCTCTTCCTTCACTCCCTGATCCAGCCTGTGGTTCTGGTTCTCTTCTGGAAGAATCACTTTTTCTAGACTCAAAAGCAAAGGCGATCGCAGTTAGATCGCGTTTTTTTGTTCGCTCTTCTCCCATGAGGTGATGGAAGAAATTTAGCCAAAAACAAAGGCGGGCGCACTATTTACACCACAGATCGCGTTAAAGTCTTAGCTTAAATCTTTGAACTGGTGATACTATGGCTTAAATCAGTTTAGAGAAATTAAGAAGCGCCATAATTTATAGTTCACAGCGCCTCTTAAGCCTTTATCTGATTGAAACGCAAAACAGAGCTATTAGGTGAGGTTCGATTGGTATTACCAGTACCAATTGACCAAATAATCACCTAATTGATCTCTGTTCTCAATTGGCCTCAGTTTAAGGAATGAAACCATTGACCAACACTGTACAGAAAAAACCAGATTCTAGCAAGGAGCCTAATAAGCCAGATCCAGACAAGAAAGCTGGGATAGTCACGCTTATTGTTGCTGGTGCAATTGCATTGGCGGGGATTTGGGTTATGGCAACAGCAGAGTGTGGTGCTAAACTGGATGTTAAAATTTTCCCACTTCCACACATCCGACTTGAAAAGCTGGCTTGTTCACCCAAATAGCTTTAAGCACTAGCTGAAAATCAAAAAGGCGATCTAGTGCGTAGGTGCAGCCCATCGTAGACATCGCCCACACATCCTACTTTCAAGCCTGCTCATAGCACTTATGAGCAGGTTTTTTTGCCATGTTCCTCTAAGAATAATGGCGATCGCCCTGGCACTGCCCCAAAAAGCAGTTCTTAGAGGAAAAGGCGATTAGGTGCGATCAGCATAAAGTTTTGAAACGTAGTCCTACAAGGTTTACTAAAGTTACTTTATTGATTTATTAAAAAATCTAATAGTTGGGGCTTTAGTTTTGTAAGTGACTTACTTGGCGTTACTTGGCGTAGATATTACCTGCTTAATTCTCAGTTACATCATTATTGTCCTTTGTCGTCTGTTCATCTTGCTTCTTAGTAGGATGCGAACTTTTGAGTAAGTCACTTGCTTGTTTTCTTCTTAGTCCAAGAATTAATGGTGTAGCAGCAGTAATAATGACTGGCAAGATAGTCAAGTAGTCATATAGTGTTGGCTGCATTATTGAAGGCGATCGCTCATTAGGGTTAATTGCTGGAACTTCAGTATTAGTTTCAGGCAAGAAATCACTTTTTGTATTTTGTTGATTTTTTGTTATCATTTTGGTACGCGCCAAAAACAATATCAAAGCTCACTACTGGCGGGAACCAGTAATGATAACTTTGGTGAACTAGAGAAAAATAGCTAAAAGCTAGAACTAATGAGAATTAGTCCTCTTATTAGCTATAAATAAAAATACTGACGGGAATCAGTATTAACATAAGCAATAGCAAAGAGCCTAGAACTGACGGGAATCAGTACTAGGTTTCTTTGTACATAGTATCTAGCATACAAGAGAAATTAGTAATTTTAATACTTTATTTAGTTAGTTTTTTTTTTATGAATGTTGATTATTGAAAAATGTTAATCTGGAAAATTAATCTCGTTTTTTAGGTGAAAAATCACTTAACGGTGATTTGGTAGTATTTGGCGTATTTTTGAATCTTATACATTTTTGCTTGAATTAAAACTGTTTTTCTTAGATTCTTGTATATTTTTTATTCCTACTTTGTCCATATTTTACCCTCCTGTTATCCCTACTTACCCCTACTTACCCCCACAAATTAAGGGTTGACCCTTAATTTGTGAGTCAGAATATTTATAAGTAAATCTTATTGATTAATAGAATAGTACAAATACAAAGGCGATCGCACCCATAAACAGCGATCGCCCTTTTCCTCTAAGAATTAAGGCGATTGTTGTTCTTAGCCTGTGGTGGTGGCTGAAGGATATCACTAAGCGCTGGCAATAAATTCTCGCTGATTTTTGGCGGTTTGATTGGCTTAAAGAGATTTTGTAATGGTTGAGGCTGAGTCTTTTGTTCTGGCATTTTTTTAAATATTGTGATTAGTTTGATAGCGATCGCTTCTCTACGAGAGGCTGCGCCAACGTGGGGCTGCGCCTACGCAACTTGATAGCGATCGCCATGCATCCTCTAAGAAAATTGTTAGTTAAGTGCAGCAGCGATCGCACCAGTAATTTTTTGATGCTCTAAACTTCTGGTGTAGAGCGCCGTGGTCGTGCCAGCCTCCGCGATGATGGTAAAAAGTGCTGATGAATCTGGTTTTGCTTTGCTTAGGTACAACAAAACTTTGATTAGATTATCCTCTGGATTTTCCTTCTCAAGTTCTTTTAGAGCATCGTAATTAGTTCTGGAAGCTAGCGCGAGTTGATGGTATTTAGTTTGGGGCGTAAGGAATCTTAAAATATTTTGGGTTGCATTGCCTACTGGGTCAGTGGAAACAAAAGCGATCGCGTTCCCCTCACTGATTTTATCTAAAGTTCTCACCTGTGCGTGGTCAGCAGCAGCGTTGGCCGCAGCTGATAAAACTTTGTGCGGATTGGTTGTGGAAGTGAGAGCTGCTAAAAATCCTAAGCACTTGCAGTAAAAGTCTCTGAGATGACTGGCGTAAATCTCCTTAGTTGCGATCGCATCACCATTTTTATATTTTGCTAACGCCTGATGCTGCCATTCATCAGTGGGTTCTCCCAATACCTCAAGAATCATATCAACAGCTTGTTGAGTTTTTTCTAGTGTCAGTGGTTGTAAAGCTTGCACCATTGTTATTTATCTCCTTTTAACCAATCATTAGATTTTTCTGCTTCCATTTGACGAGCATAGTTTTTCTTCCATCTAGTAGTTAGATGGTCAAAGATGATTTTAGAAATAAATCTAGCTATGCTTGAGCCATCAAAATAATGCGCTGTCTTTACCAAAATTAAGTTCTGTTTTCCCAGGTGCATATAATTACCATCTTGAGCAATTAAATTACTTGGCAAAATAATATGCCCCAATGGATTTTGACCAATCTCCTCAGCCACTGGCTGCTCTTTATATGGAGGTAGCGCTTTAAAGCCTTCACCAACTACTACCTCTACCCACTCATCAGTATCCATCCCGCGTTTTATCAAATCTAACCGTGCCAATTGCTCATAATGTGAACGGTGGTTTGTAATATGCCCCCTGGTGAATTGGTTTACTAAGTCTTGCTGCGAGTGTCCTGATGCCTCAGAAAACTCTCTCATCTTTTCTAGGTGGTCTGGTGTCACATAGAAAGTAGAAACATTGAATTTATAAGCCATCTAGCCTGTTTTCCCTTGAGTATCACCTCTAAATTTATCTTGTAATGCTCTAAGTTTATCCCAAAGGTTTATAGTTGTGATATAAAAGTTAAAGCGATCGCCCCGGCAAAGACGCGATCGCTCCCACCAAAAGGCAGTTCCGCCAAAAGCACTTGGAGGCAGTTTTATTATGGAACAAAATAGCGACTTTGTTGTTAAAGCCTTATCACTACAGGATTTTCTTAGTAACCATCCAATGAGACATGAGGATTTAGCAAGATTATTAGGTGTATGTGTTGACGCTGTAAATTCTTGGTCATGTGGCAGGCGTAATCCAAGACCACAAATTCTTACACATTTGGCAACACTAGACGAACGATTTAAAGAAAATCCACCTTTAAGGGAAAAGTTTATTAAATCTGTACTTTGTACAGTTTCCTAGAAAATTAAGCCAAAAATTGTACATTGTACATTGCTGTTACGAAGCAGCTTTTTTATTGTTAAAGCATATCTAAATAGATTTGCTTATGTCATTAACATTCAGAGAGGCA
This sequence comes from Nostoc sp., assembly GCF_041747015.1. Taxonomy (GTDB): domain Bacteria; phylum Cyanobacteriota; class Cyanobacteriia; order Cyanobacteriales; family Nostocaceae; genus Nostoc. The sequence continues at coordinate 34,588 of NZ_JBGTFY010000184.1, forward strand.
AAAGCCCAGTTAGAGGCTAATAATGTTGCAGAACTACGCGCAATTTTAGAACAAGTTAGTAGACCAACTACTGAGCCTATTTCTACAGAAGATTTTGAGATGCTGAGGGTGATTTATCCCTTAACTAAACAGGGCTTCACTGTACAAGATGCGCTTAACTCATACAACGAAACACCCCAGAATGATGTACCTGTCGTTAATGAGATGCTCAACACTTTGAGACAAGAGTTTCTTGCTAGTGGCGTAGAGGATGCTTTACGGCGAGATGCTAAAAGCTTTTATATGCTGTACTTTCAGATGTGGGGCGATGTTATGAGAAGCCCAGAAATTCTCAACGATCCAGATATTAAAGCAGCTTATAAAGGTGCAACAATTTCTACCTTAGAAGCTATGCAAGAAATTAACCCTACTTTTTTGATGAGTTTCAGAAACAGGTTAAGAAACAAAGGCTTTCTAACATCAGTAAATCAGCCTCAACTGATAGAGGCAGGGATAGATACTCAGGAGGCGGCTTGATGGAATTTCTAGTTATTAGTGGTGCGATCGCCCTCTCAATCATCCTTGTAAATCACATCATGACCAAACCACAAATAGGGGATGTGCAATGGCAGACACAGCAAGTAAACAGATAAAACTAACTTACACAGCTGTAGACTTGGCGAAAGAATTGGGGACAAGTGACACAAATATTAGAACTAACTGGCTTCCTAAGCTTGAAGAGGTTTTCTGGTGGAAGGTCGCAGATTTAAAAGATGGCGATCGCTTTACTGCCTGGGCTAGAGAGGAGTTTTTCAACCTTCAGGCTGCAATATCGCCTAAAGTTCCTATGCGATCGCCTGACTGTATCATCTTGAGGGACGATAGCGGAAAACCTCTGATGCAGTCCAACCCTGAACGCATTGGCATTGAGACTTATAAAAAGCAGGTTTGGGAGAGATATAACCGACTTCCAGAAAAACGAATTGATGCACCCGCCGCCATCGTACCTGTTGAAGTTGTTGACGTTGAGATGCTGGAACGTGAGGAAAGTACCTTTACTGATATTGATGAATTGGGTGGCTTTCTGGATTTAAACCTTGCAAACTTGCGGCAGGCCGGCAGGGCTTTAGGCAATGAAATCGGCGCGACTTTCTTAGAGGAAGTCACTACTGGGGCAAGTGATACCATAAAAAACGGTTTAGGCAATTTGGGAAAAGCCCTAGATCCACGCTCCCGTCGCAAGTCTTAACTGCACACAGATTTGTGGTTGCGATCGCACTCGGTCTTATCTGGTTTGCACAGTTCACTATTTCAGGTTATCTACACGCTTGGGGGCAAAATTTGTACTTTCAATATGAGCAAACAAAACAACAACTCAAGTAATTACGCCTATGTTCATTATTCAACTTCTGGAGGAGGCGATCGCCACAAGATTGTAAGTACTACTTTTAGTGATGATGCTGAAGAGTGGGCAGAGTTTAAAGAACACTGTATCAGTGTTGCATCTAAAGGCGAGAGCCAAGAAAAAGTGCAAGTGTGGGAGTTTAAGGAAATTCCTAATTGGTTAGGAAAGATTGTTAAAGGTTACTAACTTTAAGGAGACAAACATGGCTACAACAAAGGCTCAAACTCAATCAAATCAAACCGAATGGATTGATGAAATGACTTATCAAGCTGGTGTACACATTGAAAAGGGGAAACAGCGATCGCATACACTACGCGGTGAACGTTCTAAAACTAAAGCTGCTGAAAAATGGGCTGATAAGCAGGAAGTAAAAGTGCAGCGTCAGGAGGTTCAACTAGAAACTGAAAAAATTAAGTTGCAGACTGATAAAGAAAAGAAAGGTATTGCAGAAACTAACCTCAAAGGCACTCAGGCGGCAGGTGTACTTAACGAGATTGGATGGCGACAAAGATTAGTTAAGAAATCCTATGCAGTTGGGATAAATCCTGGCTCTATGGCGAAAGCGATCGCTCCTACTACTGCTGAAGTGATTGATTTGGTAGGAACTGTGACAAGTAAAGCCAAGGTTAAAGAAGAAAGATAAATTTTTCCTATGAGATGCGTACAGCGTTAGCTTAAATGAATCTTACTTTATATGTGGTGGTATTAACCACCACTTTCTTAATGCTTTTTTCATTGTTATTCGACCTGTTTAAATTTGTTTCATCAACTAATAGATTGCTACTTTTACCCTTAGTTCCTAGCACAATTTTGATAATTTTAGGCTTGGTATTATCGCTAAATAAACGGCAATGAAACCCTCATTACAATACTTTCTAGCCTCAATTAATATTGCTTCTACTGTTGCCTATCCTGCACTGGATGGGCAATATAGTTTGTATGCTCGTGGCTTGGGTGTATTGTGTGGGTTACTCTATTGGAAGATTTCACCTAATATATTTGACTCCATTACTAAACTAAACTCTCGTCGTAGCGATTTAGTCAGAGAGGTTAAAAGACTAAATTCAGAAATTGCCATATTACCTCGTAAACTCGAAGATTTGACACAGGTTCATCAGCAAGAATTGAATAATAGGGAATCAACTATTATCACCCGTGAGAAAGAGCTAGAAAGACAAATAGAAACGGCTAATAAGGTATTGGCAGAACGCCAGCAAGAATTAGCTCAAAGTATTGAGAGTACTAATTCTGAATTTGAGAAGGATAAACAGAAATTCTTAGAGGAAACTGAAGTTGCGATCGCACAGTATCAATCTAAAATTGACCTTTTAGAATCTGAAATTGATGAACTGCGATCGCTTCTTGCACAGTATGAAGCCCCAGCACTCCCCGAAGGTTCCAGTTTTGAAATGATTCTCGTCCGTCACTGTATGGAACTATTGCTGGTGAAGCGTGTGGTTTGTGAATTTAAAGGCGTTGGCATTGATCCTGATGGTTATGTAGTAACAAGACTTAAGCCCCAGGACGGTGGACAGAAAGCAATTGAAAAATGGGCTAATTATCTACACATTGAGATGGAATTAGCCGAGGCTCCTAAGTTTGCCACCCTACGCGGTGCTGTGCAGATATGGCTTAAGCCTCAAGAAATGGTGCGTTTACCTGCGATGCCTTATGGCAATATCCCAGACGGCGAACCTCCACAGAACCCCACGCCGAACCCCCCGAACCTTCGGATAGTAAAAAGCGAATCATTTGACAATTTTGCTCAAACTCCTACACAGCAAACATTTGCACCAAGTTCGATAGAACCTAGTAAGGAGTTCGACGAACGTTTAATGAGGTTCGTAGAGCCTTCGGCGAAGCTTCCCCCCTTCGGTGCAATTCGGCAAATGGAGCGCGACTGGATAGGATACCTCTACTGTTTCCATGACCCACCTGTTAGAAACCAAAAAGCGCTCATCTTGAGGGTATGGGGTTATAAGAGCGGGGATAGTAGCGGATATCGCAGCGCTAGGGCAAGGTTACGCACAATCCTTATTGATGCTGGTGTTGAGATTAAGAAAAAGGTGAATCATGAATAGTTTGGAATTCTGCGATCGCTATCTTCCTGATTACTGGGCAGAACGAGATTTACAATTACTCATTCAAAAGCGGCTACAGCGTTGGTGGTTTCTCGCTGCTCCTCATGAAGTGGTAGTAAAAACTCCCGCATCAATGCGGCGGATTGATATCAGCACTTGGCTAACAGTATATGAGGTGAAAAAGTGGCTAACCCGTGATAATATCTTTCATGCTGTGGCACAGACTGAGCTTTATACCTTTTATAGCCCTAAACTGTTTTGGATATTTCCTAAACGCCGTGTAGTTGTGGGACTTGCGCCAACTGATCCATCAGAGTATGAGCAAGCCACGCGTGTGGCGCGAGATTTTAGGCGAATGAATATTGAAGTGATTTTTCTTAATGAAGCTGGGTTAGCGTTTGAAGTGCCGGAAATAGGCTCTGCTTTGTTGATTGCGGGAATAATTATTTTAGTAGCAGCGATCGCAGCTTATTTTTTTACGAAATTCCTCTAAGAAAATAGAATTATGAGAATACTAATTAAAATTATGCTGAGACTTTTACCAGATAACACCCTCTGCTTGTTTGAAGAAGAATCATTTAAGGAGATGGAAAAAAGAGGGTTTATTATTTGGGAAGAAGATATTAATAGTATTGAGCAGAATTAAGCGTTAGCGAGTTATCGAGCGTCTGCCTATGGTGGACTGCTCGGCGATATCCTCTAAGAATATTGGCATGAAAAAGCTCAAAGCCAGCATCAGCTATTATCTGCTCTACCCTTGTAAGGGTTCAGATTAGAGAAAGAAGAAAACAAGGGAGTACACCACAGCCGAAGCTGTACTGGTTCTGTACTTCCCTTATTCTCTTAACCCATCAGAACTAATGTATTGGACTGTTAAGATTTACATCCAGCACGCACAAATAGCAACAATGGATGCTGCCGTAGCAAGTATGGGAGCTACCCAAACATTACCACTTATCATTAAAGGAATCGAGACGACTCCCAAAGACAAAATGAGAGCAACATATTTACCGCCCGGCTTTAAGAATGGAATAGTTAGCTTCATCCAATACTTTAGAGGGTTATAAGTAGACATCTGCTCCGAAACATCTTTTATCTCTAGAGCATTTTTTTCGACTATACCAACGATTTCGTACTCCTCTACCGGCTGCTTTATTAGCATATTTTGAAGAGTTTCACTAGGCATATTTGTATAGTCAGAACTTGTATACTCGCTCGAAGAAGTTCTCATGATTTCTTACTCCAGTACTAAACAATAGCCAAGCTGCCAACTTGATCTCATAATCATTTTAAGCATTAACTGAATAATAAAAAAAGACCTAGATTTAGGTCTTTTTTAGTTCATAATTGTTTTTTGCAAACAGCTTACAAGTAAAGAACTCAATTTACTGTTGAGCCATCAATACTGTAACTATTATTATCAAAAGATTACGTATTTTTGCTGCAAGGAACAAGTTTTTGCAGCAACAGTAGTCTAGAAACCCTCATACACTTTTAAAGTTGGCAGCTTGACTAGGTACTGGGGTTTTCATTATTTTTGACTTCTTTTAAACTGTTTAGACTGTTTAACTGTTTACAAAATATTTAACCTATGACTTTCACAAATTCCACGAATCAATTTAATTTTTGCAACTTAGATTAATGTAACTATAATATCTCATCAAAAATAAGTCAAGTAAAACTGAAAAAAAATATTAGGTCATTTTATTTTTTGCAAATGACACATAATTGAACTATATTTTTAAACTTATTTACGCTATGATGAGAGAAATTTTTAATAAAAAGTTGGCAGCTTTTTTAAAATAGAAGACTAGGTACTATGAACACTTCCTACAAGCTTTCTGAAGAAGGTCAGATCAGAGTTGAACAGACTAGGCTAATGAAAGGGTGGACAAAAACATCAGTGGTTTGGTTAGATGAGTCCATGATTTCAGAATCTACTTTAAAACGGTTTTTACAAGGCAAGCCAGTTAGAGCTTCTAGCTTTATCGGCTTGTGCAATGCTCTTGGAATATCTGAATGGCAAGAACTTGTTGAATGGATAGGAATCGATAAGTCGAATAATGATAGTACAAGAGTAGATTTTCACTTCCCTGAAGGTTCTTTTGAAGAATTAAATTCAACAGAAGCTAAACAGACTCTTGCCGTAACTGGCGTTTTTACTGAAGATAAGAGACTACAGGTAGAAGCAGCTCTTGAAGTCCTAAAAAGTCTCTTATTAAGTTCTCAAGTGTTTATTAGTAAGCAATAGCAGTGATGGAAAGTTCTGACTTCCTTTTTTAAGATTTTCTGGGGGCGATTGCCCCTTTTAAAATACTTAGTGCTGTGTGCTGCTAGTGTTATTGTAGATTACTTATCAAAATATTACTGTGCGGAATAACTCTTCCTAGAACACCCATTTTGATAAGTGATGTTTACCAATACTGTTACGTCGCTGGTTTTGAGGATTCCGCCCTCGCTGACGGAACACCCAGCTAGTGTTTATCTTGCTTCACTTTCGCCGGGGTCTGAGCCGACAATGAAGCGATCGCTCTCCCTAATTGCTAAACTCTTAACCAATGGCGAGGCAGATTATTTAACCCTTAACTGGGCAGAGTTACGTTACAAACACACCGCCGCCATTCGAGCAGCACTTATCAAAAATTACGAACCCGCTACAGGAACCCGCTACAGTTAACCGTGTCTTGTGTGCGCTGCGGCGAGTTTTGAAGGAAGCGCTGCGGTTAGAGTTGATGTCACCTGTTGACTACGCTCGTGCAGTTGATATCACCAGCGTGAAAGCGTCCAAGGAACTGAGGGGACGGGCGTTAAGTCAAAATGAAATTGACTCGTTAATGAAGGTTTGTTTTAGCGATCGCACCCCGGCGGGTTTCCGTGATGCTGCATTAATAGCCATTCTTCGCGGTGCTGGCTTGCGTCGGGCTGAGGTGGTCAAACTCGATTTGAAGGACTTTAAATCTGACGGTGAGATAAAAATTAGGTCAGGTAAGGGAAGAGTTGATCGGACTGTTTACTTGTCACCGGGGGCGATCGCTCTTGTTAATGACTGGATTGAAATTAGAACCCTCGCACCTGGAGCGCTGCTGTGTCAGGTTAACAAGTCTGGGCGCGTAGTTCAGCAAAGGCTTACACCCCAGGCGGTTCTGTTTATCTTGCAGAAACGGGGTGAAGAAGCAGGGATAGAGCATTTCTCGCCTCATGATATGCGGCGTACATTTGTTTCAGACCTGCTTACAGCTGGTACAGATATTGCAACTGTGCAAAGTTTGGCCGGTCACTCAAACCCTGCCATAACTGCACGGTATGACCGTCGGGGAGAGGAGAGAAAACGCCGTGCTGCTGTACAGTTAGAAATTTTGGGGCGTTAGCGCTTGTTTCCTCTAAGAAACTGGAACTGGAGGGCGATCGCCAAAAATTGCACCTCGCCGCTCTAGGTCACGCTCGACATCCTTTGTAAGACCTACACTCCCTCCAAACAAGGCATTCATAACAATAGCACCGCTCAGGTTGGCACCGCTCAGGTTGGCACCGCTCAGGTTGGCACCGCTCAGGTTGGCACCGCTCAGGTTGGCAAAGCTCAGGTTGGCAAAGCTCAGGTTGGCAAAGCTCAGGTTGGCAAAGCTCAGGTCGGCAAGGCTCAGGTTGGCACTGCTCAGGTTGGCACTGCTCAGGTTGGCACGGCTCAGGTTGGCAAGGCTCAGGTTGGCAAGGCTCAGGTTGGCAAGGCTCAGGTTGGCACTGCTCAGGTCGGCACGGCTCAGGTTGGCAAGGCTCAGGTTGGCAAGGCTCAGGTAGGCACTGCTCAGGTTGGCAAGGCTCAGGTTGGCACGGCTCAGGTTGGCACGGCTCAGGTCGGCAAAGCTCAGGTTGGCACTGCTCAGGTCGGCAAGGCTCAGGTTGGCACGGCTCAGGTTGGCACTGCTCAGGTCGGCAAGGCTCAGGTTGGCACGGCTCAGGTTGGCAAAGCTCAGGTCGGCAAGGCTCAGGTTGGCACGGCTCAGGAAGGCAAGGCTCAGGAAGGCACGGCTCAGGAAGGCAAGGCTCAGGTTGGTACCGCTCAGGAAGGCACGGCTCAGGTCGGCACGGCTCAAGTCAGCACCGCTTAGGTCAGCACTGCTCAAGTCCACATCGCTCAAGTCCACATCGCTCAAGTCCGCATCGCTCAAGTTCGCATCGCTCAAGTCCGCATCCCTTAATTTTCGACCTTTAACTGCTTTACTGGCAATCTCTTGCACTAAACGCCACTTATCATCAGATTCGTTACTTTCGTCTTCCTCTGAACTTTCGCTTAAAACTTGAATATCTTTAACAGGGAAACCGCTAATTGTTGTTAGTTCTCCTGAGTCTATGAGAGATATAAGCCGTTCGATATCCTCTTGAGAACCCTCTACGAATAATTTAATACTGCCTTTTTGAACATCAAGAATTTTGATGGTTTTTCCTGAATACTCTCGTAAAATCGATTCAAGAATTTTATGATTTGGAACTGAATTTATATCACCTTCTAATACAATAGCAACTAGAATTGTTTGACTTGGTTCATCTATTACAGTCACTTTACGGCGAAGTGTCTGCACAGGTTCCACCCCCTTATTAGTATCTAAATTACTGCAATCGTTTCTTTCTAACTGCTCTGATTGTTCTTCTTCTGTTATTCCCGCAATTTCTCTCCAATCTAATTTCAGTTCTTTACATATCTTTTTAAAGGAATCAAGCTGAATAGGCTCATATTGAAAAAATTTTGTAACTGTAGCGCGAGCTAAAAGTTGAGACTTTGCAAAGTTGCTTTTTGAATCAAATCCTAGCCTTACCAAAGCCTTTTCTGCTATTTCAACACCTTTTGAAGAGGCGATGATGGTAATTTTCCTTTTTTTTCTGCCAAGGCTTGGGTCTGTCATAGGTTGGCTAGAGTTTTTTATAAGCGATTATTTACGCAGTCACAACTAGGGCATAGGGTAATCATAGGATAGTCACAAATTAGTTACAACAAAATCATTGTATAGTCAGTATTGCAAGGGTTTTGCTCCACATTAGAAGTATGAAATTTCAATTCAGGAGCAAAATCCATGAATAATAAGCCAACTCCTAACTCTCACTCAATAATAGAATTAAGCATTGCTCAAGAACGCTTGAGACAAGCCCGTTACAGTTTTAATCTTGCATTAACTGCAACTGCATTGTCTGCTTGCATTGGTCTTGTAGGTGCTGGACTTCTGCTTTTAGGAAAAGTTAGAGAAGGAACAGTCACGGCTGCTGGTGGAATGGCTGCAAGCGTCCGATGCGTTCAGCTTGCCAAGGACACTAACGATAGGCTTGATAAGATTTTAGCCGAGTTAGATGATGAAACTTAAATTTAATTGCGATGCCTACGGCGGCAAGCTACGCCCTTCATCAAGAAGAAAATCGCATCCCTACTCATCATCATCATCGAGCAAATACAACCCACTGCTATCAGTCGGCCTGGCATGAAGATACATTTCAGTAATCGCCACCGAACTATGCCCCAGCGTTTTCTGTAACAAGTGAATTGGCGCTCCTCTATCAAGACTGTGGGAAGCGTGGCTATGTCTAAGCCAGTGGGGTGATACATTCCCCTCAATAAGAGCGCGGTTTGCAGCATTCCGCACTATATGAAAAACCATCGACCTACACAGATGACCACCCTTAGCTGAAACAAACACTGGGTCATCATGTTTAGCGTAACCCTTTAAAGAGTTAATCTCCCGCCAAATACCAGCACCCACCAGCACAGTTCTCGTTTTCTCACCCTTACCAAATACTGTTATCTGCCCCCCGTCACCCCGCGCTTTGAGGTCACGCCACTTGAGGCTACATAATTCACTTACCCGCAAACCCGCAAAATAAAGTAAACGGATGATAGTGCGATCGCGGGGGTTTGTCGTGGAATTTATCAGTAATTGTACTTCCTCTTGGGTGAGAATTCTTTCTGCCAATCGGTTATGAGCCTTGGGTGATTTAACTAACACTCCCAAGTTAGCCGATATCACCCCCAACTGTTTAGCAAAGGAAAACAGGCTTTTAATTGCACCCACTGCTACCCGCTTGGAATTGTCAGAACTACTTAGTGTCATCACCCACAATTGAAAATCCATAAGGGTGCAATCAGAGAGGGGCTTGTTGACATGAGAAAAAAACCGCTCGGCATAGCGGCGGTAGCCGTCAACGGTGTTTTTGCTCTTACCGTGGAGCCAAAGGTCGATGAGTTCGGTGTTAGTGAGCGTTGGAGTATTCAACATTGCCCATTCTTATGTTGAATGCTCTTACATTAAACCCCAAGTTAGGGGACAGTTGAAATTATTTCACCGGATGGTAAAGTCCGTCTTTTGCATTCCATTCCCAACCTATGCCTCTAGGGTCACGGTTACGAGTCCAACTGATAAATTCTTTGGGGGTGAGTTTTTCTTTTTCAGTTGTGAGGCTTGACGCTGTTAAACCTAGTCGCGGTGCTAAGTTTTCAGGAGGTAATGCAAGGAGTTCAACTTGGGGCTGTTGGTATGGGTGCGCTTGTCTTCTTTGTTTGGGTTGACTGTTGTATCTATTTGATGAAATAGCCCGTGACAATTTTTCTAACTGCCCAGAGATAGCCTCTAGTTTGGTTTCTAGCTTCTTCTCCAGCTGCAAAACTGATTTGCTGCTAGGTGCAACATCGATATCAATATTGCTATCAAACCTAGAGAGCAATTCCTCTAAGCCTTGCAGCAAGGCAATTGTATGTCCCTCTCTGTGCAGTTTGGATAGTTCTTTGACTACTGGAATTAAGGCAGTAGGCACGCGAATCATTTCGCTTGGTGGGGTCTTGTGGTCAGCCATTTGATATCAATTTTGATAGCAATAAACTGATGATAGATGAAAAGCGATAAGGAGCGATCGCTATTTTCTTAGAGGAAACTTGAGCTTTAGGGGGGAGCGATCGCACTTTACACAGTATCATCCATCCAGCCACATTCCGAGCAATCCCAATGCACCCGTGCTGACCAGTCCCGGTCAAACTCAGCATTGCACCGAGGACACCTGCCCGTAAACATAGGATGGGTATCTACCAGTTCTAGCTGTTGCTGTTGCGTCAATCGGTGTTGTGGTTGCAGTATTAATTCACCGTTGTAGTAGCTTGCCCCTTCTGGTTCCCACAGTTCTACTGGTTCGGCGTTGGGGTTTTCTCGAAAGTCTAGGCAAGTGTTACCGTTAACCCCCGCCGGATGTACGGCACAGACGAGGTGGGGATTGTGGGCGTAAAGGAGACAGCGATCGCACATTGGAATCTTAGGCATAGCATCAGTTTATCTAGTACTCTTAGCGATCGCTCCTCAAGTGTGCAACTTTTCCTCTAAGAATTTTAGGAGAGGGGCGACACCGATAGCGTAGCGGTTTAAGAATTTCATGACTGTGAGAAACGCAACTATTACCAGGGTTCCCATTTGATGAGGTGCGATGCCTAGCTTGGGTAAGAAAGTGCGATCGCTGTTTCCCAACTTTGACTCTAAGAATTTCTCTGGTTAGCTGTGATACTTGCTTGATGGGGATAGTCAAGGGCGATGGAAGATGACTCGCTCTCCGTGACGCTATCGGCGATCGCATAGAGCCGCCCTTTATAGCGCACGCACGCATACATAATTTATGCTTGTTAAATTCCAAAAGAACTGGGGCGAAGGGGGCGATCGCGCAGCTTAACGAACGCAAGAGCGTCTCGTAGAGAAGTTATCGCATTCTATGCCTTTTCAGTTGGACGAAACTGCTTAAAATCTTGTTAATTCAAAAAAATTCCGAGTTTTTACGGAGAACACATAAGCATAGGTGTAGTTAATATAAAGCAAATGATATATCAAGTGTTACATCAAGTTTGTTATTTGAGTTCAGAAGCTAAATGACCACAAAAAAGCCCCTAGTTATCAAACAGCCAGAAGTTGGTAAGCTCATTCGTGAACTCAGGCTTTTGACTGGATTAACGCAAGAACAGTTTGCAGCTACTTTAGGTGTTACTTACCCAACAATTAACCGTTGGGAGAATGGACGCTCTAAACCGTCACCGCTAGCGATGGAGAAGATTGAAAATAATCTACGCGATTTGGGTGAACAAAGCCAGGATTTAAAGCAAAAGTATTTTGGTGAGCAAAGGTTAGGGGGTAATGGCAAAGCAGCTTAAACGTAAAAGAAGAATTGCTTCTGTAGCAGATGCACTAATCTTTAAATCCAGAGAAGCTGCTCTAGCTGCCGTTCAAATATTTAATAATCCACAAATAACTTTTAAATCTGAAATATTCATTGTAATTATGTGCATTGCATGGACATATTTACTTCATGCTTATTATCGGAAGAAGAAAATTAAATATATATATTTTAACCAATCAAGTATAGGAAAAAGGAGAAGATATTTGAGAACTAAAACAGGAGTATTTAAGCACTGGGAGCTTGAGCAGTGCCTAAATTATATTTATACTCCTATAGATAAAGACACTGCTAACAATCTTAAATTTTTGATTCTTCTGCGTCATGAAATTGAACATCAAATGACGACTAAAATAGATAAATATTTAAGTGCTAGGTTTCAAGCCTGCTGTCTGAACTATAACTTTTACATTAAGCAGCTTTTTGGTGATGATAAAGGCATAGAAAAGTATCTATCTTTTAGCCTTCAATTTTCATCCATTGATGAATATCAAGTTGATAATTTGAAGGAAGGAAAAGACCTACCCAACAATATTAAAAAACTTATTGAAGGATTTGATGCTAAGTTGTCAGAAGATGAATACAACAGCCCAAAGTTTGCTTATAGAGTTTTATTTGTAGCAAAACTTGTTAACCACAAAGGACAAGCTGATAAAGTTATTGAATTTATCAAGGCAGATTCTCCTCTTGCAAAAGATGTCAACGCCACCTATACAGTTATTAAAGAAACAGAAAAAAAGAAATTTTTGCCTAAAGAGATTGTTGAACAAATGAACCAAAAAGGATTCTCAAAATTTGCAATGCAACATCATACAGAATTATGGAAGTCTTTAAATGCAAAAGAGCCGAAAAAATCTTTTGGTGTTCAAGTAGCTAAAACTTGGTATTGGTATGAATTATGGGTAAAAGAAGCTGAAAAATATTGTCAGGAAAATAGAGATAAATATACGTAGGAGATACATAATACTCCTCCTCCTTAACTACATCGACAATTACTAACATAAACCAGAATCTATCCTCAAAGTCTAAATTGAAGACGAGAAGCAAATTAACCTCGATGTTGCCACTAGCTTTCTCCACTTACCATCAAGCATTTAGAAGCTGCCACGAAGATCCTATCTGTCGAAGGCATAGTCCAAAAATACCTTAATGTCAAATATCAAGGTGTAGAAGACCGGGAAGCAGAGATTGAGATAGGGCGGCTCATCTGTATAAGCTGATGGCTGGAGAAGTGAAGATTATTAGAAGAAAATACTTATGCAATATATTGAACACAAAGTTGGTGAATTAATTGTTAGTCAACGTAAATTTGATGGTTATATTAGTGCAACAAAATTAACAAAAGCATATGAGCAACAAGTTGGCAAATATAGAAACCCTAATCAATGGTTTGAAAAAGATAGAACTATTGAGTATTTAGAACTTTTATCTAGTAAAACTGGAATTGAGGTTTATGACCTTGTGCAGAAGAAAGGAGAAGGTAAAAGCAGGGAAGTTTGGATTCATCCTAAGCTTGCTGTTTCCTTTGCCATGTGGCTCTCACCTGAGTTTGAAATGATGGTATCGGACTGGGTAGAGCAATGGCTTTTTACTGGTCAAACTTCGACTCAAAAACCTGTAAATTTACATCCTTACCAGCGTGTTTGGTATGAACGCTTAATGATGTTTGAGCAAAAGACAACATTACCAAAGGGTACATGGTGCGTTTTTGAAGAAATAGGCAAACTAATGAGGAAATTAGAAGCTAAAGGAGCGCCTTTACACGATAGAGCTACTGTTGATGGTTCAGTAGGTAGAACGTGGTGTCATTGGCTAAGAAAGAACGGAACTGACACTGATTTTGAACAATATATTCATTGTTACCCAGATAGCAGGGGTGAGCAGCTTGCAAATATTTATCCCTATGAATTATTAGGAAAATTTCATGAATGGTTAGAAGAAACTTACATACCTGAAAAGTTCCCTGAATATGTCAGGAAGCTTGTTAGTCCAGAAGAGTGCAAGTTAATTTCAGAAGCTATTGGTTATGAAATTAAGCCAATGACTAAAAGGCTTAAATCAAGTAATTACTCAGATAATAATTAAATTTAATTCTTTATGTATAGCAATGAACTTAACTCTCAACAAAATGCGATCGCCACACATACTGAAGGCTCAATTTTAGTACTTGCTCCAGTTGGTACAGGTAAAACCCGTGTTTTGGCAGAGCGAGTTCTATGTGCAATAAATAGGGGCATCTCTCCTCAAAGGATTCTCTGCTTAACGTTTACGAACCGAGCTACTAAGGAAATGAGTGAGCGGCTATCTCAGTACTGTCCAAATCAATTACATGATTTGACAATCAAGACTTTTCATGGTTTGTGTACCTCCATACTGCGGATCGAGGCTCGTCAGCTTGGATTACCAACAGATTTTGTCATCTACGATGATGCCGACTGTGTTGAACTAGTCAAGGAAGTTTTCGATGCTGCGATCGCTCCCAATCAAGCGAGGAAATATCGCAGCAAGGCGATCGCCCATCCAAACTTTTCCTCTAAGAATTTAAGTTCAACATCACTTAAAAAACTCCCCTTCATTCAAGTAACAAATTTTACTATAAAAACATATTTCAGTGTATATACGGTGTGTATGCAGCTTTAAAATGACTAACTTGTAATAGATAATATAGCACCAGCTACTAAAGATACAGTGAATCAAGTTTAGAAGTTAAATGACTATCAAAAAAGCCTTGGCTATCAAACAGCCAGAGGTGGGGCAGATCATTCGTGATCTGCGGCTTTTGGCTGCGCTAACGCAAGAACAATTTGCAGCCAATCTAGGCGTTACTTATACCACGATTAATCGTTGGGAAAATGGACGCTCAACACCCTCGCCGATGGCGATGAAGCTTATTGAGCAGAAGCTTGATGAGATGGGCAGTCAGGGGCAAGATTTGTTGGCTAAGTATTTGCGGAATTAGTTGCTTGCTCAGTTTTTGTGTGAGCGATGTCTACTTTTTGGGGCTGTTCGGTGACGCTGTTGGGTGCGATCGCAGAGATTATCGAATCCTCTAGGAATATCGAAAACTCTGCTGACATTGGCTACTGGATTGACACCAGTCGCGCACTGAATAGAACCTAATTACTAATACTAAATACATCCAAAAAAGCAAATGAGTAAAAATCATGGGACAATGGATTGATTTTCAACAAACTGTTAATCAAAGACTGCTAAGAGAAGATTTGGATCAAGAACAAAATAGGGCTAGAAATTTCAGCACTCGTGAACACGCACTGGTGCGGGGAGTAGCTGGTTCTGGTAAGTCTTTAGTGTTAACTAATAGAGTTCAAAAGCTGATTGCTGAGGACTTTGATAACATTTTAATTTTGAGCTATAACCGTTTTATGAATGTATGGCTCCAGTCTAAATTAAGAGAGAAAGGTACAGTAAAAAACATAGAGTGCTTAACTTTTCATAAATGGAGCTATAGATTCGGATATAGTTATGAGCTTGATAAAGATGATGAGGCAAGAAAAAGCGTTATAGAATTAGCAAAAAAAAGTGGTATAGAATATCAAGCTATTTTAGTAGATGAAGCACAAGACTTTTATGATGAATGGTTTCAAGCGGTATTAGCAGTCTTAAATCAAGATACTAATTCTCTATTTTTTGTATACGATAACACTCAGTCTGTTTATGGACAGTCGCATAGAAGAAGATCAGATTGGTCATGGAAAAAGCTAGGAATTGATATCGTAGGTCGCGCCCAAATTTTTGATATTAATTACAGAAACTCTCCAGAAATTTTGGAAGCAGCTTGGCAATTTATAACACCAGCACTGGCTCAAGCAAATATGAAAGTTGAGAAAAAGGGAAAAAACCCTAGCATTGGCAGTATTATTGAGCCTAAAAAGAAATTATCTAGAAGTTCAAATATCAAGCCAAGTTTATTACAAATATCTACTGAAACTATGGGATCGGTAATTGCCCAACAAGTTCAATTGGCTTTGGTGAGTTATCCAAAATCTTCTATTGGTATTTTGACTCACCCTCAATATAAATCTTTAAGGCAAGATATCAGCAAACAGTTATATAGATTAGGTGTTGAACATCATGCACCAATGAAACCTCAAGAAAGAGAGAAAAATGTAGTTGATAGACCTTATGTAATTGTTGATTCTTGGAATGCCTTAAAAGGTGTTGAATTTGATGCAGTTATAATTGCCGGATTGGATGAAGCTAAAGAATACCCAGGTGATCCAGATGCAGATTTTCAAGAAAAAGCAGGTGTTTATACTGCCATGACCAGGGCAAAAGACCATTTGGTTATGTTATACAACACAAAAACTTCCATTGTTGACATTATAGAGAATGCTTTAACTTCTCCTGAACAATTGGATAGTGTGGACTAAAAAAGTCAGATGGCGGTTTGAGAGACTAACGAAGAGTGATGTCTATCAAAGCCGCTCTTGTATCTACGCATTTCATTCTTAGAGGAAAAAGCAGCGAAGGTTGCGATCGCCATCACCACACTATGACCAACCACCAAATCAACAACCTCGGCATAACAGATAACGAGTATACCAAGCTGATAAGTCAAAGCAAGGCTATAACTCTGACTTACAACGCCAGTTCATTGACCCTTACCTCTAGTTAATATTTCAGTAAAAGTTTATATTGTAATTTTTTCTAGAGAGCGTTTGCTTAATTATTCAAAAAACTGTTTGAGATTATGGAACATCAGTTTAAACCAATCCAAAAGATACTTTTCGGCAGTCCTGGCACTGGTAAAAGTTATCACATACGCAAGATTGCTCAAGAATTAGGAATCCCTAATATTAACCCACTACCAAATACGGTTAAAACTGTATTTCATCCAGAATATACTTACTCCGATTTTATGGGTAAGCTACTCCCTTTATCAAACGGCACTTCTATAGTATACAAGTACTACCTCGGTCATTTTCTACAGGTGCTGGGGATGGCATATTCCGGATTAATTGATGATAACAAGAAAAACTATTTATTAGTAATTGATGAATTAAATCGGGGTAATGCATCTGCTATATTTGGGTTGATTTTTCAGCTATTAGATAGGGAGAATAATGGTTGGTCAACTTATGAAGTAGATATCTCTGAGATGGAATTAGTGGGTTTATTAAATACAATGGGTTATCGTACAGAGGTTTCTAATCACGGCAAGATCATAGTCAATGACTCATCATTAGAAAGATTTTTTTTGGATATAGAGAATGAAAAAAAATTATCTCCATTTGATAACGATAATGGATATGCGTTAATAGAAGATTTAAAACAAAGCAAAATCAGAATTCCTCCTAACCTATCGATTATTGGAACTATCAACACCTCAGATGAATCGATATACTATTTAGATAGTGCCTTTAAAAGGCGTTGGAGTTGGCAGTATGTAGATGCTCCTTCTACATCTCATATAACTAACAGCCAAATACCGCCAGAGATATTAAACCTTACGTTATGTTTATCTAATGGCAATACTTTAAATTGGTATCGCTGTATTGTTGGAGTAAACGAATTTATCAAACTCCATCACCAAAGTATTAGAAGGATAGAAGATAAGCAAATTGGTTGGTGGTTTATTAAACCTACTGGCGAACAGATGACTTTGGAACCGATTAAAGATAAGCTAATGTTTTATTTATGGGATAGTGTATTTGCCAGAAATAAAGAATTATTGGCCAAGTTTATTAAAGAGAAGTTAAACAAGGAAAATATTAATTTAGCTACTTATGCTGATTTCTTGAGCTATACGGTTGATCTATTAGAGTATTGGCATGACAGTGTAACTTCTGTAAAAGAAGATATTGATGAAGGTTTTTAGTTTAAATGCTAAATTTTAATGAATTACAACCAATAATTAATGATAAATACTCTTTTGTTGGCATAGACAAGCGCGGCTCACAACTAAGATTTTGCTTGCCGAAAGGATTTAATCCGGATTTATTCGTTACATTTAATAGCAAGCGGAATTTATTCTTCTGCCTTTACAAGGTATTGCGTCAATTTAAGAATATCTGTATTCAAAAGGGGTACTTGCAAGCTACTGCTGATAGAGATGGGGTAATTCAGAGTGATGGCAGCGTTCAAAAAGTCAGCTTGCCAAATACTGAGGATGAAGAAGGCAATATTCTTTACTCTAAGCTAGATGCGATTAGTGCTATTCTCAACCTTTATGACGAGCCGAAGATATTGTCCTTGTCATTTCGGTTGGGAAGAACTGAGAAAATTGACTATAGCAAAATCCATCAGTATTTACATCGAGCAGTATATTTAAATAATGGTGCGGTATATGTTGATGCCATGACGCTACCCCGACAGCAAATACAGTACCAGTCTACCGATATTGTGGCGATGTACTGCTACATTCTCTGGGAAATCAAACAGCAGTTGGATGAAGAAATCACTCCTCAATTACAAGCACTGGCAGAAGATTTTCAACATAGATATGTAGGTGCAGAGTACAGTTTATTTCATCAGGAATACTGCACCCTAACTGTAGATATACTTAAAGATACCTTGGAGATAATCGAATCGCATACTCCCCTCAAAGATGCCGATTACTGGCAGTTTCACAATGCGATTGAATTATTTTTATATGGCGAATTATCTCAACAGGATGAGGGAAAAATTTGGGGGATCAAGAACTTTCATAGCGTTTGGGAGTCGATGTGCTTAACATACTTAGCTAAGAGAGTATCATCAGAGTATATCTTATACATGGATACCAGATTCCTCGCTGATGATGTGGCGGCATTAGCTAACACCAGTCCCAAGGTATTGGATTTAGCTAATGTGTTTAGAATTAATAATACTCAATTAGTGCCAGATGCAGTTATAATTCCTAATTGGTTCAACCAACAAATACAGGGCAAAAAAATAAATTTTTCTTTAAAAAAAGATGTAATGAATTCTGGCATAGATTGGAATGATCGTGGATATAAAACTGCTTTCTATTGCACACCATTTAATTCTGCGAAAGAGATTTACTTAAGGATAGCTTATGAGGGACAATCTAGTAAAGATTGCCACACTTTTGCAGAGCTAGAGAAATTTTATAGCTCTCAAAAAGGTAGATTAACTGTTAATTATCAACTACCTAGTAATTTTTATTCATTTTGGTATATAGATTCTGATGACTTAAATTCCCAGATGCTGTGGTTGATGTTTCAGCTTAACCATGTTTTCTATATAGCTTTAAAAAAAGGTATTTGCACTGCAAGCAAATTTAAAACTTTTTTGTATAATGATTTAGATGTAAACTACTACGGCGATAATGTTTTTAATAAATCTTTGTTTAGACCATATACGGAGGATAGTGATAATAGAAGCTCTGTTATTAAAATGTTTGAAAATTTTGTTTATGCAGTATCTTACTTAAAGATAATCGATGTAAAGTACCAGGAAAAAGAATATTTTACTGATAATGATAATTACCGCAATATTAAAGAAAAAGATATTAGAAAACAGTTTGTATATGAGTATCTTTTACAACAGGTTATTAAAAAGCAAGATACTTTTAAAAATCTAGAAGTTAAAAGTTACTTTTGGCTCCCTTCCTATCAAAATAATTCTCAAATCATTGGTGAATCTCCAGATTATTTGAATGGATATATTAGTTTAGAAGATATAAATTTTGCGGCAATTGTTGATATATATCTAGCAGATTAGTAGAAATCGGCGCATGAATAGTAGGTATCCCGGCAGCCCTCCGAAAGTAAGCGATCGCTTCTAGATAGAGCAGCCTAAGCCTAACCCATAGCCTCTGGTAGGCGCTCCCGTGCGATCGCCCCCACCCAATTCTGAGAGGAAACTAAGCGATCGCTCCTCAGAATTTACCACTCGTTTGGAGACAGCATTAGGCAAAGTAGCGGCTAAAGTAATTTAATTGGTAGTTGCGTAGGCATCGCTCCCAATCAAGCGAGGATGGATAGCGATCGCCCGCCATGTACCACAAATTTTTTTTGCAATAGGTCTAATTGTTAACAGTTAACTTCAGAGCTTAATTTACAAAAGTAAAGTTAAATTTTAAAATCTATCAACTCCTTTACAGCCTGAAGCCAATGTTCTACAGACTTGCCATTTGGATAGCCCATTTGTTGCCAAATTTCATAAGCTTTCAAACGGATTTTATTTTCATCTGGGTGGTTACTGATAAAATATTCACAGGAATTAGTAGTAAAATTATAGGGAGCTTCTCCAAAAAAATCTTGACGACCCAGAATTTCATCTGTAAAACGGGAACAATTTTGTTTGATTGGGCAATTTTGTCCTGGGCACATCGTCATATCGTAAGGCATATATTTTTTCCTCTCGAAAGAACCACCGATGCGATCGCCCCGCACTAATTCTGAGAGGAAACTAAGCGATCGCTTCGTTGGTAGCAGGGGCAGCGATCGCACTGACAACACTGCACCCTCTACTTCTTCCACGGTAGCTTTGTTCCCATCTCGGTCAATGCTGAGAACACCAGATACATCACAAGCAAACCAGCACTGATAATAAAAATCACAACGTCGTTATTCATTAGGAAAGTGGCAATTCTAGCTGTCCAGGTGAGGTGTTTGACCGCCTTCGCGCCCGACTATGCAGTGAAATATGGCATGGGGTGCAAAGCGGAATTAGGTTTTCAAGTCGGTTATCTTCAGGCGTGAAATTGGCGTGATGTACAGAAAGCGTCATTACTGTCCATTCAGCGCGGGACAATCCCTTTGGCTTTTCGCCAGGACGCAAACACTTTTGTCCGCAGTGCCGACAGCGCCACTGGGCTGCTTGTTTGATAGACAGCGCTATTTCATCCCAATTGTTTGCGTAGCGTTTTCTGTAGATGGGCATTGCCAACGATACAAACAAAGCTGTTCAGTAGTCTTATTAACTCTACCAATTTTTACAGCCAAAGCGTAGCTTGCCGTCGTAGACATCGCACATCATTCTTAGAGGATGCATAGCGATGCCTGCGGCGGCAAGCTACGCAGCCCCCTTAAGACACAGCTTGTTTTTTAAGCACCACCATCTCTACACCCTGCTCATTGCCGCACCAATTCTGTTAAAATCGCGTCTGCGATCGCATAAATTTTGAGGCAGTGCTATGTGTGCAAAGGGATTTGGGCAATCTCAACCCACTAAAATCGATAAACTAGTTGAAAATGCAGTGCGTTACTGCCACAAGCGACACCCAGAAGCTCTAGACAAAATTTTTGACAATCTGCCTGTTAAGCTTAACCAGCAAGTGTTAAATGGTACGGTTGCAGCTTTAAAAAAAGACATTGATAGTCTCAGTTGGCTGTGTGGTTATTTTGCATCCGAAATTAACAGCACTTCAGACAACGATAAACCCTACCATCCCATTACGTTGTTATCAAAACTTTTAATTAAATCGGGAATGCAGCCATTCATTGATTTTATGCCCTACATTGGTTGCCGCATTTCCATACTTAACAACGATAAATTTGAAGCACTACCTCCCAGAGTTCAGGCAGCAGTTAAAGAAGGTTTTGATGTGGTAGAAACTAGTGGGGAAGAGGCACAAAGGATAAATGAGGCATTGCTACGAGAGTTGGAAGGGTAGTAGAACTGCCGGATGAGCGACATTACTACACACATTTACCGTTAATATGCATCTCTATTTATTAAATATATTAGTTGGATTGAAATATTGTGATAACGGTATCATGCCAAATAGTAATTTCTTGAATAGTCTGATCGATTTTATCTGTATCACTGCTGATTGTTTCTAAATCTAACAGACAATTCACTAAGAATCTAACTAAATAAGTCAATTTCAAAGCATTATCAAATGCTAGATTTGGCATTATGTTTTCAATAAGACATATTGATTCTTTAATGATATTCTCTATTCTGGGGTTTTGACCTTCTTGTAAGAGAGATTGTATTGTTTGTAAATTGTTAACTAAATTATCTAAATTCGCTTGAGCTTCTTGTCTAAGCAAAAATGTTTGTGTAAAATCGTTCATAAAATTATGATTTTGCAGGTTCTAATAAAACCATTAAAATGTTTTCACACTCATCGAAGAACCCATCAGGCCATCGGTCAATTCTGCCGTCTTTATCAATGCGTGGTGACATAACTTTAATAAAAGCTTGACCTTGTTGTTCTTGACGTTGAAAGTAATGTAATTGAACATCTTCCGACTCAATTTTACCACCATGCACCGCAAGACGAATGCCGTTTAAAATCTGGTCGCTATGAGTTTCTATCACAACTTGAACGCCACAGTTAGCAGCCAGTGCTAACAGCTTACCCAGCTTTGTTTGTGCTTGGGCGTGGAGTCCGGTTTCTGGGTGTTCAATAAGAATTAATGCATCTGGACTGGATGCTAGGATTGCTATGATAATTGGTAGAACGTAGGTAATGCCGTATCCAACATGGTCACTAAATTGTAAGTTAACCAAATCCATATCTAGATGTGCATCAACTTGGATGTGTAGGCCAGAACTTATTTCTCCCATCCATGCCTCAACTTGGTCTAGCAAATTTATTGATTTTGCTTGCGGGTGAGCGAGTTGAGCGATGGGGATTGGTTGACTACCGTAAGTGTAGAGAAAATGTGCTGTATATTCGCCTTCAGCCCCAATTTGTCTAAGTTCTCGCCTTTGGTAATTTAAGATTCCTGATGCAGTTGTTGCACGTTCTGATTGAAGGTGATGAAATTCTTTGCTGAAAATGCTTGAATGATAAACATCGGCATCAACAGAGTTGAATCCAATCTCTAAAACATCAGCTTCTCTCTCTAATGAGTTGTAGTTAAAGTGCCATATTCCTTTAGTTTCGTTTTTTAAAATAAGCTCAAATCCTACATAGTCTTCTTTGACATTCTCATACAAAGCATCCCATGCTCTACCAATATTTACCAAGTTCCCATTGAGCAATAAACCAGTGTTTTGTAGTAACCCTTGTTGATAAGATTGATGTAGCAGTGATAGTGCTTGCAACACAGAGGATTTACCAGTGTTATTATAACCAGAGAGTAAGGTAAGTGCTTTGAATTCAATCAATTGATTCTCAAATGCTTTAAAATTTAGCAGCCGTAATGAGCTAATCATTAAAGTTAAAATCTATATGTTATTGTTCATTCAATTTTATTCTAATTTTGTTATGTAGTTAAAGATATTTTATAAAAATTATGTTTTTAGCAAATAAATGATGTTTTCGTAGTATTGGCGGTTGATGATGGAATCTCAAAATCTTCTGTTGGGACAGTATTTAAGCCTTATCGATTTTTGCACTTGCACTAACACTTATCAAAAGTACACCAAGCAAATTAATCCGTTTCCTACAAACTCCGATAGTATAGATGCTTTGCAAAATCTCTCCAAGCATATTATTGATCCTATTATTGACTATTTTGGTCGAGAGCAATTTCAACTTACTTATGGTTTCTGCTCCAAAGATTTGAAACGTTTCTTGGAGCAGAAAGACCCTGTAACAGGCTTAAAAAATGGACGGGTTGCCCCAAATCTTGACCAACACATGGCACATGAAGTTAACCGCAATGGAAAATACTACTGCGATCGCTTAGGAGCCGCTTGCGATTTTCGGATTGCAAATGTATCGAGCAATAAGGTTATTGACTGGATTTTAGACGCACACTTGCCATTTGATAGGCTGTACTACTATGGTATCGAAAGACCGATTCACATTAGCTATAGCGAAAGTCATAGCCGTAGTATCTGCACGTTTACTACAAGCGGGACACCTACTACAAAAGGTATTGAGGCTTGGATAGATTTAGCTAAGAAAATTAAATAGCGATGGCGTACCCGCCCGCCGCAGGCATCGCATTGGCTATTTTTATAACAGCAACTCAAGTTTTGGCTACTCGATGATGTTTCCATTTTCATCCCGCTTCACTTCCACCACCTTAACGTCAAAACTTTCCCACTCTTGTACAGTAAACCCCGCCTCGGTTTCGTCTGGAAACCTGACTGCCATTTTTTCCCAAGCTTCTTCTTCGCTTTCAGCCGGGATGTAATAGCCCTGGCGTTCTCTAATGTCATCGCGTCCAGTGCAGTCATGAGCATAGAGGGCATTACGGGTGCAACGGTATTCTTTCATATAAGTAAGAGCCAGAAAAGTATTTACCGTAAAATTCTAGTCCCAAAAACTTCTTTTGTTGATTCCAAAATTTAATTAGGGTATTCAAAATCTGGCTGCCAAGTTGAATTAATCAATGGGCCAGTCGCAGCTTCATAATAGTTGTTATTGATAAAACTAATTCTTTCCTTCTCTGTTTGCCCGGTCTGCTCCATTAATGCTACACGAAGAGGATGGTATTTCCCGTGAATTTTCTTGTAAGTGTTAGGGGTTTGAACAAAATATTCATTTCTCTGATGTAACCTTTGCAAATAAAGTTTATTAGGAAGTCGGTTATATTTAGATGAATTACATTTATGGCAAGCTAAGACTAAATTCCAAATGCCATTAATAGGATGAGCAATTCCATAATTAGCTAAATAATGAGCAAAAAAATGGTCAACTTCTCCTAAATTATCTGATCCACTTTCAATAGAAATATTTACATTGCAATAAAAACATTTACCTCGCTGGTAAGCGTTTAATGCACTTCTACACGAAGTTACATCTACTCTACGATTTTGATTAACTTGCGTAAAAAGAATTTTTTTGTCTTCGTCATAATTAACTGAGATGAGATTGCGAGAAATATTCAATTTCCATGCCGTCTCTACTAATCGCCACCGCGCTTCTACTTCTTGGGTGAAATTCTGGAATTGCTCAGTTTGTGCTAATCGAAATAGTTCATTCGTTACAGTAATACCACCTCTTGTCTTGTCAAAAAAGCGAACCGATAGCGGTTGTGAATTTACGTTATGAAACTTATCAAGCACGACTTTAAAACCCTCTTGAGCAGTTGTTGCAATCAATTTGTCTTTGGTAATTTCACCTTTGTTAAATTGTCGGCAGGCTTGAATAAAAGGATATGGTTTGTCACTGGCTTGATTTTGGGTATCGCACTGTTGTAAATGCTCAACGACATACCGCGAGAATGGTTCGGCGAGTTCGTCTAGGGTAATTATTGTCTTTCCCATCGTTGCAAGCTCTAGCAGAGACTTTCCCAACGCAAATTTATAACACGCAACGTTCTTGCCAAACAGAATAATTGAGCGCCAATAATCCTCTAGCTCTGGTTCAATTGCCAAAAACTCTGAATCAGTCATTGTATTTTTAAATACTCGTTACCTTCGGCTAAAGCCTAGCTTGCGAGTATCTGAAAATACATCAGTTGCATTACGGTTATCAGTATTAGTCAGCTAATATTTGCTGTAGAATATGCGGGTTGTAACTGCACGCGCATCATGACTCATCGGTATCCATTCAGCACAATTCACCCAGCCGCATATTACGGACAGCGTGTAGCGGTTTACTTCAACCTGCATTACCACGTCTTTTCACTCAAGGAAAGGGGAAAAAGCGGGTTACTGCTTAGTCATGCTGGGGTCTGTCAATTAACCGATGCCGTGTTTGAGGTTGAGCGCAAGGGACGAGAACGTGCGATCGCTCAAGGTCGCAAAAATGTTCACGCCTATGTTGTGGGTATTTTGCAGTCGTTAGGGTGGGAGCAGCTGACTGATGAGGCAGTGCGATCGCTCATAGAATTAGGCTACCAGCGAGTGACATATAACCTGCATCCCGATCACCCACTGTTTTATTGCAAAGATATGATGACTTACACACCAGTTACGGCTGCTAAATCGGTTATTTTAAACGATAAATTTGCTTTGGCTCTGAAATGACGAAAAATCTGGACTACTACGTTAATAAGTTTGCCAATCTCAGGGTATCCCGTTCCAGTGGGGTTGCACCGAATAAACCTATTTTGCTGCTATCAATTATCGAGCTGATCAGCCAGGGGGAGATAAGGCGAAATCAAGTTCCTTTATCTGCTGAACTCATTGCTACATTTCTCAAACTGTGGAGCCACTTAGAAGCAGTACGTAAACCAGATATCGGACTGCCGTTTTACCACCTCACTAGCGATCGCTTCTGGCATTTTGAGATGAAATTGGGGTTTGAATCATTGATTGCTGCCAAGGTGAAAATCAGAACTCCTAGCACCATCAGGCAAACTGTAGAGTATGCTTACCTTGATGTTGAATTATGGTCACTGCTGCAAAATTCTGAATCTAGAAGTATTTTAACCCATGTATTAATTGATTCCTGGTTTAGCGATGCCTGCGGCGGGCTACGCCTACGCACTCAAGATATTGAACAACTGCTGCAAGTCAACGCCTTTGCTGAATTACAAGACCAGTTGCAACGCTCCGGCGGTAAGGTCTATCAGCCAGAGGAATTAGAAGATGAACAAGCTGTAATTGTGCGAGATGGTGCGTTCCGTAAAATCGTTGTCTCAACTTACAACCAACGCTGCGCCTTTTGTGGGTTGCAAATACTCGACTCACTCGGTCAGAACATCGTTGATGGCTCACACATCAAACCATTCTCCCAGTTCTACGATGACCGTATAAATAATGGACTTTCACTGTGCAAAAATCATCATTGGGCTTTTGACCGCTTTTGGTTCACCATCAACGACGATTACACTATCATCGTCTCTGACAACCTGCGGGAAGATTCACCCAACGCTAAACCAATGCGGGAATTTAGGGGCGATCGCATTATCTTACCCAGTCAGCAGCAGTATTATCCTAGACTTGATTCTCTACAATGGCATCGTCAGGAGTTTTTGCGGTGGGCAGCATAAATTTGATATTTAAATTAGTGTGACTTGTATTACCATAAAGCGGGATATAATTTACATTTGTAATCAAAGCGAGTATGTAACATGCAAAATGATTCGACTATCGAAACAGAATTAGGATACTTTCAACGCAACAGCTTAATTGAAAAATTAGTACAACGTTTTGCAAAAATTAATGGCTGGGAAATTGAAGAGAATACAGACATTTTTAATTCAGAAAATCATCGAATTCATCTTTTCAGAACAATGGCAGAAGCGGCTGTTGAAGAAATGGAAAATGTAATCAACGTTGATGTTAATGAAGAAATAGAGAGTTAATATAGGACTAGTATTTGATTTTTGAAATGCACGTAGTGCATTAGACGTAGACTTAGGTTGGGTGGATCTGAGCGCAACCCAACATGGGTTTTTACTTTTCAAGCTGGGTACTTAAATTTAAATTATAAATTTGCACAATTTTTATTATTTCTGTTAATCAATTATCTAATTATTAAAGATATTGTAATGAATATACTTTAGCTAATATATAATTTCACTAAGCATATATTTTTTAATTAAAAGCGCAATTTGTATATCTTGGTGCTGAAAGTAAAACATGAGCAAAAAACCTAGAGGTTGGTTTAATGAAATTGTTATTCGCCCCGTTGTTCATGTAGACGGTTACGAAAGCTATGAGAAGATGTGCGGTTATGTTGCAGACTTTTATTACTCTTCGGAGGAACAAAAGCTACTGCGCCAATTAAGAACTAATCCCACAGAATCGATGAACATCACCCTATACACCTTGTTTAAAGTCGGTCAAGCTAAATGTCCTGCTTATTGGGTGAATAATGATTTGTTAAGTGCATTGATGCAATCAAATTTAGATATTGAAGTTGAAAATTTGCAGTGGGCAATGAAAACAGGATTTTTTATGCTGCCTACTGGTGTAATTATATCCCCAGAGAAACGCAGTATTAATGCCATTTTTTGGCATTTTGATACTGATAACAATTTTCTTTATTGGACAGCAATGGATGGAGTTAGTTTTTTCTGCCGCAGATTCAAAATTGGCGATGAGGTAATCAAACTTACATATACTGATGTTCAAGATTTCAATCCGCAGGTAATTGCAGAATTTAATGAATATTTGCAATCAATTTTCCTACGATTGATTTTGATTATGGAGTGCCGCCCTGAACTGGTAGATACAACAAGCGAGGTAGTTAGGGTGAATAAAGGTTTTGGCAAAGCGCAAGCGCAAGATTTTTATCAACCACTTTGGCTAGGACTTGGATATAGACTCAAACGTGAAGGGACGCAAAGTAGTGAAGGTAGCGGTACACATGGTACTAAGAGCGTCCATTGGCGCAGAGGCTTCTTACGTAATCAACCTTATGGAGAAGGCAGGCAGCAAAGAAAACTAGTTTGGATTGAGCCAGTTCTAGTAATGGGTGGAAAAGAATCATCATGATGACAGACGATGAAATTAATGATAAATATGAATCCGGTCAAGACAGATTAATTCAAGAGATTGACAGGATAAAGCTACCAGCGTTAGTTGAAAAGATAAAGTCTAATCCTAATTACATGGTGATTGATAATGATAGTCAATCTGTTGGGGATTGGAATGATGTGAAAAAATCCCAGCTAATTGAATCTTTTATTATTAATTTTCCTGTAATGCCAATTGTTCTTTACCAGAGGTCAGATCATACATACGAAGTTCTTGATGGTAAACAAAGGTTAAAAGCAATTGTCGATTTTTACAGCAATAAATTAGTTTTGAGCGGACTAGAAGTTAAGACAGAACTAAACGGATGTACTTATGCTACTCTTCCATATCATGCAAAGACAGTGCTTAATCGCACCCATTCTCTATCTTTGATATCTATTATCCCTTCGGAGGATGCCAACCCCGAAGAAATAGCAAAACTGATAGAGGTTGTTGCAAATCGTCTTAACAGTTAAAAGGGTGCGATGCCTACGGCAGTAAACTACGCACCATCTTACCCAGCAAAAACAGTATTATCCTAAACAATAGAGAGTTAATAAAAAAGTTATGTATACTACTTACCCCTATGTAATCAAAAATGATAGCGGTGCATACCTGCAAACCGATGCAACGATGGTAAATCCCATCTGGGGCAGTATCGACAACGCAATGCACATCCGCCACTATATCGGTGCTGTCACGATTCAAGAAGTAACAGGCGGCTGGGTCTACCAACTCAACCGCGATTGCTATGAATACAATTTTGTCAGCTTGTAAATAACCCAAAACCAATGTTAGTTAATGATGACCACTTTTACTGAGCTTGTTATAACTTTTATATAACTTTAAACGTATTACTTATAAAGTAACTCTTGTTAGGTTATAATATAAACAAGTTTAGGTTATCACAAAATAATATTGGTGGAATATGTCTTAATGCGAGTCACTTTCAGTAAAGAGTTTACAGATTTAGGTAAGCGGATAAAAAAATATAGACAAGCATCAAACAAGTCTCTTGCGGAACTAGCAGCTGAAGCTGGAATCAGCGTTCCTCACTGGAATCGAATTGAAAACGAGAAAGTTCAAGAATTGCCATTTGATACATTGCAAGGAATTGAAAAAGCTTTAGGTAGTGATTTGGGGGTACACTTTGATGATTGACTTATCAACTATTAATCTTTTAAGTTTGCCCTCTCTTGCGCTTGAACAGTGTCGTCAATTACCAGATTACTCATGACGAAAGAATTTAAACCTGAGAAAATTTCGGATATCGAGGTAGGTGATATAGTTCTTTTGCAATGGGATGGTTATGAAGGAGTTCCAAAATATTTATCTAACACTTGGGCAGAAGTTGTTGAGGTCAAACGAACTAGGGTTATTGTAAAGCCAACGACGATAGTTGGAACCCAATCTGTTAGGTTTCAACAAATTGCTAAAGTTTGCAAACAGGTAGAAAAACAATGAAACTGCAACGTATCGAAGCAGGTGAATATCTTACTCCTGATGGTAGGTTTTATGTCCGCAATACCTATTACTCAAACGGTATGCCCTGGGTGTACTAAATCGAGTTTCACAATCAACAAAAACATTTTTAGCTCGTGTTCCAGGTATAGATACTCGGAGACTACAAACTCTCATTAAAAACCAAAGTCAAGAAATTGCAGCAATGGCTGGGGCTAAAGATGTGATTTATAAAACTGGTGACTACCTTCCCTCTGGTCGTGGTGCTTTCGGTCTTAAGTGTGGTGGTGAACGTGCGGTAAATATTTCACCATCAATTGAGTTTATTTTTTAATAAAAAAATATGAACACATTAGAACTAAAACCAGGGGATAAAATCGGAGTATTTTTCTATGATGACAAGCGTGGCACTAAAGCCGTAATTGAAGAAGTTGATAAAGTATCACTAACTGGTATAGTTACTCTCAAATCAGGCACTCGCTACACTTCCAAAGGTACGGAAATCGGCGCTCTTGGCGACCCAACTTATTTATGTACCACAGAAAAAGCTCAAGCTGTTATAGAGAAGGCCGAACAACGTAAACGACAAAAAGAAGAAGAATATAAGGCATACATAGCATCACCTGACAGATATGACTACTCATGCTTAAAAATAAGGTTATAGAATTGGCTGAAAAATGGGGATATATTCTGGTTTACTCAGACTATTCGAGGAAAGCTCGGAGTAATGTTTGGATGCTAAAAGTACCAACGACTGTTTTTAAAAATCGTCCTGAGTTAATCAGAACTTTAAAAGTCTTAGAAGACGAGGATTTAGAACAACTTCTAGATAAAACTAGAAAATATTTTGCAGGCAGTGAATCTCCCATAAAAGTAATCCTTCGTGATAACAAATACTCTGGCATTGAAAATGACAAAGAACTATTTACCATTGAATAATACTAAAAAGTTTGGCTGATGTACTACGGATACCGTTGCTATACCGAAGAAGATAAGCCTTTGGGTTGGCTATACACATTTGATAGTAATACTGAATATGCTTGGACTGACAAAAGGTTATATTTGTGCAAGCGATGGAAAACTGAACGGGGCGTAAAGAAACATTTTGATCATTACAACAAACGTTGGCAGTTAAAAAGCAAAGGAGGCTATCTCAAAATAGAGGTGATGCCAGAGTTTTCTGAACCCAAGCATAAAGCTAAGTCTAATCAGCAGCGATGGAATGAAGCCAATCGTGATGTACTTTACCAAGCTCAAGAAAATTACAACCAGAAGCGCCCTATAATATCATTTCGTCCAAAAGCTGAACTGTTGGAATGGCTGGATGAGGAACGCGAAACTGATGACAATGGTGAACCTGAAACTGATGCTTCACTCCTAAATAGAAAGTTAGAAAAACTAAAGAATTTAGAGCAACAGGGATTTTAAGACAGTGAAAGCAGAAGAATTAAAAATTTTAATTATTAGTATTCTTCAAGAAAAGCCTAGATTTTTTGACCATGTTTGTACTAAAGATATCAAAGCTCTGCTATTAGAACATTATAATATTTATGTAACTGATAAAATGATTATTAAAGTGATGATGCAAGTAGTAGAAGAGGGGGTAAGTAAATTTGGTGGGGATGGTTACGAGTGTGGGGATGGTAGTACACTAACATGGGCTGATGAACACGCAGTAGCTGGGTCAAAATTGACAGGAGTTCATAAGTATTGGTGGTTTAATATTTAGTTAACTTTAATTAAATTAATATTAAATAAAGAATGTAACAATGAATAATCTAGACTGTCTATTGACAATATTAAAAGAACAAGCAGACTTGATTGATAAACTTAACACACGTTCTGACTTTCAATACAAAAGTACACAAAGGCTAGTTTTGGATTATGGTAAACCTTTTGTAACTCAGGTTAAATCACCATTTAAAGGCAAACCAAAATCATGCTTTGAGAACTGCATGAAAGCACTAATAAATTTCCCACAACTAAATTACTGTGAGGGATTTGCTATTAGTGATCATGTTGATATAGTTGTATCTCATGCTTGGCTGGTCAATAATGATGGAGAATTAATTGACCCAACATGGATAGGTAAGAATTTTAATGGCAGTACTTATTTTGGTGTCATATTCAACAATGATTTTGTGGTGGAAATAGCCAAAAAGACTAAATGCTATGGAATCCTAGACAACGATTTCATGAATGAACACCAACTTAAACGAGAAGGATTTCCACCTCATGCCCTTCATTCCATATTTCATTCTTCTGTAAGTGTGCCTGAATAAAACAGTTCTGGGTGCGATGCCCTTCGGCGCAGGCTCAGGGTAAGACCTGCGGCAGACGGTTACGCCATCGCGTATGCCATAATATTCAGTACTCTAGTAATATTGCAGTAACGAAGATATGCTAGCTGGTGCAGCACTACGTAAAACAGGAACTGGTTGGGAATTTGCATCAGAAGCAGCATTAGAAGATTTTGTTTGGGATAACCTACAGCAATTATCAGGCTTAAAACCTTTAAAACGACAGTATGCTGTTAAGGGCGAAATCTGCGATATCTTAGCACTTAACGACACGAGACAATTAGTAATTTTAGAACTCAAAAATACTCAAGATAGATATGTTGTCCAGCAATTAACTCGCTACTACGATAACTTACTAGACGAGAAACCATTTCAAGAGCAAATTGATTACAGTCAGCCTGTCCGGTTACTTGCGATCGCACCCTCATTTCACAAACATAATCTGATTGACCGCAAACACACAAAGTTGATAGTTGATTTTTTGCAGGTTACTATTGCCCAGATTAATCAAAATTTTCACTTACAACTGCAAGATACTGATACTAATCAAACTTGGTCAATTCCAATTCCCTATCAGAAGCTTGATATTAGCAGTACATCAAGCAATATTCCAGAACCACCGCAATTACTTTTAGATTGGCTTGGTGCTTGTACTGGAGAAGAACAACAAGCAATTCTCAAACTTAGAGAGAAAATTCTTAGTTTTGATGGGCGAATCAAAGAAGAAATTGAAAGTAAAAATACTATTAGATATGGCAGAGGTAAGGCTAAACCAGTAGTTGAGTTATGTTTTCAAAGAAAGATTAATAAACCAGTCATATTTCTATGGCTACCTACTCCAAGCTCATTATTATTTACACAAAGAAGACAAGTGATTGGCAGAATGAGGCTGTGGATGGATGGATCTGTTGTTACCCATGTTGGTCATATACCAGAAGGTTTCGGTCGGATGAGGCTGCAATCTGAATGGGATGCCATGCCACGAGAAAAAAGACCTAGAAATTTGTATTGGAGCCTTTCTTATAAATCATTTTCTCCTGTGGTAATTAACACTTATAAGGAGTTAATTCCAAATCCTGATTCCCTAGAATCATTAGCATATTTAGCACTTGGAAAGTGGTTAGCAAGAATATAAATTATTCTGATTTAGTCATCTGGAAATTGCCAAGATGAAATACTTTCTACATCTTTGCTACTGCATTGAATACAAGTAACATCAAATGCTGAATCCATCCACTCATAACCGCAAGCATGACAATGACAGAAAATATTATTGCGGTTGGCATCTTTTATACCCTGATGCCATTGCTGTAGTTGCTCAGGATTTTGAAAAGGAAAATTATCAGACATTCTAGTAAGCCTCTTATCGTTACAAAAAAAGTTTACCCAAACGGTTGCCCCCACCGCTCCCACATTTCCTTGTTAAATGGCGATCGCCACTTCAAAATCAGACTCAACTCCAACTCCTGCCGTGCGCGTCGGTCAACAGGGGTGTCCCACCAAAACGCGATGTTAACTGCTGTCTGAATCCCATAGCGATAATGCAAATCCTGATAGCTGGCGATGTAATCCTTGCAGGCGTGAATCCCTTTCCAGCGCTTGTTACTTCTGCAAGTTTCCCCCACATACAGTACAAGAGAAGCCGCAGAGTCAATTATGAAATAGATACACGCATCGCCGGGGCTATCTGCTGGCATCCTCCAAAAAGAGAGCGATCGCACCTGTAACTGCAACGGATCAATCCGGTCTGGGTCGTAGTGGTTGGGTGCAATGTCAAATAATGTCACCTGCTCAGGTGGTTTGTTCTCCCTCACCCGTTGCTGATAATCAAAAATCTGAGACTTCCACCGCAGCAGGGCATCAGCACTCATCACCAATGTATCTACTCTACGTGCTGGTGTAAGGGTCAAATCTGAGAATAGGTTTAGCTGATTGGGTTCCAAGGGTATTACGGGGAGTGTGCCGACTAGCTGATTATCCAAGAGAACTGAAAGTCAATAAACCTGTCAAAGAATTATTTATGCCTTTGATATTCAATCCGCACCTGCTTAACGTCAAGCTCAGATTCTAAAAACACGAGTTTTTCTACTTGCTGTAATCCCAAATTTTCAAACTGTTTGAGTTCCGAGTATGATAATGGCCAAGGTGGGCCAGAGGGTTCAGCTTCTGTATCTCGAACACGAGTAATCAGCAAAAGTGTGCCACCAGGAGCAACGACAAAGGCAACTGAAGAAATAACTGAAGAACGCACATTCAACGGCAGAGATTGAATATTACGACATTCAAAAACAAAATCAAAAGCTTGATGCCATTGTGGGGGAATTGCTAACAAATCTGCAACTACATAGTTGACAGTCGAATTTGGAAATCGCTCTTGACACCAAGCGATCGCTGTCGGTGAAATATCAAAAGCAGTTACTTCAAACCCTCGATGAGCTAAAGCTTCGGCATCATCTCCCAAACCACAACCAATGACTAGCGCCTTTTGCCCAGAA
>NZ_JBGTFY010000185.1:0-18624 GCF_041747015.1 Nostoc sp.
CAATCACCAAAATTCTGTCTGATTGATGGTTTTCTAAAATATCTGGTTGTTGAAAGTCTATATAGGCGGCGTAAATTTCACTGAGGAACTTTAATTCTTGCCCAATTAAACTTTCTACTCTACTGTGGTGAAATCTATCTACACTGTTAATTTCTGGTTGTTTATTTATTTTGAGTAAGCTACGGAGAATATGATTTCTGGTAGCACCCCAAGATTTTTCTAAGTGCAACCATAAGGTTTCCATTGCTTCTAAAGTGGAGATTTGAGCAATGGTGCGCCAAGCATACATCCGCACTACTTCTGGTTTGTAAATATTGGTAGCCATCTGCAACAACATCTCTACAGCTTCATTCTCCAGTCTTACTAAGGCTGACATTGCTGTAGTGCGGGTTGATTTGTAGTAAAGTGCTGTAATCAGTGCCGAATAGTACTCTTCTAAATGAGTTGCTGCAATCATTTCCAATACGGCACAGCGCACCCGTAAAGACTCATCTTGTAATAAATTCGGGATGTGAATCCGCAACGCCTGTAAATAAACTGCTTCTCTGAGCGCTCTAACTCCATTCACCCGTTCCTGTTCTAGCTTATGAGTCAGCATCCGGCGCATGGTTTGGGTAGCAGCTACCTTTTGCATGGGCGTTCCTTGGCGTAAGACTAAAGCGGCGGCAGTGGCGCGGATGAGTGAGTTTTGCTGGGGGTTCAAGTATCCTTCTAGGAGGCTTAAATTCGGATTTGGTTCAGCCAGCCAAACGTAGCGCAGTGCTAGGGCAAAAACTTCAGGGTTAGTTTCTTGGGATTGTTCTAACAAAGGACGGATAACGGCTAGATAAGCGGCATTTGCACCTGCCATCAGCATTACCTCCAAACTTTGGCGCTGCAAATCTGGGCTTAACTTAACCAACAGGGGTGCTAAAACTTCCGCAGCTCCAAGGGAATCCATTTGGGCTAAAAGTTCAATGCAAGAGCGTTTATCAGCCTCGCTGCCTTTTTCTGCTAAAGCTTTGACTACCCCCTGCTTAAAGAATCGCAGACCCACATTGCTTGCACTCAAATGACCCCGTGCCACACTTAAGACTAACAGCTCAACATAGCGCGATCGCAATTCCCAAATTACTGTTAAACAGGTGCCAGCGATCAGCATTGTTTCTGCCACCAACACCCATTTTTGCATTGGTACTGGTACAAACCGTCCACAAAACAATAGAGTTACAAAAATTAGCGCTCCTGTCAAACCTGTAGCGATCGCTTCGGCAGTTCCGCCAGATAAAGTCTGCATCCGGCTGCGAATTCCCTCTGGAATCGGTTGGTAGAGGATGGGGCCACTACTCATGACAAAGGTGTAGCGCAGAAGTTCATCAAAGAATTTGACAATTATCAAACCCCAGAAAAAGCTTTGCGATTGCATAGCTGGAATTAAATGCAGCAATACCAGTACACCTGGTAAGGAAAAGCCGACGGTGATTGGTAAAAGCGTGGCTGTAAAAAATACCCCCATCCGTTCGATGAGTCGGCTGGAAATAAACCACTGCAACAACAACTCACACAGTCCCAACATCCCACCAAAAAGACCTAAGAAGCTAGCGAGTTCTCGGTCGCTTAAATTAGAATTTAGTTCGCGCAAATATTGAAAATCTATTAACAACCCAATAACTTGCAACAGACCCACAAAGGCAAACAGCTGCCAGACATACCGTTTTAGTGGACTTTTAATAAAACGCTGCCGTGAGGCTTGTTCTTCAGGAATTAGTCTTTGTGGAGTTTCAGGAAAAGCGGCTCGATAGTGATGAGTTAAATAAAATAAAATCCCCGATCCTAATAAAATCATTACACAGGCGATGAGGATAATCTTATTCAGCGTGGTGTACTGCACTAGCCAAGGCAAACTAAAGCCACTGATCACATCGGCTACCAAAAGACCACTACTCACCAATGGGTAAGTCCGCTTAATCTCCCGAATGTTAAATATTTGGTTGGCGACGATGGAGGTGTTGAGGTCATTGACCACATAAAGGGCATCTACCCACAGCCGCAGCAGAAATACCGAAATCACTGCCAGGTAGGAAAAATGCGATCCCCAACGTAATAAAACTAATAAGACTAATGGCATCACCATGCAAGGTGCGATCGCTACAATCACCCGGCGTAAGGGAAAAATCTTTTGCAGCCAAGAGTATAAAAAAACCAATCCTGCACTCATCACGGCACTGGCAATATACATCCACGGCAGTAGGTTAGTTCCATATTCATCCAAAAACAGCGCCACCGTACTGTCCTCTGCCCACCGCAATCCTACAGACACAGTTGTATAAAAAATGAACATTATCTGAGTTCGCTCGCTCTCCTCTGGTCGGAGATTCACCCACTGTAGTAGTCGTGGTAAAGCAACTTTATTTGCAGTCAACCAGTGATTTTTAAGTTCCATGCAGTTTTAGTTTCTGGTAGTATCACCGTGTAATGGGAGCAGGGGAGCAAAGGAAGTAAATTCTCCCTCATCTCCCACCCTGCGGAAAGCTAAAGCGACATCTCCCCCAGTCTTTTTCTTCAATGCAAGAATTTTACGGAAAGTCTGAGGGTCGGAAACCTCCACTCGCGGACACGGCTTAGTTGCGCTATGGGTTAGCGCAGTCCACCACAGGCATCAGAGCTTTCCAAGACGAATTTTGAATTGATTTCTCCCTTATTGCCTAGAAATAGCAAAAGTCCTGAGCAACTGAGTATTATGTTTCCCACTCAGCCTTCAGGACTATCGATTTTAGATAAATTTAAACGACCTCATACCAATGGTACGATTTATAAACCTAGAGACTCAGGGTATATTCAAGCAGCAATTAATACTAGGGTTGTCGGACAAGGATCAAGAAGAAGCAGACATATTTACTATGCAAACATGGGATATGTAGACTTCTTTTACCTCTTGCTACCAGGCTTTAATCAACTGTAACCCCAGGAAAATTCAAAGATAGGAAGCCGACTCTTAGAACTTTGGAGTCTTTGTACAAAAGACAAAGCCAGCCTGAACTATCTATACAAAAGATAACCGGATTACGGGAACCGATCGCAAACTTTGAAATTCTTCATAAACATAGGCTCTATGTTACCATCTGGATGGTTTTAGACGGATCGTAACTGGCTTTCGAGTATAAAAGCCAACGGCCGTAGCGTCTCTAAATTTGGTGGTTGAGGAGAGAATAAATAGTGCAAAATAGCATGTCAGTGGCAGAAACGAATCCATACACACAGCGCAACCAGCCACGACCGATCCGCATAGGCGTGATTGGCGTGGGTAACATGGGACAACACCACGCTCGCGTGCTGAGTTCAATGAAAGATGTTGAACTAGTCGGTGTAGCAGATATTAACGTCGAGCGAGGATTAGAAACTGCCAGCAAGTACAAGGTGCGTTTTTTTGAAGATTACTCTGACTTGCTACCCCTTGTGGAAGCAGTTTGTGTTGCTGTTCCCACCCGATTGCATTACGCCGTGGGGATTAACTGCCTTCTAGCGGGAATTCATGTTTTGATTGAAAAACCGATCGCAGCCAGTATTTCTGAAGCAGAATCCTTAGTAAATGCCGCAGCCGAGTCTGGGTGTATCCTGCAAGTAGGTCATATTGAGCGCTTCAATCCAGCATTTAAGGAACTGAGCCAAGTACTGAAAACAGAAGAATTACTGGCGTTAGAAGCCCACCGAATGAGTCCTTACTCAGATCGGGCAAATGATGTTTCGGTTGTCCTGGATTTAATGATCCATGACATCGATCTACTTCTAGAATTAGCTGCTTCCCCAGTCACAAAATTGACCGCTAGCGGTAGTCGTGCCCTAGACTCTGGTTATTTAGATTACGTAACTGCCACCTTAGGGTTTGCCAATGGTATTGTTGCTACTCTGACTGCCAGTAAAGTCACTCATCGCAAAATTCGTCGGCTTGTCGCTCATTGTAAAAATTCATTCACTGAGGCAGATTTTCTCAAGAATGAAATTTTGATTCACCGACAAACCACTGCTAACTCTCTCCCTGACCACCGACAAGTACTTTACAGGCAGGATGGTGTGATTGAAAAAGTTTACACCAGCAATATTCAACCCCTAAGTGCAGAATTAGAGCATTTTGTCAACTGTGTACATGGTGGCAATCAACCCTCAGTGGGTGGTGAACAAGCTCTCAAAGCCCTGAGATTGGCAAGTTTGATTGAGCAGATGGCGTTGGAAGATCGAGTTTGGAATCCCTTAGACTGGGAATCGCAACAGAGAATACAATCGTTGACCCCGACAGCATAACCAAGAGGGGTAAAGGGCAAAGGGCGAGGGTTGAATTAGGTCGCCCACTAGGAGCAATGTTTTTGCGTTTCCCCCTTTTCCTTTCTTTAATAAGACACTAAGGGAAGATGGAAAGATGGGAGAACAAAGTCATGGTCTACTTCCTGCCCCACAGCCCCAGGCTCACAAAGGAAACCTAGAGTGTGTTTTTAAATTTGCCATCAAATCTTTAGATCCCCCGTAGTCCTGATTAAAAAAAGGGCTAAGGGGGATCTAATAATTAGAAAACAAAACCTAGCTTCCACTTCTCTTATTCTGTTTCCCGATTGCGGGATCAATTTATAGTGCAGCCAAGCTAGCTTGACTCCGATGAGGGGGGATGGTTAACTTTTGAGAAAGCTAACGCTGAATTTAGTAACAAAACTAATGCAGTAATTTCAGGAATTGACTTAATGCTTGAATGGATAACTAATACAATCAACTATTTCGGCTATTGGGGAATCGCCCTGCTAATGTTCCTAGAGAACCTTTTTCCCCCTATCCCTTCAGAATTGATTATGCCACTGGCTGGATTTACAGCCAGTCCATATCAACCAGGAGGGGCAAAGCTGAATATCATTGGTGTGTTTTTCGCAGGACTTGTGGGTTCTGTATTGGGTGCACTTATCTGGTACTACCCTGGTAAGTTGTTAAGTGAAAGGCGCTTGAAAGCATTGGCTGACAGGTATGGCAAATGGCTGGCTATATCCAGCAAAGATATTGACAAGGCAACGCGCTGGTTTGACTCTCAAGGTAACAAAGCAGTTTTGATTGGTCGGCTTGTACCAGGAATCCGCACCTTGATTTCCGTTCCTGCTGGTATGACCAATATGCATTTGCTGCCATTTTTGTTTTATACAACCTTAGGTAGCGCGGCTTGGGTGGGCTTGCTAACATACTCAGGCTACGCATTGGGTAGTCAGTATGAACTTGTGGACAAGTACCTTGCTCCTGTGTCCAAAATTGTACTTGGGGTTTTGATTTTAGCATTTGTTTTCTGGATGCTTAAGCGCCAGCTAAGACGTATCAGAAGATGAAACACGCCGCTTTTGGTTTGAAAGCAGTGGAACCAGGGATTACATCTGGCCAAAATTCGCCTACACTATGCCAAATAATACTAGATGTGCGATCGCATTGGCACAGCCTCTCCAAGAGTTGCCCACCGGAGGTATCGCCAGAATTAATTTTTGGCGTATTTATAGCTACACTTGACGCAACCTAGAATTTATGGTTGCTCGCATTTTTGTAAGATGAGCATACAACTTTTTACAGTTAAGTTAGAATCAGGAGCTTTTATGACAGACCAACCTTCCGCCGCTACCCCAATTAATGCCGCTGCCATACCGATGAATAGAGTGTCGGCATCCACTCCCTTAAATGCTGTGAATACTCCCAAAGCAGGAACAGTTTCAGGGAAAACCATTCTTAGTGTTGATTTAGGCAGAACTTCCACAAAAACTTGTGTGAGTCGTGAACCAAATAATGTGGTGTTTGTACCTGCTAACGTCAAGCAGATGTCAATAGAACAAGTACGCGGTGGTGTTTTTGAAGCTAGGGCTACTGACCCCTTAATGGATTTGTGGCTGGAGTATCAAGGTAATGGATATGCTGTTGGTCAACTGGCAGCAGATTTTGGGGCAAATCTAGGAGTCGGGCAATCTAAGGTAGAAGCTGCACTAATAAAAGTGTTAGCAAGTGCTGGCTATTTCAAACTCAGAGACGATATCTCAGTTGTACTAGGTTTGCCTTTTCTTTCCTTAGAGCAATTTGAAAAGGAAAAAGCCCAGTTGATTAGCCAAGTAGGTGGGCCTCATGTGTTGAACTTCCGAGGCGAATCTGTGTCGTTGAACGTCAGTAAAGTTTGGGTAATGCCAGAGGGCTACGGCAGCCTACTATGGTCTGAAGCTCAACCGAAGAAAAGTCCAGGCAGTCCTGATTTTACAAAAATATCGGTGGCGATCGTCGATATTGGACATCAAACCGTCGATCTTTTAATGGTAGATAACTTCCGTTTTGCCAGAGGTGCTTCTAAGAGTGAAGACTTCGGTATGAACAAGTTTTATGAATTGGTGTCCGCCGAAATCGAGGGAGCAGATAGTCAATCTCTAGCGCTGATTTCCGCTGTTAACAAACCCAGAGGTGAACGCTATTACCGTCCTAAAGGCGCTAGCAAGCCCACAAACCTAGACGATTTTCTTCCCAACCTCACTGAGATGTTTTCTCGTGAAATCTGTAGCCGTGTGCTAGCCTGGTTGCCAGAACGTGTTACAGATGTGATTATCACTGGTGGGGGTGGTGAGTTTTTCTGGGACGACGTTCAACGTCTGCTTAAGGAAGCAAAGATTAATGCTCATTTAGCAGCACCTTCCCGGCAGGCGAATGCTTTGGGGCAGTATATTTATGGAGAGGCACAATTATCCTCTAATCGCGCTGCTAAGGCCTAAAGCTGATGTTCCAATGGTCAAAAAAGGTAGTTAAATCCGTCACGTTCAACCCAGAGCTTGCTGATGAAAGCTTGTTAGCGCAAGTAGAAAGTTATTTGGAAAAACAACCCGACAAGACTTTCAGTGACCTCTGTAAAGAAGCCTTGTGGCAATCTTTATGTGTACCGGAATCTGTACGACCTGGTCCACAAACAGCAGCAATAACACCAGTTGAACAACAAATTGGTGAACTGCAACGTCAAGTGGCTGGACTTGAGGAACGTTTTTTTGCTAAGGGATCTAATCGGTTGGAGGCGATGGAACACCATCTTCTGCAACTTTCTCAACAAGTTGCACAATTGGCGCTCATAGTCAATGATCGATCAATCATTCAGTCTCCAACTCAACTAGAAGTAGTAAATAATACTTCTTATAGTGTTGCTACCCCTCCTCAAGAAGTTGACCCCGTAATCAGTCGCCTTAGTCAGTTCCTCGATGATTTTTAAGAAACAATCGGGCTTGTAAGCATCTTTTGCTCTTGTAAACAATCCTTAATAGTTAATACTATTAAGGATTATTAATATTTATATAAGATTCCTATGAGATTTTTGAAAAAACGACTTACATCTGAAGAGTGGATATCTAAGTCCTGGCTCTGAACAAGCGAAAAGAATACTTGGATAAGTGTGTCAACTTAGCTCTCATTCTTATTACACTTTATTGAGAATAGGATTTTAATCTCATCGTGGAATATTCAGAGCTGATAAAATATCTTTTTCAGGGCGATATGTCTAGATTCTATTCTTGATTTACCTTTTTTCTTCAGTAATTACCGATTGTGACAGTAAGGGTGCGGAATGTGAGTACGAGCGTCACTCGTTCGCGCAGCGTCTCCCACAG
Source organism: Nostoc sp. (assembly GCF_041747015.1). Classification (GTDB taxonomy): domain Bacteria; phylum Cyanobacteriota; class Cyanobacteriia; order Cyanobacteriales; family Nostocaceae; genus Nostoc. The sequence continues at coordinate 7,620 of NZ_JBGTFY010000185.1, forward strand.
AAGAAGGGATTGTGAAAAATGCACTTTATTCTTCAATTTGCTGCTGGCTGGTTGGATATGGACTCTACACCTACTTCTGGTAAAGGTGGACGCACTGATAAATAAATCAATGGCCCGAATAGGGGTATCAACACTATTAACCAGAATAACTGCGGATTTTTCCAACTCCGACGCGCCATATCATTTTCTAGTAATACAGGAAATAATAGGCAAAGTAGACAGAAATCTAAACTCATCACATTGATGAAGCGGTTGGTTTGCCACTGTTGTACAAAGTTGCCCCAATCACCTTTTCTTAAACCATAGGCAACTAAAATAGCCGTGGCTAGCGTCAAAATAAAACCAGTCACACGAGAATCTAGCAGCTTGAGCAAGGTATTCTTTTTACCAACAAACTTATTATTTGGTTCCCTAATAACTAAGTAGGGCTTGCTGAATAAGTCTCCAGAGCGAATCTAGAAGCCACACAGCTTACAAAATAGTAGTTTCGTCGCTTAGTTTCCCAATTGGCCCGGCGCTCGCCGACGAAAGTGCAAGGTTTTTGAACCTCTGGATGCTATAGTCTTGCACTTGCTTGGTGAAAAAATGCTCAAAACCCTTACCTAGACTATGTTTCACTTTTGTTCAGCAAGCCCTAAGTAGGGTAATAAGGCAAATGCACCGACTGCAAAAGAAGCTACGGCAAATAGCCAAGCAGATATTTTTTGTCCTCTACCATCAATTAAGACTACTGCGCTATAGATTAGAGGCCAGATGCCCATAAGATTGAATAGTGCAATAACTAACGGATTAATGCCTTGCCACTGACCAATAGAAAGGTTTTTAATTAATTGGAATGTATCGGGTTGCTCAGGAGGAGCGAAGAGAAAAGCATAGACAATGAATCCCAGCCACAGCAGTCCAAAGGTAATTTTTCTAACCATGAAAGGTTTGGGTAGTATTAATTATTGATTTTGCCACTACAAATTGGGCTATCTGCTTACTATGATATTGTTTACTCGCCTAGACTGGTAACGGCTGGTTAAGGATTGAAATAACTGAAGGCTTCTGAGAGATAATCAGCAGCAGATGTTACTACTGCGATCGCACTTTCATAATCGAGGCGCGTTGGACCTAAAACTCCTACACTTCCTACTGGTATTGAACCTCGGCGATAGGTGGAAGAAATCAAAGTGCAGGTGCGTATTGGTTCTAACGTATTTTCTGCGCCAATGCGAACTGTCACCCTTGGCTTACCTCCATCTTCCAATTCTGGTTCCTCAAATATTAATCGCCACAGTTGGTCTTGTTCTTCTTCCAGCAGGTGGATAATCGTTTGTACTTGCTGTAACTGGGAAAATTCTGGCTGGCGCAAAACTTCTGCTACACCCCGAACCATAATTTGTGTTGCAGTCGGTGCAAGAGTGCGACGAGTCAATTCGGCAACTGAATTTTTTAAGAATTCCCCGTAGCGTTGGAACTCCTGATCTAGTTGACTCCAGTCAAGATATGCTAATTCCAACAGACTTCGCCCCCGCAAATGTGTATTCAAAAAGTTAGAAACAATCTGCAACTCGCGATCGATTACCTCTGAATCCCGTTGTGTTTCTTCTGGTACTGGGGACAAATCCATCAACTTGGAATGTGTCTCATAACCATCTGTCACCATAATCAGCATGATCCTTCCCGCTTCAATTTGCACTAATTGCAGATGTCGCACTAGTGCTGTAGTGGTTTGTGGCATGGTAATTAAGCTAATGCAGCCACTCAAGGTTGCTAAAATTTGTGCGGCTCCTTGCAGTAAGGTTTCTAAACTCCAATCTTCCCACCGGAGACGCTTTTGCATTGCTATCTCTACTTCTCGCCCTAAAGTTTCCGTACCACTTTGTGGAAGCAAGCTACGCGTAGCGTCTGTCTGCGACACGCTACGTGAACCCAAAGAAGGTGTAATTAGCTGGTCAACATAAATTCGATAGCCTGAGTCTGAAGGTATGCGTCCGGCAGAGGCGTGTGGTTGGTAAAGTAACCCAGACTTTTCTAAAACGCCCATCACATTGCGAATTGTGGCTGAACTTACACCCAGATCATACTCATCAACCAAAGCTTTGGAACCAACAGGCTCTGCTGTAGCAATATAGTGACGTATGGTTGCCCAAAGTATATGTTGTTGTCGATTTGTTAACTGGACTTCCATAAGGCATATTTTGCTAAAGGCAAACTTTAATCAAACTCTGAAAAAATTTCTGGATTTGATCGCAAATATTATTAATAATTAATTAAGATGGTAAATTATCCAATTATATTATGAGAATTAACTTTTAAAGTTCACATTCAACATTTTTTGAGATTAAGCTCGAAATAAAAGCTAGACTTTTTTTACAAAAGCTGATGTACCTAATGTAACTTTACTATCTAGCTTATTTCTAACAGTATTTTCGCATAAATTTACACTTAAAACAGTATTACTAGATACGTATTTTTTCGGGCAATAGCTGATGCTGATCTATAATTTGGATGGGTCGAAAAGTTCCATAAGTATGTACCGACTGCCGAAAGTCTCAGCTTTGCCGACAAGCAATTAAACTGATGTACTACTATTTTTACAATAGCAATAGCTAGATGGAAAAGGGAGAAAGGGGAAGGGAACCAGCAACTTAAAAGCAGGGGTTTCAAGTATTGAAAAGCTGATTTTCTCGCTACGAGATGCCCGCTGTAGGATGCCCAAAGGGCTGTAGGGCGAATGCACTAAGTATCTGGTAACATCTTCTTTAATATTCTCCATATTTAAAAATAGGCGATGCACTGAACCATTCTCTACGAGACGCTGCGCGTAGCTTGCTTCCCCGCAGGGGTACGACAAGCTCAGGGTAACACTTGCCGAAGTGGGCTTTACACCAGGGGTAGCAGTAATTAACCTTTCCCCTTCTTGGTAAGTTCCATCTGAGGATGTGTGTGAACACAAGCTAATACTGAGGAATTGAAGGATCTACTAATAAGGAGTAGGCATTAATACCACCCGAAATATTTTGCACTTTTGTAAAACCTTGAGCAATTAACCACTGGCACATCTGGGCAGAGCGGATACCGTGGTGACATAGCACAAGAGTTTCAGCTTGAGGATTGAAGAGAGTGGGTACTTGATCTCCCCATTCGACAAATTGACTTAAAGGTAGGTTGACAAAGCCCTCAATGCTAGCGATCGCCAATTCTTCTGGTTCGCGCACATCTACAAGCTGAATGCTTGCATCATCAGAAGAAAGACGTTGTGCCAGTTCTTCTACACTAATCTGGTTCATGGGTTGACTAAAAGCGTTCCCTGTCATGAGGTTTCTGTAAACAGTCCTAATACTATCTATGGTGACAGAAAATTTCTGTCTTGGCATGAGCATCCATTCTTAGGAAGACTGATAAATCCTGGTAAGCTTTCTGCTTAAATGGCTGTAAACCGTCTTTTTTAGAGGTTTAATGTGAATAGGCAACGTTCATTTATTGGTTTTATCGTCGCTGGTGCGATCGCACTGCTAGTAATTGCGATCGCTGGCTTTTACTGGTTTTTCGCTAAAAGTCCGGCTAACCTCATTGCTTCTACCTCTACATCTGGTGCAGCCATATTCGTGTCAAAACTTTCCCCTGTAATGGTTTCATTACTGGCGAATCCAGACCGTTTGCAGGCATTAGAGCGTGAAGGAGAACTATCTAAACTCAAAACCAGTTTATTTGCCAAGAGTGGCATAGATTACAAAGAAGATATTCAACCGTGGTTAGGGGACGAAATCACATTAGCTATCACCACCTTAGATATTGACCGGGAATTAGAAAACGGACAGCAGCCGGGGTATCTCTTGGCACTAGCAACCAAGCAACCGGAGAAAAGCCGCGAGTTTGTTGAGTTGTTGTTTTCCAAACGGGCATTAGCTGGGGCAAACTTGGATGTTGAAAAATACAAAGGCGTAAAGCTGATTTATGACAATTCTCAACCAGAGCCGGACTTGCTAGCTGGTGCTGTTGTTGGCGAAGGCTTTGTATTGTTTGCCAACGATCCGAAGGTGTTGCGAGATGCGATCAATAACGTCCAAGCGCCCGATTTAAATTTGACTAGCTCCCCCGAATACCAAAAAGCTACCAAAGAACTGCCCAAAGGGGGTTTAGCTGTAGCTTTCTTGAATCTTCCCATTGTGGCAAAATGGCAAGGGTTAGAGTTACCAGAACAGCTTTATAACAGCCAAATCATATCCTTGGCGTTAAACCCCAAAGGATTGCTAGCAGAAACCACCTTTCTGACTTCATCGGAAATTGTCTCTCCATCTGCACCGCTATCTAAACCTGTAGGAGCATTGCAATATGTTCCAGCGTCCGCCGGTTTGGCAATTTCCGGCTCAAATTTGAGTAATTTAGCTAACAGTGATTTAGCCAAAGTTTGGAGACAAGCGACAGCAACTATATATGGTTCTGAGGAAGATATGGTTTCTCAGTTAGCAAAACCTTTGGCGGATGTTCAAAAACGCTGGGGTATAAACTTGCCAGAGGATATTTTCAGTTGGGTACAAGGAGAATATGCCATAGCATTGTTACCTGAGAAAGAGCCAACAATCCCCCGTTGGCTTTTTGTGGTGGAAAAAGCTGAGGGTGTAGAACAAGGCGTTGCTCGTTTGGATGCGATCGCTTTATCCAACGGACTCAGTATTAGTCCCCTAACTGTAGACAAGCAAAAAATCTCCGCTTGGACAGAGTTAACCACGGCGACAAAAAAAACCAATGTCAAAGAAGGAGCATCGTTCAACATCGAAACAAAAGTGCGAGGATTGCATACAACTTTCGGAAATTACGAAATTTTCACGTCTGACTTAGAGACTATGGATGAAATTCTTACAGCCAAGGATAATTCCTTAATTGATAATTCCAATTTCCAAGAGAGCATCGCTGCCATTCCCCAACCGAACCAAGGCTACATCTATCTTGACTGGACAAAGAGCCAGAATCTTTTAGAGAGTCAAGTACCAATTCTCAAGCTAGTGGAAGTTTTAGGTAAACCATTTTTTGATAATTTGCGATCGCTCACAGTCAGTAGTTATGGAACTGACACGCGATCACTTAAAGGTGGCGTTTTCTTCCAACTCCATAAGTCGTGAGTTAGAGGATGAAAGAGGACGTGGGGAATGTAAATGAAATATTCTCCACGTCTCCTAACCCCTCTTAATATAAAATTTCTTGTTGTGGCAAATTTTAATGTGGCACACCCAACTGAAATTTTACTGGAATATTTTCAGTAGAATATGTATATATCACTACTAATTTAAAAGCCTGTTGGAGGGCTACTATGAAATACTATCGCCCCCGACTTCAGTTTGGCGGCTGGCTATTGGCTATACTTACCGCCATCACAGCTACCCCTGCAATAGCAGAGACAGCAAATTTTGGTACTTTCACGCTGTCAGCAAACTTTCAACCAGCACAAGGAACAGTGCAGGGGTTTACAGGTGGTTCTTACTCATTGTCTGCCACAAGTAACCGCGATCGCGATCATAAAGCCTGTATTGGCTTTGCCGATCCGACTCCAGATCACATTATGGTTTTGGAAAAGGACTTTTCCCAGTTGACAGTACAAATTGATAGCAGCAACAACGACACCACTTTATTCATCCAAGGCCCAGATCAAACAACAATTCGTTGCGGCGATGACACTGGCAAAAGTAAAGATGCTAGTGTTGGCGATCGCAACTGGAAAAAAGGCATCTATCGGATTTGGGTAGGTACATTTAATCCTGGGGTGAAGCGCGATTATACTCTGACAGTTGAGCAGCAGTAAAGTGGGGAATGGGGAGTAGTGAGCAGGAGAAGAACCAATCAATAACACCTGAGAGGATAATATGGGAGAGTAGCTTGTTGTGCTTTCCGAGGGTGCTATCTCGTGCTATCTACACTGCGTGCTGACTTTAGTATCATATTTGAACGTGACCCAGCTGCCCGTAACTGGTTGGAAGTTTTATTTTACCCTGGTTTGCAAGCCCTACTATTCCATAGGCTGGCTCACTGGCTGCATAATATTGGCCTTCCTTTTATCCCCCGTCTGATTTCTCACTTGGCTCGGTTTTTGACTGGAATTGAAATCCATCCTGGTGCAGCAATTGGGCAAAACGTGTTTATTGACCACGGGATGGGTGTAGTAATTGGTGAAACTGCGATCGTGGGAGACTATGCTCTAATTTATCAAGGTGTCACCCTTGGAGGTACTGGTAAAGAATGTGGCAAGCGCCATCCGACTGTGGGTGAAAATGTCGTAGTCGGAGCTGGAGCGAAGGTGCTGGGCAATATCCAAATTGGGAATAATGTCCGTATTGGCGCTGGATCTGTTGTTCTAAGGGATGTCCCTTCTGACTGTACTGTGGTAGGCGTGCCTGGGCGGATCATATATCGCTCTGGAGTGCGGGTTGCACCTCTTGAACACAGTAACTTACCCGATTCAGAAGCCGAAGTTATTCGGGCTTTAGTAGACCGAATTGAGTCGCTGGAAGAAAAAATCCAAACTCTTCAGCGTACCCACTCTTATGAAAAAATTCTGGTTTTGGCGGGTTCTTTAGCTGCCAAAGAAGGCGAGTTATCAGAAGGCGATCGCTGGTGTAATCTCAAGGATAAGGCTATCCAGGAGTTTCTAGATGGTGCTGGCATTTAAATAAAGTGAGGAGTTAAGAATAAAAAATAATTCCTAATTCCTAACTGACAATATTTAAGGATTAATTTCTTGGCTAGACCACTCTTGCTGGTCATCGCGGCAGTAAAGCCATCGATTTTGTGGTTCGCCGCGCAATTCTAAATGATCTACCTGTACCGGGTCAAGTAGCAGTAGGCAAAAATTAGGCACTGGCTGCACAGCGTCGGGTGCTGGTGGCTCAAAAGCTTCTGCTTCCTTGATTCTGGGTTTACCAGGATCAGGCCAAGCAAACTGTAAACGCGCTGCATCACTCAGTTCTTGCCACATACTGATCCGGACTGGCTGTAAATGCTGGTGAAAATCATCACTGCTTACCAGGGTCAAACAGCCAGTGATGCGGAATTGTTCTCGTGTATTGGGGAAATACCAGCAAATCTCTGCCCAAGGTTGTTGTTGTATTTGATCGGCTTTGGCACTACGGCGATCGCTAATAAATTTTAGCTGGTTAGTGTCTTCTAGAAAGCCGCGAAAGACGACAGTCCGATTAGCGGGGCGATCGCCTCCCTGAACTGTTGCTAGTTGCAGGTAGCGGGCATAAACAAGGCTGCGGTTGCGATGGAGTGCGTGGGCGATCGCGCTTCGCCAAGGAGCAAGAGACATATTAATTCGTAATTTTTGAAAGTCAGATTAAATCTGGGTTTCCAGCTTTGCGTCTGTTGCCTTATTTTAGACAATTGGTACAACACTAAGTAGATAATTTAGAAATGCTTTCTTCTTTGCGTCTTTGCGTGAGATAAAAATACTGTATAAATTCGCAGGTGACTTTATAGCAGAAATTCAAGTTGGGATTGAGGGTGAAGATGCACCAGTAGCAGCCGAGGCTTTGCTAGAAATTCCTGGAATATCGGGAAGCTATGAAGTTCCGACGCAAAGAGAGGGAACTTTGGCAGCGATCGCAACTATTATCGGCATTGTCGGCGGTGTTGTAACTTTAGCAGAGCAAATCCGCAAATGGTATCAAGAATGGCATAAATCCCATCCAGGGAAGCAATTTGATGTGGTAATTGTTGACTCTGACACTGGCAGACGGATTTTGCTTGAAGAAGCTACAGTAGAGGAAATTACTGAAATCCTCCAGTCTCTCAACAAATAAAAGTGCAAACTATCCGCATCCAACTTCGGGAAAGTACGCAGGAAACAGTTGAACTCAGGTATTGGCTACCTCAACAAAAGCACTATGAATCACGTCGCCTGAAACTTGCAGAAATCGCTAATTTCCTCAACCAAGGCGAACGAGATTACTATAAACTGCTGCCCAATTTAACAGGAATCGGGCAGCAGTTATTTTTTTGGTTGGATAGCGATGGACGCTGGTTGAGTCGGGGAATTGCTGACTGTCGCGGTGAGGGGTTGGTAATTGCCCTTGATACTGATAAAAAACTGGCGCATCTGCCTTGGGAAGTGCTGCATGATGGTGAGGATTTTTTGGTAAAGCGGGTTAATCCGGTGGTTTTGCCTCTGCGCTGGATTGAGAAAGAAACGGAACTGTTTTCTGTGGAAGCACGACAATTGCGAGTATTGTTTATGGCAACCGACCCGGAAGATGTGCAACCCAAGTTAGAGTTTGAACAGGAAGAGGCGAAAATTCTGGCTGATACGCGAGATTTTGCTGTAGATTTGCGGGTGGAAGAAAGCGGTTGCGTTAGCGAGTTGGGTAAGGTGTGGAGTCGCTATTTTAATGATTTTGATGTGTTTCACCTCACAGGACACGCCTCAATTAAAGATGAAGCACCTTACACGCCTTACTTTATCACTGAGACGGAAATTGGCGATCGCCACGAAACCACAGCCGCAGAACTTGCCGAAGTCTTCCGGTTTCGCTTTCCCAAGTTGGTGTTTTTATCTGGGTGTCGGACTGGACAATCAGCAGATAAAGGGGCTGTCCCTTCAATGGCTGAGGCGCTAATTGCCCAAGGTGCTAGGGCTGTTTTAAGTTGGGGGCGGCCGGTGGAAGATCGGACAGCTACAGCCGCCGCCGCGCACCTCTACGGCAAATTGGCAGCCGGATATCAATTAGCTGAAGCACTCGCTAGCACTTACCAGCAGTTGTTTAAACAGAATGTGCGTGACTGGCATTTGTTGCGGTTATATGTCCAGGGAGAATGTCCGGGTGCGTTGGTGGAAGTGTTGGGAGATTTGCCACCCTCAGCGCCGGAACCTGCTTATGAACAGTTTTTAGATCCCGATACCCAACTGGTGCGGGTGGCGAAACCCTCTGAGTTTGTTGGCAGACGGCGGACTTTGCAACGTTGTCTCAAAGCGATTCGCACTTCATTAGGGGTACTAATTCACGGACTGGGGGGTGTGGGTAAGAGTACTGTGACGGCGCGACTTCTGGAAAGGATGGTTGGCTATCACAGGCTGGTGAACTTTCGGCAACTGGATGAGGACAAACTGCTCAAAACCCTTGCTGAACAATGTACCTCGGAACGGGGGCATGATATTCTCAATGGCAAGTTACCCTTGATGCAGCGCTTCACCAAGTTTTTCATCGAAGGACTGAATACCAAAGAACAGCGCTTTGCCTTTGTGCTGGATGACTTTGAGGCAAATTTGGAATTACGAAATGGGGTTTATGTCTTGCAACCACAAGTTGTGGATGTACTGCTGGCGTTGCTGAAGGCGATGCAAAATTCCCAACTTCCCCACAAGGTAATTATTACCTGTCGCTACAATTTCACTTTGTCGGAACTGAATCATCGTCTGTACCGCGAACCTCTGGGTGCTTTGGGTGGGGCAGATTTAATTAAAAAGTATAATCGTCTGGATTCCTTTAATGGCAGTTGGCAATTTCAGCCAGATTTGCCGGAACGTGCCAAACAAGCAGCAGATGGAAATCCTCGGCTATTGGAATGGTTAGATAAGATTTTGCAAAATTCCCCGATGTTGCCAGAAGCGGAGAGGGGAGTTGAGATGATTCTGCAAAAGATGGCAGATAAGGAAAAGGAATTTCGTGAGGATATTTTGGCACAGGAATTGCTGAAGCAGCAAACTCCAGCTTTGCGTCAAATGCTGGGGAAGTTGTTGGTGTATGAGTTACCTGTTCCTCAAGCTGCTATTTCTCCGATTTGTGAGGATATCTCAAGTTGGGAAAGTCATATTGAACGCGCTGAAATTTTGGGTTTGTTGGAAGTTACCCTCACCAACAACACAGAGAGGTTGTATCGTGTTCCCCGGATTTTGTCACCGTTGCTAGAGTTTCCAGAAAACCCCAAAGGTGAAGAGTTGTATAAACAAGCTGCACAAATTTTGTATCGCCTGTGGTGGGAGGCGGAAGGTGCGACGGAAGCACAAAAAATAGAAATTTATAGGTTAGCACTGTTAGGTAAAAAAGAAGGTGTAGTTGTAGAAATTGGAAGCTATTTAGCTAGTTTTTGGAATAGTAAATATCAGTATAAAAAGAGTGTTTTAGTCTGTAAAAATATATTGGAATTAGTTAGAAATCATGAAATTATGTGTTATCTAGCTAAAGCTGAAGAAGGCTTAGGAAATATTAGTGAAGCTGTAGACCTATATACACAAGCTCTGAAACTATGCCCTCCAGAAGATGAACAAACAAAGATAAAAATATTTCAGCATGGTATCAGTCTTTATACTAGAAAAGGGCCATTAGAGAAAGATGTATTAGATAAATTTATCCTAGTCTACTTTGGAGCTTTTCAACTTGAACAGGAAAATAAAGGCATAAGAGCTAAAGTAGCAGAAATATTTTCTCTTACAATGACATTTGAGCTTCTTGGAGGTATTGCTCTACGCCAAAACCAGATAGAAGCTGCCAAGGTTTTTTACGAATGCTGCCTTGATTTCTACGATAAAATTTGTGATATTCCAACTAAAATTAAAACGGGTGATTACAGCAGCGTGAATCATTTGTGTGGTTCAAAAGCTAGAATATTATGCCATTTAGGTACTATTAATCTAAATCAGGGAAAAACTAATGAGGGTAGAGAATTGTATTTACAGGCAGCACAACTATTTGAGTATGCCCATGATGACCATAACAGAGCAGTAACTTTAGCAGCCATAGGAACAGGTTGGTTGCGACAGGGAAACACTGTTACTGCGCTCCAATACTTACATGAATCTTCAGCTATCATGCAAAAGCTTGCATTGCCCGACTTAGAGCGCGTTAACCAGTTAATTGCTGAAGCACAAAGTGAGTGAAAAGCAGTCTTCACAACTTATTGAACGCGTTGGCAATGTCCAAGGTCAAGGAGCCACCTTGCACCAACTGGCAGGTATATACGCCGACAAAGGAGAAATGGAGCAAGCGATCGCACTTTTGAATCAGTCTTTGGAAATAACTGAACGCATTGG
>NZ_JBGTFY010000186.1:0-6760 GCF_041747015.1 Nostoc sp.
CTGTCGCAGGTGATCCCAGCTTTTTCAAGCCCAGAATGAATAACGATGCAGCGACTAAGTACGTCAGCTGAATGCCAGTTGGTAAAAAGTCGCTCACGCCTTAATCTCCTTCTTCTTGAACATTTGCAACATTCTGTCTGTCACTAAAAAACCACCCACGACGTTGATTGTTGCCAATATAACAGCAATCAAACCGAGAATTACTGACACACTTGTATCTTTTGCACCAGCAGCAACTATTGCTCCCAGTACTGCAATGCCAGAAATCGCATTTGAGCCTGACATCAAAGGCGTGTGGAGAGTCGGTGGTATTTTGTTGATGACTTCAAAACCGATAAAAGATGCCAAAACAAATACAAACAAAGCAGCAATTAATGCCTCTGTCATGAAATCAAAACTCCTTAATGTAAATGGGCATTGGGCATTGGTTCTTCTCCCTTATCTCCCTCATCCCCCTCATCTCCCCATCCCCTAACTAACTGCCGGTTCTTGAGTATTCAAAGCTTGTAGTGCATCCCGCACTCGTTGATTACGAATTTCACCAGCATGGGTAACGCAAGCGGCATCAACGATGTCGTCGCTAAAGTCCACCTGCAAAGCTTTGTCTTTAATTAGCAGTTGAATCAACGATGTTACATTCTTGGCATACAATTGGCTGGCATGAATTGGCATCGATGATGGGAGATTGATGGGGCCGATAATTGTCACACCGTTCCAGACAATATCTTTGCCGGGTTCGGTACAGGCGCAGTTACCACCTTGTTCAGCAGCCAAATCCACAATCACTGAACCGGGTTTCATTTGTGCCACCATTTCTTCTGTAACTAGCCGTGGTGCTTGTCTTCCAGGCACTTGGGCGGTAGTAATCACCACGTCAGAATTTTTGACGTGTTCGGCAACAACTTCTTGGGTACGTTGTTTGCTAGCCTCAGAGATTTCCTTGGCGTAACCGCCAGCAGCGACAGTTTCTTCCTCTAATTTGACTTCAACGAATTTCGCCCCTAAGCTTTGCACTTCTTCTTTAACCGCAGGACGAATATCAAAGGCTTCTACCACTGCTCCCAAACGTCTAGCGGTGGCGATCGCTTGCAATCCAGCTACACCAGCCCCCATAATAAATACTTTCGCTGGAGCGATCGTGCCTGCGGCTGTAGTTAACATCGGGAAATATTTTGGTAATGCAGCTGCGGCAATTAATACTGCTTTGTAACCTGCTAATGAAGCTTGCGAGGACAAAGCATCCATACTTTGCGCCCTGGTAGTACGGGGAATCATCTCCATACTCAAGGCTGTGACTTTCCGATTTGCCAGTTGCTCTGCAATAACAGGATTTCCTAAGGGATTGAGGAAGCTGACTAATACAGCCCCCTCCTTTAATAAGTCAATTTCCGAGCGTCCATCTTCTCGTTCTTGCGGTGGGCTAACTTTTAGCAGAATATCTGCTTCGCCCCATAATTTCGCCGTATCGCTGATTATTGTGGCTCCTGCGGCTTCATAGTCAGAATCGCCGAAAAAAGCTCCCTCTCCTGCACCTGTTTCTACCCAGACTTCCAAACCTTGTTTTACTAATCGGGCAACGGCGTCAGGAATTAATGCCACACGACGTTCACAAACTTCAATCTCTTTAGCAACTGCTATTCTCATGAAATCTCCTGAAGATAAATACCTAATTTCTGCTAAGTAAGCGATTGCCCAAATGAGGGGTGTACCGCACTCATAATACTTAGGCAGGAACATCACCTATGAATTTTACTAGTAGATTGAACCTTAAATTTTTCCTCTCCCACTCTTAGCTCTCCAGGCAAAGTGAAGCTTTGCCGCTCGCAGAGGTCATATTTTCAGATAGTTGCAAACAGGGTTACGTATTGCACATCCTAAATTGATCGTTCCCAAATTTTGCATCTTTATCTTCAGCTTGTTTTAGGGATTGAGAAATTTTGATATTCCTTTCTTATAGAGTAATATTGACCAAATTTTGAAATCTTGATAATTTCCCAATCAAATTTTAAGGATTACGACTTTGATTCCAACTTATTTTAATCAATTTAACCCAAGTTAACTGGCGATCGCTGATGGCACTGCTCAATTTTTATCACAAAATCCTCAAATTTCGATACACTTATACATATTTGGAAACACAATCTAATCCTAACTGTGTTTCTATTTAGTTCAAAATTTGACTAACTTAGTAATCAAATCAGGACTCTATAAGGGGAATGAAGTAAATCGACTATATGTTAAACTTATACCTAAATAATTTTGCTGTCGCCCAAACTTCGGGAAGGATGGCACTTTTTGCTGTTATTGAACGTCAATTGTCAGGAAACCAGTAGTAAAATTTAGTAACAAATACTAATACACAGTTATTTTTAGATAACAAGATTTAGATTTTGGTAGAGGAAGCCCAATTATGCGACGTTTACTTTCTGCTTTAGCCCTGACTGGCTTTTTGGTCACTGCACTCCCATCTCTGACTTGGGCACAAAACGGATTTACGCTCTTTAGCGGCATCAAAAGGGAAAATGAACTGCCTTTCCGGTTAGATTTTGGCGGACAAGCTAATGGTTGGGATCGATACATATTGAAGATTCCAGCCAAAAAAATGAAGTTGGCAGTTGGTCAATTTGCCATTACCTACCCTGATTATTACAAGGGAACTTTTGACTCGAAAAAAATCGAAGTCAGAGTCAAAGGTAAAGCAGTTCCGCTTTCTGAGGTGAAATGGGACAAAGAAGGTAAGTTAATTAATATTTTTCCCCAAGAGCCAGTGCCAGCAGGTAGCGCAGTTGAGTTAGTGTTATCTAACGTGAAAAACCCAGCCTTCGGCGGAGTTTACTATTTTAACTGTCAAGTACTCTCCCCTGGCGATGTGCCACTACTGCGTTATGTGGGAAGCTGGATTATGACCATTAGTTAAAAGTGGGGAGTGGGAGACAAGAGAGACAATCAATGCCCCATCCCCAATTGTCAATTAAAGTGATAAAATTTGAGATTGTGAGTTTTTATAAAAATCACCTAAGAGGAGAACTGTATGAAAAGAACACTAGGCGGTACGAACCGTAAGAGAAAAAGAACCTCTGGTTTTCGCGCCAGGATGCGGACACCAGACGGTAGAAACGTGATTAGCGCCAGAAGAAGAAAGGGACGTCACCGTTTGGCCGTTTAGGGCATATTAAGCTAAAAGAGCATCTGTGGCTTTGCCTAAAGCAAATCGGCTAAAATCCCGAAAAGATTTCCAGGCAGTTTTCCGGGAAGGAATTCGGCGTCATGGTTTTTATTTGACATTGAGAGCCTTAAAACCGCTGTATTCAGTAAAACCTTCTTTGGACACTGCCACCCAGACTATACAAGCAACTGATGTCGCACATCTTGCCAGCACGCGAATTGGCATTTCGATTAGCACAAAAGTCAGCAAAAGAGCAGTAGTTCGCAACCGGATCAAACGGCAAATTACTGCTGCTTTGCATAATTTGCTGCCCAAATTATCACCAGGATGGCGGCTAGTGTTCGTTGTAAAACCTACAGCAGCAGAATCTAAGTGCGTAAGCCCACAATTTCTGCAAGAATTAGAGCAGTTGTTGGCACAAGCGGAGGTGTTCGATGGGCATTCGTGAAGACGTATATTATGAAGGTGGCCCCCATCTAGGGGATTTGATTATCAACCTGCTGATTGGGCTAACTGTCGTTGGAATACCATTGACAGTGGGGGCAATTGTCAGGGCATTGTGGCTGCGCTTCCGCATCACTGATCGCCGAATTACTGTAATCGGAGGTTGGCAGGGGCGCGATCGCACTGACGTAATTTATTCAGAAATTGTTAAAATCGTCAAAGTTCCCCGTGGCATTGGCTTTTGGGGAGATATGGTGATAACCCTAAAAAATGGCAGTCGTCTCGAATTGCGAGCAATTCCCAAGTTTCGGGAAGTCTATGACTACATCAATGAAAGAATTGCTGCAAAAAATCCCGAATACAGCGCTGCTGCTAACAAGTAATGTGAGCAGAGGGAGACGAGGGAGATGAACCAATGCCCCATTTGATTTGAATGTGCAGCTATCCGTAATCAAAGATAGTCGCAGATTAAGTCATGATTTAGATAAATTAGATTAAGTCAGTTTACAGTAGCTCAGGTTAAATTCAGAATAATGGATTTTGGTATCGGCTTTCTCTCGAACAACGTGATGCTGCCAATCATAGATTTTTTCTATGGTATTGTGCCTAGCTACGGATTAGCGATCGTTGCTTTGACATTGATAGTCCGCTTTGCGCTCTATCCCCTGAGTGCTGGCTCAATTCGCAATATGCGGAAAATGCGAATTGTACAACCTTTAATGCAAAAGCGGATGGCGGAAATCAAAGAGCGCTATAAGGATGATCAGCAAAAGCAGAACGAGGAAATGGTCAATGTTCAAAAAGAATTTGGCAACCCTTTGGCAGGCTGTTTTCCATTACTAATACAAATGCCGGTTTTATTAGCGCTGTTCGCTACTTTGCGGGGTTCGCCTTTCTCAGGTGTGAACTACAGCGTTAACCTGCAAATCTTTCCCGCAGAACAAATCGAACAAATTCAACCGCAAGCCTTTGCTACTGCTCCTCAAAACATCTACGTTGCTGATGGGGAACACGTTAAAGTAGCTGCAATCCTTCCCAGCGGCAATAAATTAGCGGTGGGAGAACAAACTAAGATCCAATATCAGACTATTGAGGGCAAACCATTTCAGGTACTCTTAGCAGAACACCCAGAAAATAAGCTGATTCCTGATTGGAAAGTCACCAAAGGGGAAGATAGGGTAAAAATTGATGCCCAGGGCAATGTACAAGCCTTGCAGCCCGGAGAGGTTGCTATTCAAGGAACAATTCCTGGACTAGCAGCAGACAAAGGTTTTCTATTCATTGATGCCTTAGGCAGGGTTGGCGCAAATGATCCAGATGGTACAATCCATTGGGATATTGTTGCCATGATTGTCTTTTTTGGACTCAGCCTTTATGTTAGCCAAATGCTTTCTGGGCAAAATTCCAGCGGTGGCAATCCGCAGCAGGATACAGTTAACAAAATCACCCCAGTCATATTTTCTGGGATGTTTTTGTTCTTTCCCTTACCAGCTGGGGTGCTGATGTATATGGTGATTGGTAATATTTTCCAAACCGCACAAACTTATCTTCTCTCCCGCGAACCTCTACCAGAAGAACTGCAAAAAATCGTAGAAACCCAGGAGAAAGAAGCAGCAATTCCAGAACAAAAAGCATTGCCATTTGAACCGAAAAGTTCTAAGAAAAAGGCGGCAGGGGGATCATGAGCAACATTTCGATGCAGCGAGGTCAGCAGTGGTTAAAAACACTGCTGGAACTCACTGGAGTACCTGCTGAGATTCAGGGTCATTTAGAAGCTGCCCAATCTCAAGACAGCGATTCCCCAGAACCAGATAACTACTGGTTGACAATTGACCAAACCAACTTTACATCAGGACAAATCCAGGTATTAATTGGTGCTGATGGTTCTGTGCTAGATGCGATTCAGTATCTAGCAAATTCGGTTCTTAACCTCAGCCAACCCCCTGAGGAACAAGCCTCTTACACCATTGAGTTGAATGGCTACCGCGTTAAAAGAGAAGCCGAAGTTCGTTCACTAGCAGAAGCAGCAGCCGATGAAGTGCGCTTTTCTGGTAGAGAAGTAGAAATTAAATCTCTCAGTTCGGCTGAACGGCGTCAAATCCATACCTTCTTGAAGGACTTTGGAGATTTGGAAACCTTCAGTCGTGGCAAAGAGCCGCATCGTCATTTAGTTGTGCGTCCGGCTTCGTTGGAAGAAGAGAGACGCGATTAATCACGTCTGTACAAGGGTTAATTGAAAGCTCAATATAATTTCAAAATTTCTCTTGTTCCTAAAAGCTAAAATAAAGATGTAGTATCAGTATTATTGCTGATAATGATCATTAATTTTCGTGAGGATATCTCACAAATCCTATGGACGCAATTTATATTCCGCAGCTAACTCAAGCCCCGGAGCGGACAGAGGAAATTCAGGTTGAGGAATTTCTGCCTGGTCTGGAAACGTTGACACCAGTTCGCGGTCATGTGCGCGTGCAGCATCATGGCAATTACTTACAAGTGTCTAGTCAGGCAGAAACAATTATTACTTGTACCTGTAACCGATGTTTGCAGCAATACAATCGACGTTTAGGGCTGGATACGAAGGAAATCATCTGGTTAGACGAAACTGGAAATCAGCTAAATGACTTGCCTTTAGAAAGAGAAGTGGTTCTGGAAGAATTGCTTGAAACTCTACCGCCGGATGGTTATTTTTATCCTAACGAATGGCTGTATGAGCAAATGTCCTTGGCAGTACCTTTGCGCCAGTTATGCGATCGCAATTGTCCAGGTATTCCTATAAGTAGTACTGTTGATATTTCTGATAGTTCTGAAACTCCAGTTGATAACCGTTGGGCTTCTCTGGAAGCACTGAAAAAGCAACTTCCGGGATCGTAGCTTATTGCTGATAGCTGAAATTCTGTGATTTCCCGCCCGTGCGTAGTTTACCGCCGTAGGCATCGCTTTCGGGAATATTAACTCGACAGAGACAGCATGGGTGGCAAATATATGAAGCTTGTAAGATGCGATCGCAAAGTTTATGTCTACTATTGTATCTCGGCTCGACATTACACAAATATTCTGTGATGTAGATGACTTCTGTAAGCAGTGGGAAAACTTATGGCAACAAATACCACTTTTACAAGGCATCACCGGAAAAATTAGGGTGACTGA
>NZ_JBGTFY010000187.1:0-15363 GCF_041747015.1 Nostoc sp.
ATGTGTGTAAGTGCGATATGATTTTTCCATCTTTTATAAGGAGAGATTATGCCAATCATCTCTCTTAGCTCATTTAAGGGCGGAGTGTCGAAAACAACTTCAGCTATCTGCCTCGCCTCACTCTTTTGTGATGATGGGGCAACCTTAGTTATTGATGCCGATCCAAACCGTTCAGCAACCACTTGGGCAAGACCTGGGGGACTACCATTTCAGGTCTGCGGAGAAAAGGAAGCAGCAAAACTAATGCGATCGCAGAAGTTTGAATTTATAATTTTTGACACTCCTGCCCGCCCTAATGATGTGGAAGTGGAGGATTTAGCAAGGGGCTGTGATCTACTTATCGTTCCAACTCCACCAGACCTGTTGAGCATGGATGCGATGGCACTCATGGCAAAATCCTTGCCCCAAGATACAAACTGGAAAGTCCTACTTACAATGATTCCGCCGCCGCCTCAAAGAGATGGACAGGAAGCAATGGAAGCACTCTTAACACAAGGTTATCCTGTTTTGAGTCGTGGGATTCGATTTTACAAAGCTTATAAGGATGCGGTGACTAGTGGAGTTCCTGTTTATAAGGTTCGAGGGGGCAAAGTAGCATGGCGGGATTGGACGGAAATAAAAAACGAAGTGATTCAAGCAATAAAAGGGTGAGCCGATTTAGTGAGGTCTTAGGGGCAGCCCAAGAAAATACCCAACTACCTGGATACCCAGAAAATCAGCCATCTGAACAGCTAGATACTCAAGTAATCGAAAAATCATTAAGCCAGCCACTTAATGAGGTGAAAAATCAACCACCTGAAAATTTGACAACCCAACTACCTGGATACCCAGAAAATCAGCTATCTGAACAGCTAGATACTCAACCAACCGAAGAATCATTAAGCCAGTTACCTGAACAGGTGAAAAGTCAAATATCTGACAACCCAACCGCCCAAAGACCTGGATACCCAGAAAATCAGCTATCTGAACAGCTAAAAACCCAGTTACCTGAAAATTCAACCACCCAGCAACCTCAACAGCCAGTAACCCGGTCATCTAAACACTTAAAGGATAAAGATAAATTAGCCAAGCGTGAGAATCCCGACTATACCCAAACTACTTTTCGCATTCCTAAAAAATTGAGCAGGCAGATCAATCGAGTGCTGATGGACTTGGCAGACGAGGGGGTAGAGGTGGATAGGAGTGACTTGTTAGAAGAATTAGCCAATGCATTTATCCGACTAGCTGATGAAGTTGGCGTAGTAAAGGCGTTAGAAGAAGTCAAACATCTGGGTACCCAGATGGATGAGTAGCGAAGTAAGGCGATTGGCGAAAGCCACTGAAGAGAAAAGCGATCGCCTGTTTACAGAGATGGTAAAAAATGCTTTGAAAAACTCCAAAGTAAGAAACTCTAGGACTGAATTTCTTACCGTTTAGCTATTTTTTGTTTGTAATAATGAGCCTAATGAATTGCGGTGTAGCCACCCACATAGTTTTATATTTGCGCTGTCATCTGGCTTTGATTGGTATTCACCATTTTGAAGTTCTTCCCGAAGCTTGTCCGTACAATTTGACTTGGCTTCCTTTATTAAATCTTCAAACATAGCTATTGGAAGTAGTAAGCTCTCAACTTCTACATCGTCCTCACTAAATATAATAGTTTCAAATCGGAATTTATAGCCAGACCATCTGATAGTAGGTAGCCTATCTACTGCACTCTGGAAGTTTTTTATTAGATTGTTATACTGTGGATCTGGATTCTTGTTCTTATGCATTATCCACCAATAAACATTGTGCCTAACAAAAAATTTTCCATTTGTGTTAGTACATACCTCTATCTCTACACCGTCTACATACAAGAACTGACGAGTCATTACTCTAGCTTCACCTTCAGGCATTGGCTCTAATTCTTCCCAGGGTTCTACTTCAACGACATTTATATGTTTCCCTTCTTCAGACTGATATTTATCAATAAGCTTTATAGGAATTGGATCATCCTCTAGGGCATCTAAACATGAAATGTTCTCCTTAAGTTCTGATGATGTATTTTCTAAAAATACTTCTAGCTGGTCATGGCTAAAAGCCATCAACTCTACACCAGCTATAGTTTTATAGGTAGTATTCATAAAGTGGACTAGACCTTGAAATGGAGCTAGGTCTATTCTTATACCGTTGTAACTCGTTGACCAATAACCGAATTTACCTAAAGATTTAGGGTCTGTATGGTACTCTTTCCACTTTAAAGAGCTAGCTTTTTTGTTGATATTTTTTAAGACATTTCGTATGCCGCCGGATAGACCGCGTTTGCCATAGACGGGGTACACCAAGTATATTGTTGGCAGTTCTTCGTCAGCAATTGGATCAAATCCAAATATCATAGTATTTAACTTTGCTAGCTGTTGCAGGCTCTGCTGTAGTGCTATCTCAGATGGAGTTATTTTTCTAATTGGCGATACCACTTTCGTCCAATTTAGTGGCGGTTTATATAACTGTATTAACTCATTTTCTAAATTAGCAAGAGCGTTGATATCTTTACTACAAACCATCCAGCTAATACTAATCCGGTCTTTTCGATTAAATCTTTTTAATTGGTTAAATCTATGGTGTTCTCTCCAACGCTCCACCAAGTTTACTGTTCTACCAATATATAATATTTGACCTTTGCTGTTAGAAACAAAGTAGATAGCTATACAATTAGGTAAGCGGCTTTTTTCTAATAAGTAAACTGATGGCAGAGTAGACAGGTCAATATCTTCAATTAGCATCTCTCAATAATAATTGGTTTACTTATACTAATTAGTATAAGTAAAAAATAACCCCATTTAGTGGGGTAAATGATGTCCTTCATTTTCTCAAAAGGACATAAAAGATTAATTGTGGTTCAGTATAAGGCTTTCCGTATATATGCCCATCTTACAATTAGCAAGCCTTGATGTCTTGAGTGATCACTAAATCTTCAAGATTACTTCATTACAACTGCTCAATCAGAAAGCTATTTGCTCCCTCAACCAGTGCTTACTTCCATTGACAGCTTTTTCACATCCTCAATCCGACAGTACCCCCGCTTCCATAGCTGTCTTTGGTTTTTATCTACAGGATGGTAATAAGCCCAAATACTTCCATCTGGTGCTGAATATAACGATATAATCAAAACCTTTTGTAACCCAAAGTTACCTATATCTACGCCGGAAAGCAGCTTCCCATGACCAGCCAGTAAAAGTATAGCCAGTACGGTAAAACAAGAATAGTCCAAATAAGCTGCTAGCTAAATTACCTAAACTACTGAGTGTAGCAATTAGGAAATTTATGCGATACTCTATTTCAGCAGTGAACGCTGCACTCGAAAATAGTCTGAGTACTTTTAAATATCTTGGCATTTTGCAGCCGTAACCCCATCTCACTAACTGAATTTGAAAATATCTATCATGTTAAAAAAATACATTCCTTTGGTTGCTCGTTCATTTTTAGCCGTGATTTTTATTTACACTGGCTTGAACAAAGTGTTTAATTTCGCTCAGACAAGTGAGTCTATGGCTAAAGCTGGACTACCAATAGTAGGAGTGCTACTAGTTTTTACAATTGCATTTCAGATTTTAGGTGGATTGTCCATTATTCTCGGCTACAAAGCGGAAATTGGCGCGATTCTACTCATCATTTTTATGATTCCCGCTACCATTGTTTTTCATAATCCTTTTGCTGATCCTAGCCAATTCAATAATTTTTTCAAAAACTTGTCGATTATCGGTGGACTGCTCCTAGTCCTTACTTATGGATCTGGTTCTCTCAGTTTAGAATCAAAGCGCTCGCTCCTCTAATACCTCACACTCAGAGGAATAAGCTATTGGTTAAAATCATTCCGCATTTATGCAACCTTAAATGAAATCATGCTAAACCTACTCCCATTTATTCAAGAAGTCTTCTCCTTTCTGGCTCAAATGTGTAATAAGCGGCTCAAAGTGATATTTCGTCAACGGTATCAGCATCCGTGCAGAAAGTGACGTTAAGGCTGTAACCCTTATTGGATAAGCATTCTGCCAATCGATATTTTCGCAATTCTCGATGTACCAATTAACCTATAGATTATTTGGTGCAACAATTTAATACGGCTCATCTTGGGTTTGAAGCTCCTAAATTTCAGAGACTTCAATTGGTACAGTTTTATCCGTGGCGATCGCCTACGGCGGTCGGGTACGCCATCGCAGTATTAAAAGCGGCTCATCAATTTCTTGTGACGAAGCCTGACCTTGAACAATTCTCAGCGGGTCTGATTGAATCAGCCGCTTCCCCGTCTAGCTCAGGCGACTCTAAAGCATTACTCAAGTAACTTGGGGCATTGACAGCTACAACTGGTGCAGTCAACGCTGGCTGTGACAAGACAATGTAAACATCACTTATTACATAGGTTTTATGTAGTTTACCAGTATTGAAATAGTAGTTCTAAATACCTTGCCCAAGTGGTAGCTGTTGGGTAGCTCAACTGGTGACACACAGCTACCAGTTGAGTAGTAAAAAAGCGAGTTGTTGAAAATTTGATGATTCCCCAACTGGTAGCTATACAGTAGCCCTACTGCTACCAGTTGAGCATAAGACTTTTCTCGAAAATTTCTGGCGTAATGCTTACTGACTATGACTTACAGCAAATTTTGAACGCTGGATTCATTCTCAATAACTTCAAAATTATTGAGAATATATAATACATTTATGTTGCAACTGTGCTTCAATAATTCTTTCTTGAACTTAACCCAGCCCACTTAACATCCGATTTTTTTTCTTCATGCCTGAATAAAAATTGTTCCTTTTACAATCTTCACGCTTGTTGATAGAGTTGAAACTTGTTTTAAGTAGTGAAGTTGTCTGATTAATCACAGTTACAAATAGCAGACATTTTGCACCTAAAACCCCGATTCCTATGCAAAATAGCAGACATTTTGCACAGCTTATACAGGCTTTTAACTGTTATAGCTGTCAGTCAACTTTGATTATTCACTACAAAATGTCTGCTATTTAGAACATCGCTTTGACCAAAAAATTGGTATCTAATACATACACCAATTAGCTTTTAGCCATTTTTATCAAACTGGCTCATTCTCAATAACTCTAAAATTATTGAGAATATATAATACCTTTGTGTTGCAACTGTACTTCAAAAATCCCGCTCAATCGATCAACTTCGTCAGTAAGTGAATCTGAAATTTCTCCTGTGAGTTCAGGAGTCACTCTATATATTTAGCGTTAACTGAAACAGAAACTCGTCTAACGCAATAACTACACTAAACACTTGTAACCCCGTGAACTTAGTGTAGTTTACCCGTACTAAATCAGTCTCATCCGACACTAATATTTTTGGCCGTCCAAAAGGACAAAAACAGTGCTTTCTTGTCCTTTTGGCCGTCCAGTGAGCGCCAACCCTACTAAATTGTCATGCTCTGCTGACAAATGCCCACCTGTCAACGGCCGTCCAAAACATCAAAAACAGTGGTTTCTTGTCCTTTTGGCCGTCCTGTGTTTTTGAAAAAAATCTTCTGTAACTCTTATCCAGACTCAATTACAGCCGCTTTTTTGCGCTATTTTTATTGCCAATAAGCTGGGTCTTATTGACAATACGTAATCATGATGTGTTGCAATTGTGTTTCAAAAATTCTTTCTTGAATTTAACCGTACCCCAACAGATCAGTAGCTAGTTTGAGGTCTTTTGAAAGTTCCAGTTTCATCAATCCTAAGTCATCCTCATCAAAATCCTCATCAGAGTCATCGCTATCATCGCCATCATCATCAGAAATAAGAGGCTGACTATTGCTTGTCACAGTGGTCGCTGCATTAGCACCACTTTGAGGCTGACTATTGCTTGTCACAGTAGTCGCTGCATTAGCGCCACCAGACACAACTATTGACTGAGGCTCAATTCGAGCAATACGCCTGATAGTTGCCAGTTTCGCTTCTAGACGTTCAATTGCTGACCAACAAGCTTTCTGTAATTCCGGCTGATTGACTTGACCCTCTAACGCTTCAGCAAGCCAAAAAGCTGTAATCGCTTCTATGGCAAACTCTGTCGCTGATCTATTAGAAGGATGCTTCAATAAATAATCAATCACCTTCCCCTCCCATGAATTACTCTTGCGTTTAATCCTGGGCAACTCAACATAGGAATTTTGCTGTTGACTCATATCTTCTCCTCAGTATGAAAAGTTTTTTTTAGTATAAAAACAAATCAATATGTAGCATGAGTATAAATGTGTCTACCTTAACGATAATAGCGATAATATTGTGTCTAAATGTGGTGTTTTTAGCAGAAAAAATGTCAAGTTACTGGCGTTAGGTTTCCCCCCAATAGTGCAATTAATGAGTGCTATTGTGGTGTATAACGCCAAACCATCAAACAATTCCCTAAATGCGCCCCAGAGAGCTAAAAACCCTACACAGCAGGCTTTTTAGCAGCAGAGGGGGTTTTGTGACCGCCAAATTTCGCGCTCGGTGGCTAAGATTTAGGTGTACCCACTACACCTTTTTGCCCTGACGGGTGGCTTGCGCCATTTCTCCCTAACGGTCGAAACAAAAAGGTTCCGTGGGGTCTGCGACGCAATTGCACTCAATTACTCAAAAAGTGGCATGGCTTACGCTATTGCACGGATTAAAAAGCTCAAGCGCAGTAACTTGGCTGGCAGTGAAGCGCATACCGCACGTCAGCGAGAAACACCCAACGCTGATTCAGATAAACAAAATATCAGATTCATTGGCACTAACAACCCAACGCTCTCATTAGATCAGTTGGTGATGGAAAAGATAGGGGAGCAGAAACGGAAGATTCGCCCCGATGCGGTTTACTGCACTGAGATTTTATTGACTGCCAGCCCCGAATATTTCCGTCCCAACTGCCCAACACAAGCGGGTTACTATGAGCAGGAGAAAGTTGACTCTTGGCTTTCTGCATCCAAACAATGGTTAGAGTCGCGCTACAGCGATCGCATTGTCAGGGCAGAATTACATTTAGATGAAGCCACCCCACACATTCACGCTTACTTTGTCCCCCTCGATGAGAAAGGGCAATTGAGGGCCAAGCACTTCTTCGACGGTCGTCAGAAGATGAGGCAGTTTCAAGATTCCTACTCAGAAGCTACAGAACATCTGGGGTTAGAGCGTGGCATTAAAGGCAGTAGGGCGCAACACCAGGACATTAAGGACTTTTACAGCGTTGTTAATTCTGGTATAGAACCAGATAGCAGCCTCACCCAGTTGCAATTGCAAGCCAAAGCAGCTGACCGAGATAGGGCGCAAGCCAAAAAACAGCAGATGGAAGCTACAGCTAAAGCTTTGGCGCTTGAAAATGAACTCAAAGACAGACGCATCAAGGAATTAGAGGCACAAGTAGCTTTTTGGCAAGAACAAACTCAACAACTGCGCGACTTGGCCTTAGAGGATGTTGCCTGGGAGTTGGGGCTAAATTACGAGCGTGAGCGGTGGCGGGGTCACGGACACATCATTAATATAGATGGGCCCAAATTCTACGACTTTGCCCCCGATCAACAAAAGGGATCAGGGGGTGCGATTGACTTGGTGATGCACGTTAATCAGTGCAATTTCCGGCAGGCGGTTGTCTGGTTAGATGAGCGATTTGGTGAAGCTGGGGTAGAACGTGCAGCGATCGCTCACGTTAAGAACAGGGCTGCTGACATTATCCAGACTGAACCCCGTCCCCAATTCGCCCCACCTGTTGAAGATAAAGCTAACTGGTCTGCCGTTGAAAATTACCTCACTCAAAACCGGGGCATCCGCTCTGACTGTGTACAAATGCTTTATAACCAGGGGCTAGTTTACGCTGATCAGCAACAAAATTCTGTTTTTGTCATGCGAAATCTTGATGGTCAACGTAACGGTGCATTCCTACGGGGAACTAGGGGGGAGAACAACACTTTTAAGGGATACGAGAAAGGAACCAAACGCAGTGATAGCTGGTTTTACTTCAGTTTGGGGGGAAAGGCTAACGATAAAACCTCAACAGCGATTCTGTGCAAGTCCCCCATCGATGCTATCTCAAGAGCTATGCTGGAATATCTTATCAGGGGCGATGTCCCACCCGAACGAACAGTCTATATGGCTATTGATGACATCAAGAGCTTACCAGTTGAGCGATTGCAGAAAGTTCCTAATATACTGGTGGCGTTTGGTAACGATAAAAGCTCTGATGCGGCAGCACAGCGTGTATTAGAACTAATGCCACAGTCCCAAATTAAAAAATCTCAGGCACACGATTGGAATCAGCAACTTCTCGATTATGGGCAGCAGTTAAGGCAACAGCAGCAACAGCAACGCCAGCAGGATGATGAATTGAGTCTTTAATAGTCAGCGTTGAAGACAGTGAACTGTACAGTCGCTTGATATTTTTTAATATTTACTTATCAGAATTTAACTCATGAGAACCACAGTTCTGATAAGTAGCTCCCCAGGTGTGATCGCACCGTGCCGGAGACAACGCACAAGCACGATCAGCATGACTGAACCTACTGGGGACTATTGCTGGTTTTCGGGCAAGCGTCCTTTGATAGTTCAATCTCAGAGGTTAAAGGGTTAAACTTTAACCTGCTACTACACTCACTAGTGGCAACAGTAAAAATGCTGCCACATATCATCAATACACCCATACCTAATAAGCCAATAACGAAAGTTTTCGCAATAGACCCATTGTTACTTTGAGCTTTAGTTAAGTTCACCATGTTTTTTTCCTTGTAGTTGTTTTGAGAGCCAGCCTGAAGAACTTGGTTCTCGTAAATATGTTTGTGGGTGTGCCCAGGCTGATAACTACAAAATGTCAACTTCTCAAAAAAACACTCAAAACAACGGTATACTAACCATTTCAGGCTTTAGGACAGAATCAACAGTTACTTCTACACATAAAGTTTTTACAAAAGTTTATAAATTTTTACAAATCTTCATATTTACCAACATGAGGCAAAAGTAGCCAAGGCAAATTTGGGTGACAGTGACTACCCAATAATATAAAAAGTGGGGTGTCTTTTCAGACACCCCACTTTTCAGTTAGTTAGTATATTCGATAAATAAAAATAAAAGTAATTTCGATAAAATAAATTCTAAGTTTGACTTATTTTTTTTTCTTTTTGCTTTTGTCTTCCTCCTTAAACTCAAAAGTTATTTTTCCGGGTATTGGCTGTAGGTTAAAGGGTTCTTTAGTTGGGGACAGAAAATAAATTCCTGTTTGAACACAGAACACCAAAACGACCGCCGGGACTGCAACTTTGAAATTCCTCATCTTTTTTCTTGAACGTGAGGATAAACAAATTTCACTCACGTCTTTCAAGTTAAGCTAGGTTCTCCAATCACTAACCCGAAAGGCGTGAGAGAACCCGGAAGTTGCAGTTATTCCATATTAACTGGTACTTTCATCTAAGAGAAGAATAAATTCGTAACTATACGTAAGCTTCATCAAGTGGGTAGTGTAAGTTTACACTTATATTTTGGCAAGCCTATAGAGCCGCGATCTTGCAATAAAGCTACACAGCCGAAGCTCTTAAAAGGGTAGCCGCCGAGATACCCGCAAAATGGGACACGTTGTAAAGTTATGTTACGCAGATGTTTGGGAATCCTTGATTTTACGTTATTTCAATACCAGATTGAGCGTGTCATCTCTTGTGAAAACATTCCCTAAAAGGGTCATTTATGGGCAAGTGTAAGGGACAAAAAGGGGTGAAAGTTTGGTTTTACCGTGCAAAAGTTTGATTCGCCCTATATCATTTTTGGGCAAGTTAGTAAATCAACAAGGGATTGTTTGCAATATTTATTTACAACGTGTCTCTTTTTGCAGGTATCTCGGCGGCCACCCTAAAATCATTACACTGCTTAACCCATGATTTCTTTTGGCGAAATTTGACGCAATTGCACCTAGCTCACCCAATTACAAATGCTTCTCTAAGATAGACATCTCGGTTGCCTTCCTTAGTCACGATAGTAATAGTCCCGTGAGTTGGGTCGTAACCGATCATCTCACCCGCGAACTTAACAGCCCCAGAAAGCGATCGCACTTCAACCAGATGCCCAACATATAAATTGATATCGTCTCCCTCGCTCTCAGCCTGTAGCAGCGAGATTGGGTTATCGAGAAATTCAACCTCCTCGGATTTACCCGCACCACTTTCTAGCTGTTCCGCACCACTTACGCAGGGTTCGCCGCAGCAGTTTTCCTTATTTGGCAAGGGTTCCGCACCACTTACACCAGTTGGGGCTACATATTCTTCTTTTTCCATTGGCTCAGTCAGAATATTTAATTGCATTTCCCGATCTTCAATGTTTTCTGTAGAATTAGAAAAAGTGGTGCGGGTGGTGCGGAAGTCTTGATAATGCGTTGTTTCTGGTGCGGAAAGTGGTGCGGAAGTGGTGCGGGTAGAGTCCAAAGTGGTGCGGGTAACTGACAAAATGCCAATGCCTTTCAGTATTGGAATCTGCTTTTTGCGAACATCACAGTACCTACTTGCGATGACTGCCTTGGGGAAGAGTTGAGCGATTCGAGCGCTGACTTGGTTAATGCCCTTCACGTTTTTGTCGCTGGGGCGTACTTGGCACGGTGATGCCACTCAAGACATTTACACACCCAAAGGCAACGTTAGACCCAGGCTGATTATTAGGAAGTCAAACACTAAAGGGAAGTTGGCTACTCGCTCTATACCAGTAATTGAAAGATTTACGCCAAATACTAAGCAATTATTACCCACTGGCAGGAGATGATTATCTGTTCCCCGGTCGCAGTGATGGACACATCAGCGAAGACTCAGCCTCTAGGATTTTGAGAGGTGCTTGCAAACAAGTTGGGATAATTGGCGCGAGTACGCATAGCTTTCGTCGTAGCGCATTATCGCAGATGAGTAATGCTGGTATACCACTGCGGGTAATTCAGGAAATCTCAGGGCATCGGAATTTGGAGCAGTTGCAGAGATATTTGGAAGTGACCGACGAGCAGGTGTTGGGGGCGGCGGCGAGTTTGTCGATGCTCTCACCTGTGGTTAGTAATGGTGTAGAGATAGATACTAACCAAAAGCTTGAAATTGAGGCAAATACTAGCCGTCACGGGAAGTAGTCTCGTAGAGAGATGCATTTCGGTTCCCTTGCTCGGTGGCCACAGTCACAATTCCATTCTTGGGGTCACAGTTAATCATTTCACCCGCAAACTTGACAGCACCACTAAGCGATCGCACTTCAACCGAGTTCCCAACAAACAATTCCATTTGTTGGGGTAAATATAGCGAACGGCGAATACCCTTAAGTAGTTTATTTATAAAACAGTGAGCTAACGGGTGGTAGTGACCACCTATTTTTATGAGCCAAAGTGAACCTCCCTCTCGGCGGCTGGGATTAGCATCTCAAGTTGCGCGAATTCACCCAAGGTCAAAAACCCGTGCAGTTCTAAATAAGAAGAGATTTCCATTTCGCTCAAAATCTCTTTAATCACTTCCCAACTCGGATTAGGGGATTCCAAGATACAAGCGATCGCTTCTGAAGCTAAAACCTTGGAATCTTCGTCAGATCGCACCGACTCTGATTCACCCGCACCAGTGACGCATGAGTTTTCCTTATTTTGCAAGGGTTCCGCACCACCCGCACCAGTTGAGGTGGCATATTCTTCTTTTTTCACTGGAGGAGAAAGCAATTCAATTTTCACCTCTGACTCTTCAATGTTGTTTTCCTGAAAATCTTCTAAAGTGGTGCGGGTGGTGCGGAAGTCCTGATTTTGCGTTGTTTCTGGTGCGGCAAGTGGTGCGGAAGTGGTGCGGGTTGAGTCTATTGTGGTGCGGGTAGCTGACAAAATTCCAATGCCTTTCAGTATTGGGATGTTTCTTTTGGCAACGTCGCAGTACCGAGTCCCCTTGACCGCTTTCGGAAAAAGTTGGGAGATGCGGGGAATGATTTGGTTGATGCCCTTCACGTTTTTATCGCTGGGGCGAACTTGGTCTAGCCACGTTCTGCGGTTGCCCTCATCTATGGTCAGCGTTCCATTATCGATATAGTGCTGTTCCAGCATTGACCATAAAGCCCGTGCGGTAATTTCCCCATCAGGCACATAACCTATATTTGCGCTCTCTATGAAGTCAAAAAGATGATTATTCTCTCTCTGAAGGTTGTGGAAAGCGTCGGTTGTGCATTCATAATCGATACCTGACTCTATAAGGTTGTTGAGTGCTTTTAGCATTCTATTTAGGAATGCAGGGGCAACATGCGTTCTAATAAACTCTGGATCGTAGCGAAATCGGGGGTCGCCTTTTATCTCGTTTGGATTATTTGGGTCAGGATTATCTACAAAGGTTTTCCTGAATTCTAAAATTGCAATCCTATCTTTGATTGCTTGTATTACGCCTTGAAAGGCGGGAGTCTCGTTTAAGTTGAAAATACCTATTGCGTTAGAAGAGAATTCTATATGGTCTTTCCCTTTCTGTTCGCAATGTAGTGTATCTCCAGTGACAAATAATTTTAAACTTTGAAGTCTATCAATCCTAGATGTTTGTGGGTTTTCAGAAGCCCAGTTAACTCGACTATATATAAGTGGGGCTAGTCCGAATTTTCTGCCTTCGTCATAAGATTGAAAGTCACCCAAGGAGACAGAAGTTAATCCGTTCTTTCCGTAAATGGTTGATACACATTCGCGCAGAGCATCTTTACCATTAGAACCAAGACCAATTGCAAACATTGCTTTTACCTCTCTGCCTCTGAATTTTCTAACAGTTTGAAGGTCAAGGGATGCAGCAATATTTCTCAGAAATATTTCTTGTTGTGGCTTGTCTAAGCAAGCTAAAAGTTGCTCACAATATGTATCGTCAGCCGACGGGTCATATTCAATTAACGGTTCATAAATGAAGTAGTCCTGGGGCGTATGCGGGTCTAATCTTATTGTAAAATCCCTGCCTTCCCACTCAACCCTGACTATCCCATTAGTGCAATTTACGCCAGGAGGATTGATTAGTTCTGGGTCAATTTCTGTCCCCATTTTTACCCATTCCAAAACCTTCTTGACTGAACTAGGTGAAGCATAGGGACAAGACTTTTTACCCTGTTCGTTCTCGACTACAAAAGAATTGCAAAAGTCGTAAATTCTTTTGCGCTCTGTGGAATCTGGAGAGTGTTTGTAGTGGTTGCCAGTGTGAAAGTAGAGCTTATCCGCAGCACAAATCCAGTTCTTATCTCCGTAAAGAGCTTGAAAAGCTTGCTGAGTGAAGGCTACAACCGGATTTTGGTCGTCATCATTAATGACGTTTACCTCTGCCTGTTGCGCTTGCGATCGCTGCGCCACAGCCGCGTGAATCTCCTGCTCTAGCTTGCGGATAAATTCTGGTGTTTCCATCTGCCCCAAGATTTCTTTGATGTCACTTGATTTATATGGTAAATCGGGGCAGATGTCGTGAGGGTTAATTCCAATAAATGCAATCCCCACCTCGTCGGCACATTCCTGGCAAGTCTGGAGTTTCTTTAACCCAGTGTCATCGGGGTCATGCAGGAAAACGATTAATCCTATGCCTGAATCCTTGATGAGTTGGTATTCTGGCAGGATTGATTTTTTGTCCCAGGCACTACCTTGGAAAGTGAACCCAGCAAGCCCATGCTCTCGACCAACTTCTACGCACCCCTCCCCTTCGTGTTGGAGTAGTGCCGGGGTTCCTTGTACAGATTTACTAGCAGCGATCGCTTCATCAATGCGGTAAGCTTTCCAGGGTTCATCCCCTTTTCTCATCTCTGGAGTGCCGTCCGGGAGCCTGTGCCATTGGCGGAAGGATTTATCTTTTCCCTTCTCTTTGATGTAATCCGCCCATTCATAGCGAATTACCCATTGGGTTTGTGAGTAAGGGTAGATTGTTTGTGTTGCATTCCCTGGTATTCCCTTTGGTAGCTTGCAAGTTATATTTTGAGTTTGGGGTATGTCAGTCGCCGCTTGGGTCAACATCACCAGTGCTAATTCACCATCTGGAATGGGCGCACTTTTGGGCAAGATTCTCTTGGGGTTGGGTATTTTCGCTTTTGGGGAAGTTGTATAATTAACCCCTGCCCTTTCTGCCACCACTTCAGCCCAAGGTTTAATCGCCTCTCTGATGTCCTTACACTCACAATTATTGAAGCATCTGTACTTCCCGGTTTCTGGGACAATAGATAAGTCATTACCGCCACAAACTGGACAAATAAACTTATTTTTAACTTTGGACGGTTCTAGCTGGTCTACAAAATTGCGAATATCGAAGGAGGCGAGTGCTTGTTGTGTGGTCAACATTAGCGAATACCTCCGATTTGATTCAATTGTTGAATTAA
This sequence comes from Nostoc sp., assembly GCF_041747015.1. GTDB lineage: Bacteria > Cyanobacteriota > Cyanobacteriia > Cyanobacteriales > Nostocaceae > Nostoc. Next base: position 14,272 of record NZ_JBGTFY010000187.1, read on the forward strand.
CAAAATGGCTAAATCGCCTGTGTAGCAAATGTCTTCAAGGATTTCAAGAGGATTTGTAAGTGAGTATTCACTTATTCTCGGAAACAGCTTTTTACTTGATGTAATATAGTTACAGACGTTCCGGGCACACATACCGATGGTTTCGGTATGGCCTACCGTGTAATATTGGTTAATCATGGACTAATTGATTGTTCGATTCAGTTGGTTCGATTTCGAGGAAATTTTTGATTTTTTGAATGGTTTCGGGGTGGTATCCGAGCCATTTTTTTTGAGTAATTGCTACAAGCCCAGCAATTCTGAAGCAGCTTCAGTACAAAAGACTATTGTCGCTATGTGGCTTAGAGCGTCACATGGTCATTCTTCTTCATCATTTTTATTCCTGGTTTTCTTTTTACGTTTGGCGATCGCATCCATGACGATACGCTCAATTAAATTGCTTATGGATCTGCCTTCATCCTCAGCCCAAGATTCTAAATCCTCCTTTGTTCCCTCAGAACAGGAAAACATAATACGTGGTTTTCTTGCAACCATTTTCAACACTTTTCTACATATTGCCTCCAGCATACTTGTTCTAATGAAATATTAACTGTTTTCAGCATAGTGTTGACAAATGCTGCGTATGTCAACTAACATAACAGGCATAAGGCAGAAATGCCAAGGGATAACAAGGACTGCGTTAACTGGTTGAAATGCCACGGATTTTAAATGGGCTACCACCTTAAAGCAGAGATAGTCAAAACCAAAGCAGCAAGCCTATTTCAGAACTTTGTCAATTAAATATTTTGGGGATTAAGGATTATGACAGATTTGGCAGTTAATACCGAAAATGCCAACACTGGGCAAAAAGGTACACTCACGATCGTTGCTGGTTACGACCTCGGTAATTCCAGCATTAAATTTGTATCATCAGACCGCCAGATAAGATTTCCCAGTTATTTAGAGAATTGCTATTACCGTCCTACAGAGACTCCCACAGAAGGTTACGTTGAGTACCTAGAGGGAGATGCACTAACTAAACTGGACTACAAGCAATGGTTATCGGGCTATGCAGCTTACGATGCCAACCCGAAAAACCATCTTCGGGTTACTGAT
>NZ_JBGTFY010000188.1:0-91259 GCF_041747015.1 Nostoc sp.
TTAAAGTATGCTTCGACAAATTTCTAATTTCTGGTTACGTCATATACATTCTCGTTTAGCTCCTTTGATTGCCACAATTGGTATTGTTGGACTTGCTAGTTGTTTGCTCATACTTTTTGTTTTAGCAAAACTGGCTGAAGAAGTTTTGGAGCGAGATGCTTTTGCATTTGATACTAGTTTTCTGTTATGGCTACATCAGTTTGCCAATCCAAATTTAGATAATTTAATGCTGTTTGTTACTAATCTTGGTAATCCTAGCACAGTGGTTATAGTAGCAGGCGTTACTGTCTTCTTACTTTTGTGGCAACGTTACCAAGAAGAAGCGAAAGTTTTTGTATTTGCTTGCTTGGGAGGGTTAATTTTAAATACAGGGCTAAAGCTGTTTTTTTCTAAACCTCGCCCTGAATTGTGGCATCGTTTGATTTCTGAAAAATCTTTTAGTTTTCCTAGTGGACATGCACTAGGATCTATGGTGCTTTATGGTTTTATTGCTTACGAGTTGGCAATTCGCTATCCTCATTTTGCCAAAATTATTTATAGCTTGACAGTTATTTTAATCGCTGTGATTGGTATCAGCCGCTTATATTTAGGAGTCCATTGGCCCACAGACATAATTGCAGGTTATGGAGTCGGCTTTTTGTGGCTGATGATATGTATTTCGATGCTTAAATTGCAAAGATTGAAGTAATTTTTTAAAAAATGGCCCATTAAATTATATTAATGAGCAGATTTACTTCTAGTGGCGTCTACAATCTTAAGTTACTTTTGCTAGCGTAGTGATATAGAGTTTATCGCTCTCCAGTAAGTGGCTGAAGGCAAAAGGATTAATATGGCTCATTTAAATCAACGTCGTCCCCAAAATGTCAACGGCGATTTTTATGTAGATAGTACCTGTATTGATTGTGATACCTGTCGCTGGATGACTCCTGAAGTCTTTTCTCGTGTTGATGAACAGTCGGCGGTTTATCATCAACCAACGAATGAGGCACAAAGATTAGCAGCCCTGGAAGCACTTTTAGCTTGTCCTACCAGTTCAATTGGTACAGTTGAGAAACCGAAAGATATCAAAGTTGCTCAACAACAGTTTCCCATATTAGTAGCGGAAAATGTTTACCACTGCGGCTATCATTCTGAAAAATCTTACGGTGCTGCTAGCTATTTAATTCAACTTCCCGAAGGTAATATTTTGGTGGATTCTCCCCGCTTTACGCCGCCTTTAGTCAAGCGTTTAGAAGAACTGGGTGGAATTCGTTATATGTACCTGACTCACAAAGATGATGTGGCAGATCATCAAAAGTTTACCGAGCATTTTCAGTGCGATCGCATCCTCCACGTTAATGATATTTCTGCGGATACTCGCAATGTAGAAATACAGCTAACTGGTTCCGAATCATTTGCTTTAACTCCAGATTTATTAATTATCCCAGTTCCCGGTCACACCAAGGGACAAACTGTTTTACTTTACAAAAATAAGTTTCTGTTCACTGGCGACCATCTCGCTTGGTCTGAAAGCTTGCACCAACTGATTGCATTCCACAGTGTCTGCTGGTACTCTTGGTCAGAACAGATTAAATCAATGCGTAACTTGGCTAATTACTCTTTTGAGTGGGTGCTACCAGGTCATGGACGGAGGTTTCATGCTGATAAGGAAACTATGCACCAACAACTGCACAAGTGTATTGAGTTGATGGAATCTGTATAGTACATTTGCCGCTGCTGGAAATTGCTGATCTAAGTATGTAGTTATAGTCTGGATAAAATTTCGAGTTCTGAACTCTATTGTTCAAGTACTGAAAAGCGATTGCTACAGTAGACAGACAATCGTAAAATTGTAGAGTCCATTTGATAGTCTGATTCTTTTCGCTGACGATAATATTTGTCGCTATCTGGCAGATGAGTATCCAATTGTATTTTACCCAAAAACTGACTCTACCGATCCTTTATGGAATCGAAAAACAAATCAAACAGTGGCGTAGAAGCAGAACTTTAAATTTAGTTGCTAACTAATAACTCCCAATACAAACTCGCCTTCATTTACGGCTTGATTGGTTGCGACATCATAAACCAATCCATCTTTTTGAGCGCAGACATCAATTACACTCGGTAACTTACCTTCTTTATTAAAACTGAGAATTTGATAGAGTTTTTCTCCCGCTTTTACTTTACTACCTAATTCTATTCTCCATTGAATCATGCCACCTGCGATCGCATAATATTTTTTCCGGTTGCTGCTAGATGCAAAAGTCATTTCATGGGTTTTTGTGTCATCTGATAAATTAGGAATTTGCAGTACACCTTTCTGGACTAAATAATTTTTCACACCCCATACACCTTTAGCAACTGAATTAGGGTTTATTTGCATTCCTGTTCCTAATTCTAGTGTCCAAGCTTCCACATCAAACTTGATTTCTCTACCAAATTCTTTAAAACAAGCTTCTAGTGCTAACCAAGGTTTAATAAAAGCTTCATCAAAAGCATCACCATCGTATTTATCAAGTAAGATTCCGAAATCAAACCCGAAGTGTTTTGCACTGCCTTCTCGATTTTGGAAGTAATAAAGATAGTCTAACGCTTGATTTGTAGAAGTGTGTAAGTCAATTAAATAGTCGGCATCTAAACTCAGATTTTGTAGTTTATAGCTAAAAAGCTCAGTGTAGGGTACACCGCTAGGAGAATTAATTTTTTCTAAAATCGTTGCAAACTGTTGCTTAATTATAGTTAGATAATTTTGTCGAACGACCTCTATATCAAGATGAAGTTGAGATTTAGTAAAAGCTACTAAATCATCAGCTTCTTTTTCGTAGTCCCAAAATATCCGATTCCAATCTTTGGCTTCATAAACGCAATATCTACCAGGAGAAAAATGATGCGATCGCTCATTTGTACCCATTGGATTACAAACAGGAACAAGCCAAATCTCTCCAGCTAAATTTGGCTCATTTATTGTTAGTAAAAACTCAATTAACTGATGAATAACGGCATTACCAGCAATCTCTGCACCATGTAGATTAGATTGAATGTAAACCTTTTTACCAGGTTGAGCGCCAATGAATTTATATAGTTGTAAATAGAGGCGATCGCCCGAAGCCATTTGACGTAAAGCAATAGTTTCAATAACTGCTAACATAACAGAACTTGGTGATGATTTTATTTAAGCATTGCTAGCGATCGCACAAACATTTGTCATAAACATTGCAATGTTAATGAGGAATATTTCAGTATTGATAAATAATCTTCAAATGTTAATCATACCTATTACAATATTACTTATGAATGCTGCAATGTTGATAAGTAATATTGTAACACTAGTGACGAATATTGCAACATTACTTATGAATATTACAATGTTGACCACTACAAGTTAGTTATTTGGAACTGCGATGCGATCGTAACATTTACAGCAGCAGTGTTCTATCCTAGAAATAAAAAGGGCAGAAGTATGCAAGCCTACAAGCTAAACGCCACAATTGATGAATCCGGTCATTTAATTATTGACGAACCTCTGAATATTGCTCCTGGTAAAGTGGAAGTCATTATTTTGCATCCAGTTCGATCCTTAGAAAGTTCTACAGAAAACACCATTGAGTTACAGCTAGAAAAGCCGAAGAGACCAACAAAAATCAAAGCTTTGCAAGACTGGTTTAAAAAGACACAACCTGCTCCTCCTGATTTTGACCCAGACCAAGCCAGATGGGAAGCTTTAAAGGAGAAACATAATCTGTGAAATTGCCTCAAATATCATTTAATTATATATAAGAGAGTAAAACCAGTATGCAAGCCTACAAGCTAAACGCCACAATAGATGAATCCGGTCATTTGATTATTGACGAACCTCTAAATATTGCTCCAGGAACGGTAGAAGTCATTATTTTGCAGCCAGTTCCATTCTTAGAGAACTCTACAGAAACTTCTACTAAGTCACAGCCAAACAAGCCGAGGAGGAAGTCTAAAGTAAAAGCATTTGAAGGTTTATTTGAAAATGCTCCTCCTGTACCAGCAGACTTTGATCCCGACGAAGCTCGATGGGAAGCTTTAAAGGAGAAACATAATCTGTGAAAATCTTGTTAGACACCAACATCATTGTAGATGATGCCCTTGAACGTGAACCTTTCCTAGACGCAAGCGAACAAGTGTTGGTGCTAGTTGAGCAAAGACACGTAGAAGGTTATATTTCCGCGTCAACTTTTAGCGATTTATATTACATCATCCGCAGGGCAAGAGGTCGAGAGTGGACACTTACTTATTTAAGGCAGTTGGTCAACTTTTGCCAAGTCGTCACTGTAGACAGTGCCACAATCAACATGGCACTAACCACTAACTTTAGAGATTTTGAAGACGCTATTCAATATAGTACTGCGGTACTTAATCATTTAGACGCTATTATTACTCGCAACCCTGGAGATTTTCCAGTTGCTACTCCCAGAATTCTGACACCTGAACAATTAATTCAGGAACTAACAAATACTCATTGAAGAAGAATTCAGGAGTCAGATACTGTATTCTGACTCCTGACTCCTGAATTCTGTTTTGATAACTCCCAACTCCCAACTCTCTTAGGTTCCTGGTAAATTTCGCAAACGCTCATCCAAATGAGTCCGGTCTGCCAAAACCTTTAACAGCGGACCATGTGAGGTAAACTCTACAATACTGACCGAAGCAACAGGACATCCCAAACGAAAACGGAAGCGTCCCACATCAATTCCTAGCAAACTACACAGAATAATTCTGATAGTTGCTTTGTGGGAAAGTACTAATACATTGCCACTGCTGTAAAGACGCTTGATTTCTTCGATTACCTGCAAGGCGCGAGAAGCAATTGTCACTCCCATTTCACCATCACTAGGCGCATTCCAAGACGGATCGGCTGACCAGCGAATATAATCATCGTGATATTCACGGCTAATCATTTCTGGCGTTTTGCCTTCCCACTTGCCATAATTAATTTCCTTCAAACCATCCCTAAATTGTGGTTCTACTCCTATGGCTGCACATAGAGGTTTGGCTGTCTCTACAGTTCGTCGCATGGGACTAGAAAAGATTGCTGTCCAAGGCGTAGAACTATATGCGTCTGCAAAAGCCTTTGCCATCTCTAAGCCTTCTGGGGTAAGCTCTGAATCTAAAGAACCGCAAAAGGAATTGTTACGACTGGATTCTGTTTGTCCGTGACGGAGAAAATAAAGAGTTAGGCTCACGGTATATTCTCATGGATTTTGAATTGAAAAGCGCTAACAATCAAATGTAGTTGATGATAGTTAATGCTTGTGCTATATTACTATAATTTTAAATAACTTTTAGATTGAGCAAAGTTGGCGCAGCTACGCCTACAGTTCTTTACGAGAGGCTGCACTTCGGCAAGTTTTACCCTGAGCTTACGTACCCTTCTCCTGTCGGATACGCTACGCGAACGGGATCTTGCTACGCGCAGCGTCTCGTAGAGAAGGACTCAGTGACCATCTTAGATATAGCTATTCATTCAAATAGTAGGCAAAGCAAAAAATTAGATGGACAATGCCACCTAATTTTTTGTCTTATTCAAAGATTCATATTTTTTTCGCAAATATGGGACATACTCGATTTATTCCCCTTTAGTTTCTGCAAAAAATTACGAATTTTAGTCAAGCTTTTTCTTTACATTATCTTTTACGTCTTCCATACCGTGACGTACTTCGCTTTCAGCTTGCTTTGCTTTACCTTCAGCTTTATCTTCTGGATCTCCAGTAATATTTCCTAGTGCTTCTTGAGCCTTACCTTCAACATTTTTAGCAGTTGCTTTAGCGCGATCTTCTAAGCTCATATGATACTCCTGATTTTTTGGTAAGTAAATTTCAAAGATATAAATAAACTTTGAAATGTTTTTTACTACCTTTATACAGTAACTTAAGGTCTTTGATAAAGCCTTCCACCACAAGGCATATTCAAAATTCAAAATTCAAAATTCAAGACTCAAAATTAAGAAAAGCAATTGTAGTAGGCATCCTAGCTGTTGCTTTAATATAAACTAAAGTCAGCAAAGTTTAGTTACCTATGCTAAAAGACATAGAATAAGTGTAAATATGGTAAGTAGGTCGGCAGAATAAAACCAAACTATGTAAAGTAAGATAAACGAGTTAAAAACCTCAAATATTTACGCCCACTTACTCAATCTCTACTTTTGACTCTTTGACTAAAAAACCCAGTTTTTGTATAAAACTGGGTTAATAAAGTGTTATGAAGATATTTTTTTGTCTAATCCAGAAAACCCATCAGGCTTTCAGAATTGTCAACTTCATTTGGTGCTATCGGACGGTTCCCAAATGTGGAATAGCTTTCAGAAATTACCAATGAACTTGAGCCAATTGGACGAATGCCAGAGAGATTAATACTTTCAACAACTTCAAATGTATTAGCGCCAATTGGCCGAATACCCATTGAGTCAAAGGTTTCAACTACTTCTAACGTACTGGTGCTAACAGGACGCACCCCAGCAATTGAAAGTTTTTCAGCAACTTCTAAGTCGCTAGGGCCTATGGGACGAACTCCACCAATGACAAGTGGTCCAGAAGATTCCGGCACTGGCTGTTCGGTAATTTCCTCGACTTTATCTGCATTCAAGCTCTGGTCTTGTTGATTTTCAACTTTCTCTGTATTTTCCCCTGGAGACTTGGCATTATTTTGCCGAGAACTGGTTGCTTTGCCAGTGCTGCTAATAGTCATAAACGAAAACCTCTGGTTTGTTAATTGAATTTTACAATAATTAAGGAAAGATGAAATTTTTTCCCATATATCTTAGAGTTTAACCTTAAAAAACCTCATATAGATATAAGTATCTTTAAAACTGAGACATAAGTATAATTAAATTATTAACTTTTGTAAAAAATTATTACTATTTATTTGGTCTAATCAGCCAGCTACAATAAATATAGGATGAAATCGTCACCATAAGATCGGGTATTTCCAGCAAAACTGTATGACAGAATTTTGTCTTCAAGCTCCCTTTAGTCCCACAGGCGATCAACCAGAAGCGATCGCCCAACTCACCGCTACTATCCAATCTGGTAATCGTTACCAAACTTTACTAGGAGCCACGGGAACTGGCAAGACATTTTCAGTAGCAGCAGTTATTGAGAAAATTGGCAAGCCTACCTTAGTTCTGGCGCATAACAAAACCTTGGCTGCACAACTATGTAACGAGTTGCGGGATTTCTTTCCCAATAACGCAGTTGAGTATTTTGTCAGTTACTACGATTATTATCAGCCAGAAGCGTATATTCCCGTTACCGACACTTATATTGAAAAAACAGCGGCGATTAATGATGAAATTGATATGTTGCGGCATTCAGCGACGCGATCGCTTTTTGAACGCCGTGATGTCATTGTCGTTGCATCCATCAGTTGCATCTACGGTTTAGGAATGCCAGCAGAATATCTGAAAGCTGCCATCCCCCTCAAGATAGGTATGGAAGTAAATCAGCGCCAAATTTTACGAGATTTGGCAAATGTTCAATATAGCCGCAACGACATAGAAATGGGTCGGGGAAAATTTCGTGTCCGGGGTGATGTCTTAGAAATTGGCCCAGCTTATGAAGACCGAATTATTCGCGTCGAATTCTTTGGTGATGAAATTGACGCAATTCGCTACATTGACCCGGTAACAGGTGAAATTATCAAAAGTTTGGAAGCGGTGAATGTCTACCCTGCACGTCACTTTGTCACCCCAGAAGAACGATTAGAAGTAGCTTGTCACGACATCGCCGCAGAATTAAAACAGCAAAAACTAGACTTAGAACAAGCCGGGAAATTATTAGAAGCGCAACGCATAGATCAACGAACACGTTATGACCTAGAAATGCTGCGCGAAGTAGGTTACTGCAACGGCGTAGAGAATTATTCCCGTCACTTAGCAGGAAGACAAGCCGGAGAATCGCCAGAGTGTTTAATTGATTATTTTCCTAAAGATTGGCTATTAGTTATCGATGAATCTCACGTTAGCGTCCCCCAAATTCGCGGGATGTATAATGGCGACCAAGCTAGAAAAAAAGTTTTAATTGAACATGGATTTCGTCTTCCTAGTGCTGCTGATAACCGTCCTTTGAAAGCAGAAGAATTCTGGCAAAAGATGAATCAGTGTATTTTTGTTTCAGCAACTCCAGGAAATTGGGAATTAGAAGTTTCTGAAGACCATGTAGTTGAACAAGTGATTCGACCAACTGGAGTAGTTGATCCAGGAATTTCTGTGCGTCCCACAGAAGGACAAATTGATGATTTGTTGGGAGAAATTAAAGATAGAGTTGACCTCCATGAACGAGTGTTAATTACCACATTAACTAAGCGGATGGCGGAAGATTTAACCGAGTATTTGCAAGACCACAGTATTCGGGTGCGGTATTTACATTCCGAGATTAATTCAATTGAGCGCATTGAGATTTTGCAGAACTTGCGCGAAGGTACATTTGATGTATTGGTTGGCGTAAATTTGCTGCGAGAAGGTTTGGATTTACCCGAAGTTTCCCTAGTAGTAATTATGGACGCGGATAAAGAAGGTTTTTTGCGAACCGAACGTTCCTTAATTCAAACTATTGGTAGAGCCGCGCGTCACATCCGGGGACAAGCAATTATGTATGCTGATAATTTGACAGGCAGTATGATTAAAGCCATTGATGAAACAGACAGGCGGCGTGGTATTCAAACGGCACATAATCGACTGCATGGAATTACACCGCAACCGATTATAAAAAAATCAAGTAATGCAATTTTGTCTTTTTTAGATGTATCTCGGCGGTTGAATGCAAGTGACTTGAAAGTAGTAGATGAACATCTAGATGAACTGCCTCTAGAACAGATTCCCCAATTGATTACTCTGTTAGAAGCGCAGATGAAAGAGGCGGCGAAGAAACTGGAATTTGAAGAAGCGGCAAAATTGCGCGATCGCATTAAACATCTGCGAGATAAAATGTTGGGACGTTAACGTGAATCTTCTGCTTACCCTACTTTTTACAAGGTATTATAAAGGTAGATTTTAGGAGGGGATGGACATGACTCTAGGAGCAAATAAGAAGTCCTCCATTATTCGTACAGAGCGAGGACTCACGATCGCAGGCACACGCATCACCCTCTACGACGTGATGGACTATGTAACGGCTCAATATCCGCCTAAGTTTATCCAAGGATTATTTGATCTAACAGAGGAACAAATTAACGCTGCTCTGGCTTACATTAAGACTAATCGTGCAGAGGTAGAAGCGGAATATCAGCAAATTCTTAAAGAAGCCGAAGAACTCCAGCAATATTACCAAGAGCAAAATCGTGAGCTAGTTGCCCGAATTGCAGCACAACCGCCCAAACCTGGAACTGAAGCTGCGTGGGAAAAACTTCGGGCAGCTAAGGCAAAACGCGAGTCTAAGATATGATTTTTTTGATTGATCACAATCTCAAAGGTCATGCCCTAATTTTCTTTGGTGCGATCGCCATTCAAGGCTGGCTGGATATCATTCCGATTCGGTTTGTCACCTTTGCAGAAATGGATTTATCGATCGAGAGTGATGACAGGGTTGTTTGGCGATTAGCTCAGGAAAATCAGATGATTTTGCTTACAGCCAATCGCAGTATGAAAGGGAAAGATTCGCTCGAACAAGTCATGCGTGAAGAAAATACCTCAGCATCGTTGCCGGTAATCACGATTGGGAATGCTGATCGATTGCTAAACGACTCTGAATATCGAAGTCGGTGTGTTGAAAGTCTGATTGAAATTGTGCTTGATATTGATAGTTATCGAGGTGCAAGGCGAATCTTCATCCCGTAATGTGGTTAACCATTCGTTCATTGCGCTGATATCAGTAGGCAACGCTGCATAATGGGAACGTTAGCCGGTTTAGGTTATCTGTTGAGGTACGACCGGAAAGTTTTCTTTTCGAGGCGATCGCCTAATTTGCTACACATTTGATTGCACATACCACTTCTAACAAGCATAATTGCCTACAATAGCGATTCTGATACAGTGCGCCACAACTACGCTCGTCGTAGACATCGCATTAAACATCTGCGAGATAAAATGTTAGGACGTTAACGTGAATCTTATGCTTACTAATATTCGCCTAATTAGTGTTCATGAATATCACCAAATGGCGGAAACGGGAATTTTTCATCCTGAATAACGCTAGTAATAAAGGGTTTACTCGCACAGAGATTAACCGCATTCAGAAACTTATTCAAGAACATCAAGAGCATCTCGTAGGTGTCCAATGCGATCGCCTTTTATCGTAATGTAGATGAGCGCAACCCCTAAACCATTCACCGCATCTTATTCCAATTCAATAAACTCATGTTTTTTTCAAATTCTCTGGAAAATCAACTCCAGCGCTGGAATGAAACCATTCGCAATCAACCGAAAAATCCTAACCCTTACATTCGTCGAGGCATGGTTAATTTTCAACTGACCAAGATTGATGAATCTATTCAAGATTTTGACATGGCAGAGCAATTGGATGCCCGTATTAAACCCTACCTCTGGCAACGTGGATTATCGTACTATTATGCAGAAAGATTTGCTGAGGGCGCTCAACAATTTGAAATAGATTTGACTGTGAATGCTCAAGATGTAGAAGAAACAGTATGGCGATATCTCTGCATAGCTCGTTTATTAGGTGTTGAAGAGGCACGTAATTCTTTACTAACTGTGAAAAATGATCCTCGACGCATCATGGAGCGCGTATATGATTTGTATGCAGTAAATTGTACACCAGATGATGTTATGACTGTGGGTCAATCAGAAGGGATAAAGGGAAATTTTTACAGTCATCTTTACTTGGGATTATATTACGAAGCCCAGAATAATCTTGATTTAGCTCAGGAATATATGGTTAAAGCTGCTGATAATTACAAAATTGATGATTATATGTGGTATCTGGCACGGGTACATAAAAATATGCGAGGATGGTCTTGATTTGCTCAATAGACATCTCCAGAAATTAATTATGCGTTGGCCGAAATCCTTAGTAGGCACAATACCCTGCGGGAAGCTAAAGCTACATGAATTGTGCCTACGTCATTTTTACTCCTATGTCTATTCGGATCATGCTACATAGTGATATACAGGAACCTCAACAAAGTGATCTGGTTCTTGTCCAGAGAGAATGATTTGCTGCAACTGTTCTACAGCTGATGGAGAAAAAAACTGTTCTCCTGTTTCTGGATTGACACGAGCAGGCACGTTCTCGATCATGTAGACTTGTCCATTGAGTTGGAGTGTGTACGTTACTCGTTGTTCAACTAGCGTTTCTAGCTCATTGCTGATCATTGCGGTTCCTCCTTTGAGTAAAGTTGTTATTCCATCGCTGAGGTTCAGGCTCGTACAGGGTAATAATTTTAAGCAGGGGGCGAGAAGGATAACTGCATTGAATATGAATGACTCGTTGGGCTGGCGTCAAACCACCAATGAGACAACTTGCACCGTATTTATCATTTGGATAGTCCTCAATCACCTGTCCATTTGCGATCGCCTCCCTGACTTCTTGAACCTGAATTTGCCGCAAGATTGATTGATCAACGGCGTGCTTGGAAAACTCAAATTGTTCATCAGCAACTTTCTGACGAATTTCTTCGATAAGTGAAGTCATGGGACTATTTTCTCACATCCATCGGCTGTAGGGCATATTGTTGGCTTGCATTTTATGTTGCACTTCTGGCGATTGATAGTCCCCAGCAAGTTGCTGTAATCCTTGCATATCAAGGATTTGTTCATCTAGCGTTTTTGCCCTAGATAGAATATTGAGCTGAACTCTGACTTGCTCTTGGTAGGTAATCACAATCACTGCAACTTTAAGCCCTTCAACGCCTGCCAGCCTTGTCAGAATTCGCTTTCCCTCTTCTCTATTACAGTGGATGAGGCTGAGATGATCAGAATCTATCTGAACTAATCACTGATTTGGAATCTGAAACTGTTACTTCAATAGGTTTTTCGGGAATTCTACAAATATGGCTCTTGAAATTTCTCAGTCAACTGAGATAAAGGAGGTGAAAGAGATATGCGATCGCATATCTCTGTAGAGCAGTTCGATAACGCACTTTAAGGAAAACATCGCAAATTATATCATGCAAATTCTCACAAACTTTCCCATAGTATTTTATCTCGCAGATGCTTTTTGGCGATCGCCTCAGCTAGTCCAGCCCTATAGCAATGCAATAAATTCCTCTATGCTTAAATCAGCATCCTCTTCCTGAAATGCTCGGTACTTTGCTCACAGAAGTACCAGAAAAGTTTCAAAGTTCTCTTCTGGAACAGGCAAGCCATCCTCCTCCAACGCGGCGACGTAGCCTGAGATCGCCTTTTTGATATTGGAAAGGGCTTCATGTTTAGTCTTACCCTGGCTAAGACAACCTTTTAGGCTAGGACACTCTACAATCCAGTAGCCATCTTCATCTCGATACACGATTACCTGTCTCATATTCTACTTGATAACAATAAATGTGTATAACTGTATCGCTTGTGATGTCTGTATGAATTTTGATTAAGAAATGCTGAGAGCTATTAATTCATCTGCTACTTCAAAGTTGGCTGTGACATTTTGGACATCATCTAAGCCTTCTAAAGTATCAATTAACTTGAAAAGCGATCGCGCCTGATCGGGATCAGTAACTTCTACACTATTACTAGGAATCCAGCGAAATTCGGCGTCAATTACTTTAATGCCTTGATCTTTGAGTTTCTGGCTGAGGGTTTCCAAATTTGCCATCTCAGTAAAAACCTCAGCCATCTCATCTTCAGTGATCTCATAAGACTGGGCACCACCTTCGAGGGATGCTTCTAAAAGCCGTTCTTCGTCAACTACACCCAGCACCACACAAACGCCTTTTTGCTCAAACATCCAGCTAACGCAACCGACTTCACCAAGATTGCCACCATTTTTACTAAAAGCTACACGCAAGTCAGCAGCAGTCCGATTGCGATTATCTGTGAGGGCTTCGACTAAAATCGCTACACCACAAGAACCGTAACCTTCGTAGCGAATCGCTTCAAAGATAGCATGATCCCCGCCAAAAGTGCCTGCACCTTTAGCGATCGCTCGTTCAATATTATCATTGGGAATACTCGCAGCCTTTGCCTTATCAATTGCTGTGCGAAGTTGAAAATTCAGCGCTGGATCTGGTACGCCGCTTCTAGCCGCAACGATAATCGCCCTGGATAACTGAGTGAAGGTTTGTCCCTTCCTTGCATCTACTACCGCCTTCTGGCGCTTAATAGTTGCCCATTTACTGTGTCCTGACATAATCCTAAATTATCAAAACTCTATTCAAGATTAGGATATAAACGCTTGCAAAAACCATGACTTCAGATAATTGTGCAAGGTTACATCAGAGTGGCAAAGTTGTTGTGAGAGAACTAAGTGAATTGACCAATCATTTTAATCAACGATTATGTACAATTTTTTTTCGCCTTCCCGCCATGCCAAGCGAAAAAGAAAGAAAGTATCACGCTACTTTAAGAGCTTGCTGCTTATATTATTGGTGGGCATACTAGCTTTAGCTGGATGTCAAAATATCCTACCCGGCGTTAAAAAAGATAAAGTAATTCATTTAACCCTATGGCAAGGTGTAAATCCGCCGCCAAATCGGGATGTGTTGCAAAAGCTGGTAGACAAATTCAATCGATCGCACCCAGATATTCAAGTAGAGTCGCTTTATATCGGGCAACAAGATCAGCAAACGCCCAAGATTTTAGCAGCTGTGGTAGGAAATGCACCCCCAGATTTATTGTGGTATAACCCAACGATCGCCGGACAATTGGTGGAACTCGGTGCTATTTTACCTTTGGATGAAATGCTCGATAAATCTCCCATAAAAGCCGAAATTGACCCCACTTTGTACACATCAATGAAATACAACGGTAAGATTTGGTCTGTGCCCTTTGCGACGAATAATGTTGGTATTTTTTACCGTCCGAGTTTATTCAAGGCAGCAGGAATTACTGAATTACCCCGCACTTGGCAGGAGTTTAGACAAGTTGCAAAGAAATTAACTCGTGATACCAATGGCGATGGACAAACAGATCAATATGGGATGTTTTTGCCTTTGGGAAAGGGAGAATTTACAGTATTCACCTGGCTGCCGTTTATGTGGAGTGGTGGCAGCGAGTTGGTGAGTGCTGATTCCCAGAATGCGGCAGCAGTAAATTTGCAAGATAATCAAGGTGCGATCGCCGCTTTGCAATTCTGGCGCGATTTAATTAAGGATGGTTCCGCTATTTTATCTGCCCCGGAACGGGGTTATGAGACAGATGACTTCCTGGCTGGTAAAGTTGCAATGCAATTAAATGGCCCTTGGATTCTGGGGGAATTTCAAGCGAATGGTGTCGATTTTGATGTTTTTCCTATTCCTGTTAGGCAAAAACCTGCGACTGTGATTGGTGGTGAAAATCTCTTCTTTTTCAAAACCACACCAAAACGTGAAAGAGCAGCCTTTGAGTTTGTCGAATATGCTTTGAGTGAAGAATTTCAGACAGAATTAGCACTAGGGACTGGCTATTTACCAGTGAATTTGAAGTCTCGTCAAAGTTCAAAATATCAGGAATTTGTGCAGAAAATACCACAGATAAAAGTATTTTTAGATCAAGCAAAATATGGGCGATCGCGTCCGATATTCCCTGGTTACAACCGAATTTCTGACAGTGTAGGTCGAGCGATTGAATCTGTATTATTGGGTAAAAGTTTACCAACAGATTCACTCAAGGCAACTCAGCAACGCCTGGATTTAATTTACAAGTAATTATTAGTGAATTAACCTACAATCAAGCCATCCTGAACTCGGATAATCCTTTTAGTTTGAGCAGCGATATCTGGCTCATGAGTGACAATTACAATCGTGATTCCTTGGTCATTCAGTTCTGTCAGCAAATTCATCACCTCATGGGAAGTTTCAGTATCTAAAGCTCCTGTTGGCTCATCGGCCAAAACCAATGCAGGTCGATTGACCAAAGCGCGAGCGATCGCTACCCGTTGTTGTTGTCCGCCAGAGAGTTGATTGGGACGATTAGAAATGCGTCCAGCTAGTCCTACCTTTTCCAAGGCTTCTAATGCCCTTTGACGGCGTTTTGGCTTGGGTAAGTTAGCATAAACCATTGGCAACATAACGTTTTCGAGTGCTGTCGCCCGCGCTAATAAGTTAAATTGTTGGAAAACAAAACCTATCCGTTGGTTGCGAATATAGGCTAATTCATCATCATCAAAAGTTGTCAAGTTTCTGCCTTCAAAAATATAGTCTCCAGTTGTCGGACGATCCAGACATCCCAAAATATTCATGAGCGTGGATTTACCCGAACCTGACGCACCCATAATAGAGACATATTCCCCTTCTTCAATAGAGAGTTCAATTCCCTTAAGTATGGGAACACTAACTTCTCCCAAGTAGTAGGTTTTAGTAATAGATTCCATCCAAATCATAGTTGTCATAAGTGAGTGCTGAAATGAGTGCTGAGTGCTGAGTGCTGAGTAATGAGTAATGAGTAGTGAGTAGTGAGTAATAAGTAGTGAGTAATAAGTAGTGAGTAATAAGTAGTGAGTAATAAGTAGTGAGTAGTGAGTAATGAGTAATGAGTAATGAGTAGTAAGTTTATTTAGTGCTGGGTGCGGAGTTATTTTGATGTTTTTGTTTGTTAACTGAGATACGAAGACCGCCAATAATTTTGGCAACTTCTTCTGCCTGATTTAAAAGTTTGTTAAATTTAATTTGATCAATGTAGCCAACATCTAAAGCTATATAAAGTTGAGAACGCACTTCTGCACAAGATGACTTTGCTATGGAAAGAAACTGATGAAATTCTCCTAAATAAGTTCTTTCAAAACCCTCAGCAATGTTAGACATAATAGACACTGCTGCCCTTTGTATTTGTCCCGATAACCCAAAATCTCTAGCAAACGCACCCTGCTGAGTAACCTGATAAATATCTTTAGTAAGGATTCTGGCTTTTTGCCAAGCAATTAAATCTTCAAAACGCTCAACTTTACTCATTCTACTCACTACTCATTACTCATTACTCATTACTCATTACTCACTACTCAGCACTCAGCACTCATTACTCAGCACTCACTACTCAGCACTCTCAAGCTTAGTCGCTTCGTAAAGCGGTAATTGGATCTAATTTGGATGCGTTTCGGGCTGGAATTACCCCAGCAAGTAAGCCAACGGTTAACGAGAGTCCAAACCCAGCAATAATCGACAAGAAAGAAATAATAAACGGAAACTTAAAAATGCTTGCAGAGACAAAAGCTATTAAAATGCCAGTCCCCACACCAATGCCTCCACCGACAATGGAAATCACGATCGCTTCGGCTAAAAATTGATTAAGTATTGCAGAATTCGTGGCTCCTACGGCTTTACGAATCCCGATCTCTCGCGTCCGCTCAACAACGGAAACTAGCATAATATTGGCAATACCAATTCCACCAACTACTAAGGAAATTCCAGCGATCGCCACTACCATAACTGTAAATAAACCCACAACATTAGTAAAGGTGCTGACAATATCGGCTTGGTTAGTCAGCCGAAAATCATCGGCTTGCGGCGGATAAATGTTATGACGTAGCCGTAAAAGATTAGTAACTTGAAACTGAGCGGCTTCTAACTGCTCTGGATTAGCGCCTTTGACTAAAATTCCACTTACAGAAACACCTACTAACGCATTGTTTCCAACAAGTCTCCCTGACATTGTAGTTAGAGGAATGAAAATCTGGTCATCTCGATCCATCGGTCCTTGAGCGCCTTTAGGTTCCATCACCCCAATCACTTCATAAGCCTCTCTCTGAATGCGAATTCTCTCGCCAATCACATTAGCACCCTGTGCAAAAAGTGTCTTTTGGACTGTGGGTCCAATAATGGCAAGCTGTGCAGCATCATCTAATTCTGACTGAGTAAAATATCTCCCTTGCTGAGTGTGGGTATTTCTGACTTCTGGGTAGTTCAAATCTGTGCCATAAATAGTTGTTGAGGTGTTCTGTCCTGCATAAACAACCTGTGCATTCCTTTGTAGGTAAGCAGAAACCATCTGAGCAGATGGCGCTTGTGTAGCGATCGCCTTTGCATCTTCCCAAGTCAAGGTGCTACTAGAACCTATTCCTTGACGGACATTCCCGCTTCTTGCCGCACCCGCTAAGATTTGGATAACATCTGTACCCAATGCTTGTATCTCTTGCTCAACATTTTTTTGCACTCCTTGACCGACAGAAGTAATGGCAATGACTGAGGAAATCCCAATAATCACGCCCAGCATAGTTAGTCCTGTGCGTAATTTATTATTCCACAGTGTTTCTACTGCCATTGACAAGATTTCCAGCAACGGCACTGTGCGGGTATTCTTAACTTTGTAAAAGCCCTTAAATATCTTAAACATAAGGTGTTTTATTTAAAACTCACTTTAAGGGGAACCACTGCCTTGACGACCACCACCTGAACGACCTCCGCCTCCACCTCCTGCGCCTAGACCAGGAAAAACCCCTCCTCGTGGCGTTGATTGCGGTCGTGACCCTGGTGGGAAACTGAGCAATACTCTCTCGTTTCCTGTCAATCCAGACTTAACTTCAGTAAAGTTATTCACGCTAACGCCAGTTTCGATGGGAGTAAATACAGGTTTGTCATCCGCTCCAGCCACAAATACGCCTGTGGCATTTTCTCGACGCACAACTGAGGCTGTCGGCACAACTAGGGTATTTTCTACTTCACCAACTTGAAAATCTGCTTCTACATTCATCCCAGACCGCAGTAGCCTTTGAGGGTCTAAAAGTGATACTCTCACTTCAAAACTGGTGACGTTTTGTGTCACTACAGATTGGGCAGCGATTTGACTCACTTTACCTTCAAAGGTTTTTTCTGAGTAGGCATCCGCCCTAATGGCGACTTTTTGACCAAGGCGGATTTTGGAAATATTTGTCTCGGCTAAATTTGTGACAACCTCATTTGTTGAAGCTAGAGACAAGATTGAAGAAGATGTCGCAGAAGATACATCACTACCAGCAGTTGTGGGAGTCACAAAAGCACCTGGATCGGCGTACTTCTTCGTCATCAGACCCTCAAAAGGAGCGCGAATTATCGTGTCGTTGATTTGGGCTTGGATGTTTTGCAGTGAGCCACGAGCCGAAGTTACCTGGGCAGTAGCTACGTCAATATCTTCTCGGCGTGTTCCTGCTTTTAAGAGTGCCAGAGCTTGCTGTCTCTGCTTTACTACAGCTCGTGCTTGCTCGATATCTTCTGGACGTGACCCGGCTTTTTGCAAAGCTAGTGCTTGCTGTACTTCATTTACACTGGCTTGGGCGCTGTCGCGATCGGCACGGATTTGGTTTACAGTCTGAAGGGAAATAGCTCCCGCCTTGTAAAGTTGCTGATTCCGACGAAAATCATCTTCTGCTCTGCGAAGGGCGGCTTGAGCGCTTTGTAATCGGGCCTGTGCTTGGGCAATATCTTGAGAGCGATTACCTGCTTGCACCTTTTGCAAATTCGCCTGGGCTTCGTCTAATACTCCCTGTGCTTGAGCAATATCTTGAGGGCGATTACCTGCGATCGCTTTTTGCAAATTCGCCTGGGCTTGTGCCAATTGTCCTTGAGCAGAAGTGAGTTGCCCCCGCAGGTTGGAATCATCCATGTAAGCTACAATCTGTCCTTGTTTGACGAGATCCCCTTCCTTCACCAACAGGCTTTTCAGGATGCCGGAATTTTTCGGGCTGAGGTTGATTGACCGCTCAGGTTTCACCGTTCCGTTCGCTGAAACTGTAATTGTTAAACTCTGCCTTTCTACAGGCTTTGTCAGCACCCGGCGTCTAGCTTCTTGACGAGAACCAATTGCTACTTGGTAATAAACTGCATAGCCAATTCCACCCAAAAGGCAAAGAGCAATTAGCCAAGAGAGCCAATTACGTCTGCCCTTTTTTTTCTTTACCTCTGGAACTAAAACTGATGAATCTACTGGTTTTGATGTATCAATTTTCATATCCACTTTGTCTATAAAGAACGGCTACCGATCTGGTTTTTCACAGCTAAAACTATAGCCTGGTAGCCCTACACTGACAATGATTTTGAGTTTTTAGTGTTTTAAAGGTTTATTTCCAGTACCAATCCATTAGGAAGTCTGAAGTAATCATCACGCACTCTTACTAATCTCCTAGCGGGAACAATTTCCTGATTGGGAAGAAGAATATCTCCGTTAGGAAGTCTCCAGTAACCTTGATTACGCAGTCTAACTATGGATCTAGCAGGAATAATTTGCCCATTGGGATATCTGATGTCACCATTGCGAAGTCTGGATACCCTGCTATTAGGTTCGTTGTCGCGGTTCCAATTACCCTGATCTCTAGGGTTTCTGACTTCTACAGGATAGGATCTGCGATCGCGGTTCCAATTACCCCTATTTTCAGCGTTTCTGCCGTCACGATCCCGATCTTGATCGCGTTCACCGACAACGTAGACTTTCGTCTGGGCACTTGCAGGCGCAGTCAAGAGAGTGGGAACTATGATTAGGGCAGCAGCAACTAAGACTATTGATACATGGTTTGGTTTTAACATCGAATTGACTCCTTATTTACATTAAAGTTCTATTTTGCTGAGGTTTCGATTAAGCAATCTTAGACAGGTCTTTAAATATTTACCTCATCGTATAAATTCATACATAACAATTATCGATCAAAAAGTTCAAACTGACGTGTGACGAAAGTCATTAATCATTCCAAACTGATGTATGACGAAAGTCACCAATATTTTTAATGGACATTGGACATGGGTTATTCTCCTTGTCTCCCGCGTCCCCTTTCGCCAAGATTAATCAGATTTTACTGCCGTCAAGAGCTGAGATCGTTTAAGCTAGCTGAAAGATTCTTTGATTAGTGGCTTAGAGGCGGTAGTGTGCCGAAATATGTTCGTTTAATTTCTCTTTTAATGGTCTGTAGTTTGTGGAGTATGCCAAAAGCTGCTGACGCGCAGGCATTATTACCCCATACACTGCAACTAGATGCAGCAAAGTTAGAGAAGCAAGGGTTGAGTCTGGCACAAGAGGCGGCTCAACTAGCTCAGTTTCAACAGATTGATTTAGCTTTGCCACGAGCGCGGCTGGCGACTCAACTGGCTCCTAAAAATGATAAAGTATGGTTGCTGTTAGGTGGATTGCAGTTGCAAACCAAAGAGTTTGACGCAGCGATCGCTAGCCTGAAAAAAGCACAATCTATCAACCCTAAAAATGCTGATGTTCTGTTTGCTTTAGGTTCAGCGAATTTTCGCCAGCAAAAGTACGAGGCATCTGTTGTCAATTACCAAGAGGGTTTGAAGTTAAAACCCAATGATCCAGAAGGGTTGTTTGATTTGGGTAATGCTTACTATTTGCTGGGTCGATTGCCAGATGCGATCGCCCAGTACAATCAAGCTGTCTCCCAAGATAAAAAATTCTGGCCGGCGCTCAACAATATTGGCTTAATCAACTACGAACAGGGTGATATCGCCGAAGCGATTAAACGATGGCAATCTGCTGTAACCCTTGATAAACAAGCCGCAGAGCCTTTATTAGCCTTAGCAGTGGCGCTGTATACTAAAGGCGATAGCCAACAAGGAATAACCTTGGGAGAAGCTGCACTCCGCATGGATCAGCGCTATGGTAACTTAGATTTTCTCAAAGAAAATCTTTGGGGCGATCGCTTACTGGCTGATACGAAAAAATTCCTAGAATTACCTCGGATTCAAGCAGTCCCACAGCAACGGGAAAACTCATCATCAAGCCCCAAACAATAGGAGTGCTGAGTTGTGAGTGCTGAGTGCTGAGTGCTGAGTGCTGAGTTAGGAATGGTGAGTTGTGTTAGCGCTAGCGGGGCGTTTAGCCCGTGATGAGTGCTGAGTTATGAGTTGGGAGTCAAATATTTTAACTCTTCACTCATAACTTTACCTGTTACCACTTGCCTAACAGTACCTTTTTGTAGTACATATATACTAACTAAAGACAGGAAATAGTCGTCCAAAAACATTGGCGGACGAGTATTCCTGAAATAAGTCGTTAATTCTTAGTGTTCGTCTATGGGTAGAAGTGCGATGATTTGGTCAACAAACTGTTGATGGTCAACAACTGGCTTAGAAATGTAGCCATCAGCACCGCTTTGCTTGAGAAACTTCTCGCGATCGCCTTCCATAGCGTGTGCCGTCACCAAAATAATCGGTAAGTTTGCTGTTTTTGGATCAGATTTTAACATTTGTGTAATTTTGATTCCATCAACAGACTTACCTTGATAAACACTTCTAGACAGAGAAACATCCATCAAAATCAGGTCGGCTTCTCCAGATTGGGCAATTTTTATGACTTCTTCGACATTTTCAGTGTGTTTCACACCCAAGCCGCCACGCTTGGACAAAATTTTGGAAAAAACACGAGCATTAATTAGATCGTCTTCGACAATTAAAACAGTTTTCATGAGAATTTTAGTTATAGAGGTGAGAAGATTCAAGAATTCAAGAATTCAAAATTAAGAAATGCAATCATGGTAAATATCATTGCTACTAAGTTTATGTAGATTATAGTCGTCTGCATCCTTTTTAGTAGTTAATGTACATCTTCGTCATCAAGGATGATACTACTGCTTTTTATTCTGTGACTATCAAGATTTTGTTAGGAATCCAATTTCATCCGTTATGCTGTGGTTGCTGCGGTGTTGAGTTGTATCGGACTTTGTGTAATTAAATTTCAGGGAAAAAACTCATGGCAAAACAGTTAAACCTTCTCTCAAAGGGACAGGTAATTACAACAGCCCTGCACACTGAGATGCAACGGTCTTATCTAGAATATGCCATGAGCGTGATTGTCGGGCGAGCGCTACCAGACGTGCGTGATGGCTTAAAACCAGTGCACCGACGCATTCTGTATGCAATGCACGAACTCGGTTTAGTACCAGATAGACCCTATCGGAAATGTGCCCGGGTAGTGGGTGATGTGTTGGGTAAATACCATCCTCACGGCGACCAATCAGTTTACGATGCCTTAGTCAGGCTGGTGCAGGATTTTTCTAGCCGTTATCCTTTACTAGCAGGACATGGTAACTTTGGTAGCGTCGATAATGACCCGCCAGCAGCGATGCGCTACACAGAAACGCGCCTCGCGCCCATCAGCCATGAGGGAATGCTGACAGAAATTGGTGAAGAAACTGTGGAATTTGTCGGTAACTTCGATAATTCCCAGCAAGAACCAACGGTGCTACCTGCTCAATTGCCATTCCTATTGCTCAATGGCTGTTCTGGAATTGCCGTAGGGATGGCGACAAATATTCCACCGCACAATTTGGGGGAAATTATCGATGGCTTAATTGCTTTGATCGACAATCCAGATTTGTCAGATGAAAAATTATTCGAGCTAATTCCAGCGCCAGACTTTCCCACTGGTGGAGAAATAGTTGGTGAGGTGGGAATTCGGGAGGCATATACTACAGGTAAGGGCGGGATTCTGCTGCGGGGAGTTGCCGTCCTAGAGGAAATTCCAGCCGCCAGGGGAAGTAAACGACGGACGGCAATTATCATCATAGAATTGCCTTATCAAGTGAATAAAGCAGGCTGGATTGAGAAAGTCGCGGACTTAGTGAATCAAGGACGCTTGCAAGGAATTTCTGATCTTCGGGATGAGAGCGATCGCGATGGAATGCGGGTGGTAATTGAACTCAAACGCGATATCAATCCCCAAGAAGTTCTCCAGCATTTATATCACCAAACTGCTTTACAAATGACTTTTGGGGCAATTCTCCTAGCGATAGTTGATGGACAACCCCGCCAGTTAAGTTTGCGTCAACTGTTGCAGGAGTTTTTAAGTTTTCGAGAAGAGACGCTCAACCGTCGCTACAATTACGAGTTGGGAAAAGCCCAAAGTCGGGTGCATTTGGTAGAAGGTTTGCTGAAAGCACTGTCGAATTTGGATGAGGTAATTGCAATTTTGCGGCAAGCTCCCGATGGAAGTACGGCAAAGATAAATCTTTGTAGCCAACTGGATTTGAGCGAGGTGCAAGGAGATGCAATTCTGGCCATGCCATTGCGCCGCCTCACCAGTTTAGAACAGCAGAACTTGCAGCAAGAATTTGAGCAACTAAGTGAACAAATTGACTTATTACAAAGTTTACTAAGCGATCGCCGCGAATTACTCAAGGCGCTGAAAAAAGACTTGCGATCGTTCAAGCGCAAGTACAGCGATCCTCGGCGTACCAAGTTAGCAACCATCAGCAGCGACACAAAGATCCAAGAGGACAAGGGGACAAAGAGACAAGGAGTAGAGGATGATCAGGAAAATCCCAAATTAGAACAGCCAGCAGAGTCAGCGGTTCTAGAGTTTACCCAACGTGGTTATGTGCGTCGTACCCAGCCATCTGGGAAAAAGTCGAAAGCTGAAAATGGTCTGCATGAGAATGACTTTATTATTCAAAGTGTGTTGACCGACACAGACAAAGAGTTGCTGGTACTAACCAGTGGTGGTAAAGTCTACCCTGTAAATGTGGGAGAAATTCCTCCAACTACTGGGCGTTCTCCACGGGGAAAACCATTAATTACCATGCTCAGTAGTACTGCTCAAGGCGCTCAAGAAGATGTGGTCAGACGCTTTTTGCTGCCGGAAAATCTCGAAACTACCCAGATGGTTCTTCTGACAAAACAGGGACGAATTAAACGTTTGTCTTTAGAAGAATTTACCAACCTGACTCGGCGCGGAATCACGATTTTGAAGCTTAAGGACGATGATGAATTGTCATTTACCCAGTTCACTAGTACAGGGGAGCATCTGATTTTAGCTAGTTCAGGTGGAAGATTGTTGCGCTTTGCAGTCAATGATGAACAATTACCCGTCATGGGTCGCACAGCGATGGGTTTACAAGCATTTCGGTTATTGAAAAATCAGCAAATGGTTGGCTGTGTCACTGTCGGTAAAGATGATCAACTGCTGCTAATTACTCAAGAAGGATATGCCAAGCGGATGCCTGCGAGTCAGTTAAGAGCGGCTAATCGCGGCGATTTAGGCACGCAAGCCCTGAAATTTGCCAGCAAAACTGACAACTTAGCTGGTATGGTCATGGTGATGCCAACTCTTGGAGACGCTACGCGTAGCTTGCTTCCACGAAGTGGTACGGCGGGCTACGCCAACGCCTCTGGTGAAGTAGCTTTAGTAACGAACAAAGACCGGGTAGTGCGGATACCTGTGGAAATAGTGCCGATCTTGGGCAAGGATGTCAAAGGTGAAAGCGTTCTCCAACTCAACCGCGATGAAAAAATTATCACCGTCGCCGAAGTGCGAACTTAATCAAGGTGATATTCAATTGGCGACAAGCCAACTTGTAGGAGTTTGAGCCGCTGCTCCCACTGCGTCTCGAACTTTTACGTGATGCTGCGACATTAGTAAATCTAACTGAAGGCTGATGTTTTAATCTGTACAAATAGTTATTGCTATTTATGTCAAGTTATCGAAACAAAAGTATAAAAAACGTTGCATTTATGTTGCATTTATGAAAATATTTGTTATATTAGTTTACATAGAGCAATAAAGCTTCGCAAAACAGTTTGGAGTGCCAATCATGACAAATGCAACCACAACAAAAGTTACTACTCCCGTAATGGAAGATCGCAATGCTTGGCGTTGGGGCTTTACCCCACAAGCAGAAATTTGGAACGGTCGCTTGGCAATGATCGGCTTTTCAGCAGCCATTTTGGTTGAGTTTTTCTCTGGTCAAGGCTTCCTACATTTTTGGGGCATCCTATAAGTTTTAATATCCAAGATGACCTATAAATAAAAAAACCTGGAGTGCTAATTCACTACCAGGTTTTTTATTGTTTTGTCATTAGTCAGTTGTCCTTTGTCCTTTGTTTATTTACTAATGACTAATGACCAATGACCAATGACTAGCGAATATATTCCTTGAGAACACTATTACGATTTGGGTGGCGTAACTTGCGGAGTGCCTTGGCCTCAATTTGACGAATCCGTTCGCGGGTGACGTTAAAAATCTGTCCGATTTCCTCAAGTGTTTTCATCCGACCGTCATCCAAGCCGTAACGCAGTCTGAGTACATCCCGTTCACGGGGACTGAGGCTGTCGAGAACTTTTTCGAGGTCTTCGCGCAGCAGATTTTTGGAAACTTGGTCTTCTGGTGTTTCACCATCGGATTCAATAAAATCGCCTAACCGAGAATCTTCTTCTTTCCCAATAGGCGTTTCTAATGAAATTGGTAACTGGGCAGATTTAGCAATAAACCGCAACTTCTCGATGGTCATTTCCATACGAGTAGCGATTTCTTCTTCAGTGGGTTTGCGACCCATTTCTTGGGAGAGAAGTTTGGTAGTCTTCTTAATCCGAGAGATGGTTTCGTAAAGGTGAACTGGAAGACGAATAGTGCGGGATTGATCTGCGATCGCGCGGGTAATTGCTTGACGAATCCACCATGTAGCATAAGTAGAAAACTTATAACCTTTTTCGTGGTCAAACTTTTCAGCGGCACGAATCAAACCGAGACTGCCTTCCTGAATTAAGTCTTGGAACGACAAACCACGATTCATGTACTTTTTGGCAATTGAAACCACAAGACGCAAGTTAGATTGCACCATCTTGTCTTTCGCCCTACGGCCAACATGAAGGCGATAACGAAAAGCTGGTAGTGGTAGTTGCACGGCTTCTGCCCATTCACTATCACGAGGATCGCGATCTAACTGTTCTGAGAGTCTTTCCCGCACCCGCTCTAATTCCAGCAAATCAGCTATTTTTCGAGCCAATTCAATTTCTTCGTCTGCCCGCCCCAGACGAATTCTACCGATTTCTTGCAAGTAAAGCCGAATCGAATCTTCGGTGTAGTGCTTTTTCTTGCTTTGTGTCCGACGACGCGATTTCGCGGCTTTTCCAGACTTTGCGTCGTCCTCATCAGTCTGAGGCTCTAAAAATTCATCTTCGCCTTCATCGACGATCAGCAAGTCCTCTTCTTCGTCTATTAAGAGTTCTTCTAACTCGAGCTCAGGCTGATTCATTATTTCTAGTTCAGGCTGATATATGCTTTCGAGTACGTTGTTAGCCTGGTTCATGCCGCGTTCCTCATGCTCCTTGCAGAATCAATTACCCAAGATGTGTTCACTGCTCTTTTAAACGAGCTAGTTCTCAACCGAAAATAAGCGAAGTTGGCAGATTGCCAGCAATATTTTCGGACGTTTTGCACCTCCAGTCGGAGGTTTTTTTACTTTAGTTTAAGCAATTACTAAAAGTAACTTGATCACCTTAGTAAATTTTATGTGCGCTGCTATCACACACTGCTCTTAACTAACTGGTCAAAAAAAAGACTCGCCTTTATTAAAAAATTTGCCATCCCATACAAACGAATTCAGACTGTTGGCAGATTTTCCTACAAAGACTCTTCCGATTGTAGCCTGTTTCACAGAAATTGCACTTTTTTTGTGTATTGATCATGAACTCATTAAGCAAGTGTTGGCCACCTTTATCAAAAAGATATTAAAAACGGTAGTTATACCCGGAAATTTTTCTTCACTTTTCGCAATTGTAGTGGTACTCTTTTGACATTAAAAAGTAAGTACACTTGCTCATGCCCAACTTCATGTATTTTACACAACATTAATTACTTAGAAAAAGTGCATCGTATGTTAAGTCAGACAACAAGTCTTAATCTGCCCATTTTTACATTTCCTTCATAAATTACGCATTCTTTAGATCAAAGCGGCTCTTGACTTTGGGTAAATACAACAAGGCTAGTAGTGTTTTCCTTAAGGCAGTTAACCTTCTGCGTACTAATTACCTT
Source organism: Nostoc sp. (assembly GCF_041747015.1). GTDB lineage: Bacteria > Cyanobacteriota > Cyanobacteriia > Cyanobacteriales > Nostocaceae > Nostoc. The sequence goes on from NZ_JBGTFY010000188.1 coordinate 26,745, forward strand.
AACTGAGGAGTTGAGGGTGTGGCAGAATCGAGCTGATGTAGATCAATTTAGGTTGAACTAATTCAGTCTTATTCACACGTTAGCGCACTGCGGCGATTTCAGCCCTATGAAACTTGACAAACTCTTCTTATTGTACACAATGATATTTTAATCAATTCAAAAACAATTGCCCTGCCATCTGATCAATATTGGTCTATTTAGGGTAAAAGTACATTAGATACATAAGACACAATAGCGATCGCCACGGCACTACATGAAGATATTAACAAGTTTTTAGCCAGATGGTGTGTGCTTCCAGTAACTATCACCTCGAACAAAAAGAAATCAGAAGATTGTATTATAACTTGCTTACAAAGCTTACTTACGTATATAAAAGGTTAATCTAATACTTCTAGTTCGGTAAGTTTTTGTCATCTAATAATTAGAAATCCTCAACATACTGATTAACTGCTGCTTGATAGATAATAATTAGTTATGGTTGATGAGCATAACTAATGCGTTTCTAGCTGGTGGGCGAAATTAATCAGCAAGTCAGAGCAACGAGTATTATCTCAACAACATTCCAACAAAATTGGTATTATTAACACTCGAACATTGATTTTTTTGAAAATCTTGACAATAAGCAAATTAAATGAGTATCTATTCACTGAGAAATTTAGAATTTTTGTAGTTATGTAGTGCCTCATACCATATAAATGTTAAGCCAATACGGTTCGGTTAAAAATATTGTAGGTTGGGTTTCGTTCCTCAACCCAACCTACAATATTTTTATTTTTTGAGCTTAACCGAACCGTATTGAGTGTTAAGCCAACCTAACTTTTTAATTTATTGTTAAGTTAAATAGGGAATTATTAACAATAGTTAAAGACTTTTATAGTCTAGTCACTTATCTAACGACATAGTTTGTAGTATAAAAAGTATCCATAAATTTTAATACTGATTTTCTATTGGGATGCATTAGTAGGATGTAGAAACTATTAAAAAACTAATGGGTAATAAGTTTTCACTCATTACCCATTACCTACTTCACAAATTATTAGAGTATTAAATATCTAGATCCGTGAAGTTAAGTTTAGAACCATAAGTTTCGATAAACTCTCGTCTGGGTGCGACGCGATCGCCCATTAAAATTGTGAAGATGCGATCAGCTTCGGCAGCATCCTCAATTTCGACTTGCTTCATTTTACGACTTTCTGGGTTCATGGTGGTGTCCCAGAGTTGTTGCGGCATCATTTCACCCAAACCTTTGAAGCGTTGGATGGTATAGTTGGCGTTAGCAGGAAATTTGGCGATCGCTTGATTTTTTTCGCGATCGCTATAGCAGTACTCATGATTACGTCCCCGTTCTACTTTAAACAGTGGCGGACAAGCAATATAAATAAAGCCCTGTTCGATCAGCGCTCGCTGATATCGATAGAAGAATGTTAACAACAAAGTCCTGATGTGCGCCCCATCTACGTCAGCGTCAGTCATGATGACTATCCGGTGATAGCGCAGCTGGGTAGAATCGAATTCATCTCCTTTGACACCTAAACCGAGGGCTGCAATTAACGATTGAACTTCGTTATTTTTATAGATTTTAGCATCGTCGGTTTTTTCAATGTTGAGAATTTTACCACGTAGAGGTAAGATTGCTTGAGTGCGGCGATCGCGTCCTTGTTTGGCACTTCCGCCGGCTGAGTCCCCTTCCACGATGAATATCTCAGATTCGCTGGGGTCACGAGAACTACAATCGGCTAATTTACCAGGTAATGGTGAAGATTCTAGTACCGATTTGCGTCGAACTAATTCCCGTGCGTGACGGGCTGCTTCTGCGGCTTTGAAAGCTTGGATAGCTTTATCTAAAATTGAGTCTGCTATGGCGGGATGAAATTCTAAGTACTCGGTGAGGACTTCCCCAACGAGAGAATCGACAATTCCCCGAACTTCGGTGTTACCAAGTTTAGTTTTGGTTTGTCCTTCAAATTCTGGATCTGGAACTTTAACGGAAATAACCGCAGTTAGCCCTTCGCGGACGTGTTCGCCACTGAGGTTAGGCTCATTCTCTTTAATTTTATTGCGCTTGCGAGCGATCGTATTTAGTGTCCGAGTCAGAACCGCCTTCAACCCTTCTAAGTGCGTACCACCATCAACGGTACGAATATTGTTAGCAAAACCTAGCACATTATCCGTGTAAGCATCAGTACACCACTGCAAAGAAACTTCCACTTGGACGTTATTGCGTTCCCCCTGCACATAGATAACTTCTTCATGCAGCGGTTGCTTCTCACGGTTCATGTAGGCAATATATTCTTTAATGCCGCCCTTATAATCGTAAGATTCTACCTTAGGTGTATCGCTTTTTAGTAGTTCTAGACGGTGGTCGGTAAAGGTAATTTTGACACCAGCATTCAAATACGCCAACTCCCGTAGGCGACCGGATAAAGTGATGTAATCAAACTCAATGCTAACAGTGAATATTTGGGTATCTGGTTTAAAAGTAACAGAAGTTCCGGTTCTAGCTTCTTTGTAAGGTTTGGTTTCTAATTCAGTAACTGGGATACCCCGTTCATAGCGCTGAATATGAACCTTTTTATCTCGCCAAACTGTAACTTCCACCATATCAGACAGGGCATTAACAACCGAAATACCAACCCCGTGTAATCCTCCAGAAACTTTGTAACCACCGCCGCCAAACTTACCACCAGCGTGTAGTACCGTCATCACGGTTTCCAAAGCCGATTTCCCGGTACGCGAGTGAGTATCGACGGGAATACCGCGACCATCATCTGTTACAGTCACGGAACCATCAGCGTTGATATCCACCTCTATATGAGTGCAATAACCCGCTAAAGCCTCATCAATTGAATTGTCCACCACCTCGTAAACTAAATGGTGGAGTCCTCGCGGCCCAGTGGTACCGATGTACATTCCTGGTCGTTTGCGGACGGCTTCCAGACCTTCCAGAACTTGAATCTGATCGGCACTGTAACTGCTCGTCATGTAAACTCTCCTGATGCGTGGGGTTGAAGTCGCCGAAAGGCAAACAAAAGTAAAAACACTCCAAAATTGTAACACAAAAGCCTTGCTGGCGTCTGTAGGGCATTTTCAAGAGAAGTTTATACTGGGGTTGCAGTACTATTCAAGGAGGCAGGGGGGGACAAATGACAAATGCCTAATGCCTAATGCCTAATGACAAATGACTAATGACTAATGACTAATGCCTAATGACAAATGCCTAATGACAAATGACTAATGACTAAATTGATTGTAATTTGTGGGGCGACGGCAACAGGTAAATCGGGTTTGGCTTTGGCTTTGGCGATGCGGTTGGTTTCTGTAATTCTCAGTGCTGATTCTCGTCAAGTTTACCGTGAGTTTGATATTGGTACTGCAAAACCAAGTGTAGCTGAACAAAAATTGGTGCTGCACTACTTAATAGATATCTGCGCTCCGACAGACACGATGACAGTAGCAGACTACCAGCAGCAAGCACAAGCACTAATTGCTTCTCTTGGTGTTACGCCACTGTTGCTAGTCGGTGGCACTGGTTTATACATCCGTTCTATTGTCCAAGGCATGAAAATCCCTAGAGTTGCACCGCAAACAGAATTGCGATCGCAGCTTGAATTTCTTGGACAACATCAACTCTACGCTATGTTACAACAAGTTGATCCAGTTGCCGCACAAAAGATCCATGCCAATGACTCAGTGCGAACTTTACGAGCTTTAGAGGTATATTATGTCACTGGTCATCCAATTTCGGAACAGCAAGGGGAGAATCCACCGAATTATCCGATTTTGCAAATTGGTTTGGATTGCGATGTTGAAAAGTTGGACGCTCGGATTAAACAGCGAACTGAGCAAATGATCGCAGATGGAATGGTTGCTGAGGTAGAATATCTTTGTCAAAAATACGGCACTGATTTGTCTTTGTTAAATACTTTGGGATATCAAGAAATCAAGCAATATTTGGCTGGGGATATTTCCTTAAATAAAGCGGAAGAATTAACGATTTTGCATACACGGCAATTTGCCAAGCGACAACGTACTTGGTTTCGCGCATATCCACAAATAGAATGGTTTGATGCCGATGATCCTGATTTATTAGAGAAGGTTTGGTATCGGATAAATAAGTTTATAATTTGTACAAGTTCGTGAGATTAATGTGGAAGCTGACGAGAATGGACAGTATGTTTGTAAAGTGTCGTCATCTGTACCTTCTTTATTAGAGACAATTTCGAGGACGACTTCTGGAGGTTTGCCAAAATGCCAAACCAGATAACAATTTTTAGGCACTTGGACATCTAAGCTGAGAAAGACATCCGGTACAATGGGGGGCTGAAGGTCTGTATAGTAAATACCCACATTAGCCTCAGCTAAAAAAGTCTGGCTTTGTAGAGAACTCACTAAAAGACGTTGTTGTTTGAAAGATGCAAAATTATCTACAGGTGTTTGTTCTTTGGCAGAGGCAAAATTGTCCACAGGTGTATCATCTTCAGTGATTAGCTGGTTGGCATCTGGCACATAGTAATCATCATTGATTAGAACTTCTTGAGCCATGATTTTATCCAGTATTTAAGAGCGTTATTTCTAGGTTAGTTGATTGGGGATGGGAGGGTGCATTGACTCAATGTTTAATACTGAAAAATTCTGAAGAAGTGTGTCACCCCGGACACCATTGGCTTGCAGAACTTGATGCTAGCTGAAGATAAGTGCGATCGCCATCTGCACCCAAGCTGTTAAGCTCTTGTTAAAAGAGCTAGTTTCTTAATTAGAAAACTTGCTAGAGTGAACAGAGTTAGCCTTAATGTCTAATCGCCAAAACCTATACATCTCATGGATTTTGCTAATATTGCATCCCAGTTGAACGCTGGAACGATTTTACCAGAGGGGATTGTTATTCTCACCCTCTTGGGGGTTTTGATAGTTGATTTGATCTTGGGGCGTACATCCGCACGCTGGATTGGATATCTAGCGATCGCAGGTTTATTTGCTTCCATTCTCGCTCTATATTTTCAATGGGACTCTCCTAATCCCATCGCTTTTACCGGTAGCTTTAACGGTGACGACCTCAGTATCATCTTTCGCGGTATTATTGCCTTGTCTGCGATCGCCACTATATTGATGTCAATTCGCTACGTTGAGCAGAGTGGCACCCCTTTAGCCGAATTCATCGCTATTTTGCTGAGTGCTACTTTAGGAGGGATGTTTTTATCCGGGGCTAGTGAATTGGTGATGATTTTCATCTCCCTAGAAACCCTGAGTATTTCCTCTTACTTGTTGGCAGGTTATACCAAGCGTGACCCCCGCTCCAATGAAGCGGCGTTGAAATACCTGTTAATTGGAGCTTCCAGTACAGCAATCTTTTTGTACGGTGTATCACTGCTGTATGGACTATCTGGAGGACAAACAGAACTAAGTGCGATCGCTAATGGCATTGCCACAGCGAAAGTCGGTCAATCTTTAGGTTTGGTCATTGCCTTGGTTTTTGCGATCGCAGGTATTGGCTTCAAAATCTCAGCTGCACCCTTTCACCAGTGGACACCAGACGTTTACGAAGGCGCTCCCACCCCAGTAATCGCCTTTTTATCTGTCGGTTCCAAAGCAGCTGGGTTTGCCCTAGCCATCCGCTTGTTGACAACAGCCTTCCCCCTAGTTGCTGACGAATGGAGGTTTGTTTTCACTGCTCTGGCGGTTCTCAGTATGATCTTGGGTAACGTAGTCGCCCTAGCCCAAACCAGCATGAAACGAATGCTAGCTTATTCATCCATTGCCCAAGCTGGGTTTGTGATGATTGGCTTGATTGCTGGTACACAGGCAGGGTATGCCAGTATGATATTTTACCTGATGGTTTACCTGTTCATGAACCTGTGCGGCTTTACCTGCATCATTCTGTTCTCACTACGCACAGGAACCGATCAGATTGCTGAATACTCTGGCTTATATCAAAAAGACCCACTCCTAACATTGGGGTTGAGTATCTCCCTACTTTCTTTAGGCGGTATTCCACCATTCGCTGGGTTTTTCGGCAAGATTTACTTATTCTGGGCTGGTTGGCAAGCAGGACTTTATTGGTTAGTCTTGCTAGGCTTAGTTACTAGTGTTGTCTCCATCTACTACTACATTCGCGTAGTCAAGATGATGGTAGTTAAAGAACCCCATGAAATGTCCGACGCGGTGAAGAATTATCCAGAAGTACGTTGGGATTTGCCTGGGCTAAGACCTTTGCAGGTCGGGTTGTTGGTAACATTAATAGCCACTACCATAGCAGGGATTTTGTCAAATCCCCTGTTTACATTGGCTAATAATTCCATCTCCAATACCCAAATTTTGCAAGCAACACTCAACAGTAATGTAAAAGCACAAAATCTACTGCTTTTGCCAAAGTTAGATTCGGTAAGTCAGTCTCAACCCTCAGTTGATTCTACTGCTAAGATTTAATAACCCGAATCTCGATAAAACTTTGTGCTAAAAGACACGCCTGTTTGCTAACAAGCAGGCAGGCGTTTTTCGATATCTCTTAACTTAAAATCAAATTGACAACTTATATGCTGCTGTCAATCTGTAGACTAGCTATCACGCTTAGACACAGATTTTGTATTTAGTATAGACCAAATAATAAAAGCCTGCCGTTGTCCTTAGCTTCAGAGCACACGGCGGCAGGTTTAGTGGGTATTGGGCTGCTTTGCTAGACTACCAACTGAGTTGAACCCTTCTCCTGCCTAGACGCTACGCAAACGGGAAATTTAAAATTCAAAAATTATAAAAGCGCAGATTATCGCTAGTCTTTCCTGTTTTTGAATTTTGTTGTCAACGATGATTTGTAAACATAAATGTTTTTGAACTAGATATTTTTAACCGCTTTTAACCGAATCCCCGTTATTAGAGACGGGGTATTTTCGGCTGCGATAAGAATAACGAGTACAAATGCTACTTGATTTTTTGTTTAATAAAAGTCACAACCTGAGTTAGCTGTTTCTTCAAAGCATCAATTTCTACTTGCATTTTGACCATTTTCTCATTCAACGCATTAATTTCTGCGTCGGACGCTCCTGCGGCAATAAGGGTCGCGTTGCTTGCCGCCGTAGGCATCGCAGCAGCAGCGTTGGCGGCAATAGGGGTTGCGTTGCTTGCCGCCGTAGGCATCGCAGTATTTGCAGCACTAGGGACTGCGTTGCTTGCCGCCGTAGGCATCGTACCATTGGCGACACTAGAAGTTGCAACTGTGCCATTTTTGACAGCAACCGCTCCGACTGAGACTAGCTCTGGGCGTGGTAATTTCGCCTTGGTCATAGCTAACTTAATTGCGCTAATTAGTTGCTTCTGATCAAAAGGCTTGCCCAGAAATTCAAAATGTTCAAATGGTTCTGTGATTTTCTCAGTTACCTCTTCCTTGCGACCAGACATGATCACCAAAGGAATTTTCCTTAACTCTGGGTGGGCTTGAACTTGCTGGAAAACTTCCCAGCCACTCATTTTAGGCAACAGGAAATCCAGCATAATCAGGCTGAGTTTTTCCTGAAGGATGAAATTTAGTCCTTCCACACCGTCTTTTGCTTCTAGTACCTCAAAATTGCCCGGAGGCAACATTTCCCGTACTTTTACCCTGACAACTGTAGTGTCATCGATAACTAAAATTTTGTTGCTTGCCACGACTGGTTTTCTCTAACAGAAACTTTAAGTGTAAATACCGACTTTGCCGATTGTCCTTGAGAATTCTCCCACTATATACAAAATTTCTATTAATTGGGGGATAGTATATTTCGGTATAAATGACATTGTTAGAGGTGTTTTGCAAAACTTTTGCTGGCGCTCTTTTCAATTTGTGTAATGGTGATATTTAAAGCTTTAGCCTTGATCTAGGGCATAAGGGACACAGAGACATGGTGACTTCATTAAAAGCGTCGCTGCGTCTCTCGCTTCCTACGTCTATTCTTATCGATCATTTGTTAATTGACAGACCATTACTCTATATCCGCATCTTGCTTATATGTCTATAATTTCGTCACAACAGGCTGAACTACAGTCTGAAATTAGGGCAATGCCTAGCTGGTTACGTCGCTCTATTGGCAAAGCCAGCGAAATCTCTACCGTACAACGCATTATTAAGCAGCGCCAAATTCACACAATTTGCGAAGAAGGCCGCTGTCCCAACCGGGGAGAGTGCTATGCCCAAAAAACTGCAACTTTCCTCCTAATGGGGCCTACCTGCACACGCTCTTGTGCCTTCTGTCAAGTAGATAAAGGTCATGTACCAATGCCTCTGGATTTAGAGGAACCCCAAAAAGTAGCTGAGGCAGTGCAGCTTTTGGGATTGCGTTATGTGGTGCTGACTTCTGTAGCCCGTGATGACTTGCCAGATCAGGGCGCAGCGCATTTTGTGAAGACGATCGCCACTATTCGCCAATTGAACCCAGAGACTCAAATTGAAGTGCTGACCCCAGATTTTTGGGGTGGTGCTGGTGTGGGAGAATCAGGTCAACGCCAGCGGATAGCCATGATTGTAAAAGCCAAACCAGCTTGTTTCAATCACAATATCGAGACAGTGCGACGGTTAACTGGGCCAGTGCGCCGGGGAGCCAAGTACGCTCGCTCGCTCTCAGTACTGGCTGTAGTCAAACAAATCGATTCGACAATTCCCACCAAATCAGGTTTGATGCTGGGACACGGAGAAACCATTGAGGAAGTAATTGAAGCAATGGCTGATCTCAGGGCTGTGGGGTGCGATCGCTTGACTATTGGGCAGTATATGCGTCCTTCTCTAGAACATCTGCCAGTCCAAAAATATTGGACTCCAGAGGAATTTGATCAACTCGGCAGATTAGCATGGGAAATGGGATTCAACCACGTCCGTTCTGCGCCTCTGGTTCGCAGTTCCTATCATGCTGGAGACGAGGGAGTGGGGAATAGGGAGTAGGGGGCAGAGGGGCAGAGAAAGAAAAAATAACCAGTTCCCAATGCCCAATTCCCAACTTCACACAAATATTCTTAAAGAATTTGGATATTTGGTACACCAGTTTGGTATTTCTTAAAAAGTCGTGACATTAGGAGAACCGGATTATGACCGCTAAAGCTAAGATTTCCCCAGTTGCCGATAGTGGAGCTAAACCTCCCTACGCCTTTCGCACAAGCTGGGCACTGTTATTGTTAGCTATCAATTTCGTGGTAGCAGCCTACTACTTCCACATTATTCAATAGTTAGAAGAAGTGGAGTGGTGCTGCTCAAATCGTGCTTTTGAATAAACCCTTGGGACGAATGAGCAGCACCAAAATCATGATCAACAGTGCTACGCCCTGTTTATACTGTGAACCCAGCCAAGGGGTGCTGACTTCTTGAACGATGCCAATTATAAAAGCTGCGGCGATCGCACCATAAGGGTTGCCAATTCCACCCAGAATCACTGAGGCAAATAATGGTAAAATTAAGAACCATCCCATATTCGGGCGCACGGCTGTAATCAATCCATACATACTTCCGCCCAATGATGTAAGAGTGCCAGCAATTACCCAAGTCCAAAAAATTACTCGGTCAACATTGATACCTGAAACCCTGGCTAAGTCCAGATCATCGGCAACTGCCCGCATCGCTTTACCAATTTTGGTATTTTGCAGTAGGTAATGCAGCGCCAAAATTGCTAGCACCGCCAACCCCAATACCAATAATTGATTTTGCGGCACCTTTAAACCAAAGATATCTAAAGCTGGGGTAACAGGTAAATTGTAATTTTGGTTTTTGCCACCCCAGATAAAAATAATCCCATTGCGAATAAATAAGGCAAGTCCGATCGAAATAATAATCAGCGTCGTGGAAGTAGCACGGATAGAGCGCATCCTTGACCACAGTAACTTTTCCGATAACAGCATTGCTGCAACTGTTCCCGCCGCCGCCAGAATCATCGACAGCCAAATATTGACTCCAATAGTGTTTATCAGCCAAGTCACATAGGCTCCTAAAGTTAGAAAGTCACCATGAGCAAAGTTAGATAACCGTAAAATTCCATAGGTAAGAGTAAGCCCGACTGCGGCGAGAGCAATAATGCTCCCCACTGCAATCCCATTAACGATTAGTTGGATGAATTCTGTATCCATAAGTCTTAAGTTGCTTTAAAAAATTTTAGGTCAGTGATTTATACAATAATTTTTTGGTAGAGATGCTAAACCCGACAACATAAGTTATGGTTTATAACAACATAGGCTGTGGTTTATAAATAAAAAAGAATTGTCCCTTAATATACATAAAATCCTATTGGGATTTTTGTGCCAAGCTAAACTTGTTCAACGGTCTAATTGACCATGCAGCAGTATTCAAGCTTACCAGAACAAAACTCACCGATAGATGCAACGCCAAAACTTTTGACAACAATTGAGCAACTTCGGACGCAGGTGTGGCTGGAGAGCAGCTTGAACCAGTTGCAAAGTCGCCTTAATGATTACCTGCTTTCTGCTTGTAATACTGTCCCCCAGGCAGGAACCGCACAAGCGCAAGTTTTTCAAACTATGGTTAACGAAATTAACAGTGCTGTTCACAACAGTAATCTGGCGCTGACAGATTGTACCGTAGGCATTGCTCTGTTTCAACCACAAGAAACTGTTGCAACAGTTTGCTATGTTTGTCATTCTCCATCCACCAACTCACTTCTAGAAGTACTGACAGCAGAAAAAAAGCTGCTGTTGAGATTGCAAGAGGTTATAGAAGTCGAAGATTTGCAACACCTTGAGAATCAACAACCACCGAGTGCTTGGCAGTTAGCTGATGATTCTGGCAACGTCATCGGCTGGCTAATTATCGCCGCAGCGCCCCTAAGCTCTGATCATGAGTCGCTCATAGAATCACAAGCTCAAGTTAGATCACAATTGATGGCAAGGTCAGCTAAGTACTGTACTACAGCATGGTTACAACTTAAACACATCCTATATTCGCAGCAACGGTATCAACAGTTAAGTAACTCTAATCAAGAATTGCAGTGTACCAATCAACTGAAAAATCAGTTTCTGGCAAATACCAGTCACGAAATTCGCACACCGCTTAGTTCTATAATCTTTTCTAGCGACCTGCTTTTAGCCCCAGAGTACAAACCAACTAGAGAACGCCGGCAAGACTATTTAAATATAATTCAGTCTAGCGGCAAGCACTTACTAGCTCTAATTGGTGATATTTTGGATCTCTCTAAAATTGAAGCCAATCAACTGGATGTGCAGTGGGAAACAGTAGATGTGGAACTGTTGTGTACCAATGTTTTGGCGCTGGTGAAAGAGAAAGCCACTAATAAGGGTTTGAAACTGTGTCTAGAAATTGACCCTGATATTACAACTTTAGTAGCTGACTCCTTACGACTCAAGCAAATGCTGGTGAATTTACTTTTCAACGCCCTAAAGTTTACCAGTAAAGGAAGTGTTGGCTTACAGGTTGCCCTCAAAGGTGTATTTATACATTTCACAGTTTGGGATACTGGCACTGGCATTTCCCAAGAAGACCAAGTTAAACTGTTTCAACCCTATTTTCAAATTGCCAAAGCCGTGTCTGGTGGTGTTGAAGGTACTGGTTTGGGTTTATCAGTGACTCAGAAACTCGCCCAAATTCACGGTGGTTCAGTGAAAGTGGAATCGGAAGTAGATCACGGCTCCCGTTTTACCCTCATACTTCCCCTTAAGCAAGATGCAGGAGATGAGGCAGCAGTGGAAGCAAAATTTTCCTTATCTCCTCTGCCTTTCACCCCTAGTTCTTGTGTAGATATTTTGCTGGTAGAAAATGACTTACCCAACGCTCATTTGATGCAAATTTATTTACGTGAATTGGAATATCAGGTGACTTGGGTTAAGAATGCTGCCGAAATGTGGGAAGCTCTAACACAGTTAAAGCCAGCGGTGATTTTAATGGATGTTTGTCTGGCAGATGGAAATGGTCTTAATTTGGTGCAACAACTGCGAGAAAATCGGCAATATGGGGCGATTCCGATAATTGTTCAAACAGCAATGGCAATGAAAGGCGATCGCGAAATTTGTCTAGCAGCTGGAGTAAATGACTATATTTCTAAACCGATTGATTTACCACTTTTAGCCAGTCTTGTAGCCAAGTACAGCAAAGCGCCAACTGAAGTTAATGGGGAGTGGGGGAAGAAAAAATAACCAATGCCCAATGACAAATGACTAATGACTACAATAGAAATTGTTGGGTGCAATGGGTTTTGGCAGGATTGGGAAATGATGTTGACAGAAAAATTTGAGCAATTGCAAGGCTTATTTAAAGAAATGGAGCAGGCGTTGATTGCCTACTCTGGGGGCGTTGATAGCACTTTGGTTGCCAAAATTGCTTATGATGTATTGGGCGATCGCGCTTTGGCTGTCACGGCTGTTTCTCCTTCGCTGTTGCCGGAAGAGTTGGAAGATGCCAAAGTTCAAGCCGCAACAATTGGGATTTCTCATAAAATCGTCCAGACTTACGAGATGGAAAATCCCAATTACACCTCTAACCCTGTCAACCGTTGTTATTTTTGTAAAAGTGAATTGCACGACACTCTCAAACCTCTGGCTTTGCAGTTGGGTTATCCCTATGTAGTGGATGGGGTGAATGCCGATGATTTGCATGATTATCGCCCAGGAATTCAGGCGGCGAAAGAAAGAGGTGCGCGATCGCCTTTGGCAGAAGTTGGTATGACTAAAGCTGAAGTCCGACAACTTTCGCAACAACTGAGTTTACATTGGTGGGATAAACCTGCTCAACCTTGCCTTAGTTCTCGGTTTCCTTACGGTGAAGAGATTACTGTAGATAAGTTACAACGAGTTGGCAGAGCAGAAATTTTCCTGCGAAAGCTTAGTTGGCAGAATTTGCGTGTGCGTTCAGAAGGCGATACAGCACGTATTGAATTGCCACCAGAACAAATCAAAGAGTTTGTATTGACTACAGACTTACAAAAATTAGTTTCCGCATTTCAAGATTTCGGATTTATCTACGTAACTCTAGATTTAGAAGGTTATCGCAGCGGTAAGTTGAATCAGGTTTTGAATCGGGAAGTATTGAGCGTTAAACCATAGCATTTTCCTGTCCGGGAGACACGGTTATTTTATTTTCGCTTTCCTCACTTGTCTTCGCCAACCGCATCAGTGTTTCATACCAATCCGTAATCGGCAGGTGCTGTTACCTCCTGATCAGCGCGTTGGCAAATTTCTCGAAAATAGGGGTAGCGCTCTCTGAGGAACTTGCGAAAATTTATCGTTTAATTTACAAATATTTATATTTACAACTACTATTTATTAGTAATTCACACAATTACAGAACTTCTGGTGATAGGGGTAGCGTCTTGCACAGAAGCGATCGCTTAATTCTAGCGCTGACTGAGCTTGTATTCTATTTGCTGTAGTGCCGATCGCCACACATCATATCCTTCTTGAGACAGGTGCAAGCCATCTGTAGTCAACTCTGGGCGCAAATTACCTTCCATATCCGTAAACCAGCTATAGATATTTAGATAATTAGCGCCTTCTTGCTTGGCAATCAGGGTTAGTTCTGTGTTGATATGACGAATGCGGCTATTGGAAAGTTTTGGTAGGCGAGTAGGCAAAATTGATTGGACAATGATTTGAGCTTGTGGATGAGTCTGGCGTAAGCGGCGGAGAATTCGGCGATAATTACGCCAAATTGCTTGATCGCTAGCGCCTTTTCGTAAGTCGTTAATCCCAGCCATAACGTAAATCACATTTGGCCGCGTTGCTGAAAACGCTCCCAATCTTTTTAAAACGCCACTGGAAGTATCTCCAGATATGCCTTGATTCAGCCATAATTTACCAGCAGGTAGTTTTTCTCTAGGAAACCACATACTCAAAGAATCACCAACTAAGATACTTAGATGATTTACACCTTGACCTTGAGCGATCGCTCTAGCTTCTAAAGCTAGTAAACTTTTCCAGTCGTCATAAGTTAGTTGACGTTTCTTAATCGACTCCCACAATGATTTTAAATTATCACTATCTACGCGTGTATAAATCTGACCTGTTTTCAGAGCCGCCAATCTTTGGTAGTAAAGATGATTGCCAGATGTCAGTGAGAGACTAGCTGTTTTGGCGCTGGCGTTAACTAATGACTCTGTTGGAGCTGGTAATGCCTGACTACTGAATTCTGGTACGCTATGGACGTTTTTCTCTACTGTTGGCTGCGAACTTTTTAGGGGTTGCCACGCTTGGGCGCTGAGTTCTGCTAAGGAGAGATCAACGCTCTTGATAACTTCTGTACTGACTATTGTCTGCGAACCTTGTTTTAAATCCCACAGGAATCTAGAATTTTCTGGCAGGACAATCGACAGATGTGGAAGAGCCGATGCTGGTATTGCCAATCCTGTTAACAAGCCTGCTGCCAACAGATAAGGGTCCTTCATCGCTTAGTCTCTCCTTTATTCACTGCTTTTCCCTATGACAGCATTATTTGACTGTATTCAGGAAAATTTTACTTTGGTTAAGTTATTATTCTTATTCACACTGTGTAGTTCTGTAAAGCGTATTTACAAGATTATATTTGATAATTTACAATCTCTTTAAAGTACGGTTTTACAGGTGGGATACAAGTCTTATTTGTGAAGATATTTTTACTGAAAGGATTGTTTTCATCAGCCGACTATTTTCTCTGGCTTAGTTGTCACAAATATTGCAAGTGTCTTTAAACTCTTATGACAGAGGTTTTTGCTTTTGATGTTGCTAGTTATGGTAAATAATAATTTGATTTTAGATTTCCAGATTTCAGTTAATTGTGGCGATCGCATGATAATTTGCAAGAGCGGGAGGTGATGTTTGACGACAAGCCGCTTCTCTAACAAACGCTCCGCGAACACATATAGGTTTTTTAATTTCTCATCTAAAAAAGTTGAGTGGTGCAAATGCATCAGTTATCAAATGTTGGGATTAGTCAGATTAAGGATTTGAGAACTAGCACAAGGGAGAGGATGTTAATACTATACGACGGTGTGCCTTCAATAAGCAAGCATAAGGTTAGTTATCTGGAATCATCTACATCTATGTCAGACATTATACCCATTATTTTGAATTGAGAAAATTTAAATTTATTTTCATCCAAAACTTGCCTTTTACATTTGATGTCATGATTGAGAGTTTGATGTAAATTCTCCAGTAGCAGAACAAGACGCTGTGCTTATAGCCGTTGTTCTTTATAGAATTTAAAATTTATGTTTTTTATGTTTGCTCATGGAAATATAAATTTAAACACATTTAAGTTGAGAAATATTTTCCATTTTTAACTCTCAACTACTTTCGTATTTACCACAAACTGAGCTGATTAGGGGGATGCTCAAGTTGATTCCAAGGTAAAGGGGGTACTGATGTATCACTCTGTTCCAATAGCTTTTGGAGGTGACGCGCTGTGTTAGGCGATTGCTCTTCTATTGGACAATGAACAAAGAAATAAATTCGCACTCCCATCTGCAACCATTGCTGAATCTGTCTCACCCACTCTTCCATAAACGGCTGATTCACTGATAAATTCGGATGAGAAATAAACCGAATCAGAGTAAAAGGTGCTGTTACACTCAATTGCAGAGGTAATTTGGGTTTGCGCCGTTCCGATTGTAATTGGGGATCATCATCTCCAGTGTAGATGGGTCGTGAATCTAACAGCACTCGTCCCACGCCTAGCTTCTCTAAAAGCGCTGTCAAATTACTCGCATGGGGTTCTTTAAACCAGTCGGGATGCCGAACTTCTAGCGCTAGAGGTGCATCTGTGCGCGGCCAAGCTGACAAAAAGTCAGTTAAATCGTCAAGCAATGCAGGTGCATAACTAGGTGGTAGTTGGGCAAATATTGGGCCAAGATGCTTACCTAAAGGGCGCATCCCTTCCAGAAATTTTAAAGCAGCAGGTATATATGGTTGTAGTAATCCTTGATGGGTAATATCTCGCGGTAATTTCAAGCAAAATTCAAAACCCTCTGGTGTTTCGGCAGCCCAACGAGTTACAGTTTCTTGGTTAGGCACGGCATAGAAAGTGGTGTTACCTTCTACAGTGGTGAAGCGACGACTGTAGAGATTGAGAAAATCGCTTGTGCGAGTTCCTTGGGGATAGAGTTCGCCCACCCAACCTTTGTATGCCCAAACAGCGCAACCAATAAAAAAGTTCACAGTGCCTAAAAGTCTTGATGGTCATTATTCAATTTTACGATAGGTTCTAGCGATTGCTGAGGTTGCAATTTCTATAGAAGTCCATTTTTCTTGATCGATAGTCGGAAAATTACCTGTTGGAGTTCAGCATTGATAGCCCAGAGGCATTTGCGATCGCAATCGCAATTTATTTGCTATCAGGTAAAGTGTCGCATAAAGCTAGAATTTAGGCAGCAACTTTAGGCTAGAAGTAACTACAGTAGCAATTTTACCAACAAGAGACGCTAGCGGTGAGAAATCCTATCGTGCGATGTCTGACGACAAGCCCCTTTGCGTCTACGCTTTGTATCAGTTCAATTCTTGCGTAGGCGTCCCGCACTTCTCTACGAGAGGCTGCGCCCTAAGCGTAGCTATGCCGCAGGCTTTACGACAAAGCTAAAGCTCAGTGACCATCGTAGACATCGCTTTTGTGTTTAATAAAAGCAAGTTTGCTAAGTTCCCATATTAAATTCGGGCAGTTGTTGATTGAATTCGGGCAGTTGTTTACTGAATTCGGGCAGTTGTTTACTGAATTTGGGCAGTTGTTTACTGAATTTGGGCAGTTGTTTACTGAATTTGGGCAGTTGTTTACTGAATTTGGACAGTTGTTTACTGAATTTGGGCAGTTGTTTACTGAATTTGGACAATCGTTTACTGAATTCGGGCAACCTCCAAGAATTTACATAAAGCCATTCAATATATTTGTGATAAATAAGTCAATTTATACTGAATAATGCGGGTGTCAAGTAACCCTAATTTTGTCTATTCTAGTGCTGTACAGTTCAGGGTAGAACTCAGTTTTTGTCCTGGCGCATTATTAATAACAGGAAAGTGATTTATGTCACGTCCAAAACGCGGGTCTAAAGTACTTGATAGAGCACAGCGTCGAATTGCGGCTTTGAAATCGATCAGTCCTACCTTAGACTTAGGCAATGGGGTAACTATTGACTCCTTTGCAGTCATCATCAAAACAACGCAAGATAAGTTGGAAGCTTATAACTCAACCCTCTCCACCGTGGATCTGACTCAGGGAGCCTTAGAAGTTGCCGAAAAGTCGCTGATGGAACTAACAGAACATATGTTACTCAGTGTAGCTGCAAAGTATGGCAAGAATAGCGTTGAGTACAAAATGGCAGGAGGCGTTCGTCGAAGCGAGCGCAAGCGTCCGGTGCGTCAGCCTAAACAAAGGGCTGTTGTTTGATAAGGACGCTGTTTGATGTGGAATATTTTGCTATAGCGGTTCCCATTCAGATGCGGTACAAAATTATATCGCCAAGTGTAAGGACATGGCAGTACCGTGCCCCTACGGGTATAACTCATGGAAACAAGAACCGCTATAATGCGCCTATAAGTTGCACTTCTTTTTGTAGAAGCTAGTCAAGAGTCTAGAGTAACCCTAATCGACCTCATTAATTTATCTGACTTTTCCCGTTATCTCCTTAATTCAGCGATGTCTACGATGGTCACTGAGCTTTGTCGTAAAGCCTGCGGCATAGCTACGCTTAGGGCGCAGCCTCTCGTAGAGAAGTGCGGGCTACGCCTACACTTACTCTACTCCTAGCCCAAAGCCCTGTTTTATCCTGATTTATTGTCATTAATATTAATTTATTCTCAATAAAAGATGGTCTGAAACCCTTGCTATTTTGTTGTTTCACGACTTAATGGCAAAAGTCAGATTAATTTATAGGAAAATGATATGACAAATAGCAAAAGTGAAAAAATGGGCAAAGTAACTACCACAATCACTATTACTAACCAAATTGACCAAACTCTCGCAGAAAGAGGATTTATTCCCACAGAACAAATACGCTCAATTACTTTACATGATGTTTTAGTTGACACAGGTGCAACAAGGCTGTGCTTGCCTAAAAATATTATTCTTGATTTGGGATTGCCTCTGCAAGGAGAAGTAGATGTAAAAATAGCTACAGGAGTACAAAAAGCTCGGGTTTTTAAGATGTTGAATCTTTCAGTTGAGGGGAGAGAAGGGACATTCAATTGTATTGAATTACCAGAAGGTTCAGATCCGTTATTGGGATTAATACCTTTAGAAGATTTAGGATTAGAACCCGATTTACAAAATCAGAAATTGCGAGTTTTGCCAGTGGAAGGAAAAGATACTTATTTAATGGTTTTGTAATGGAAATCGTACAGATTGACAGTAACGCTTTCTAATTGCTTTGTTTGGTGATTTTAGTAATAGACATTATCATTCTTGTAATAATTATCCCAAATAATTTATGGGTTGGGTCTAACTTGTTATCATCTGGAACAATACCACGAGTCCATTGAATACCTGAACCAAGCTTTGAGAATTAAGCCAAAGTACATTTTGGCGCTAGTATGGCGAGGATTGGCTTGTCAAAAAAATGACCAAGCGCAGCAAGCAGAAGCAGATTTTGAGCAAGCGATCGCACTTACCCCCCAAGATTTAGAAGACTGGCAAGGTAGAGGAATTGCATTAAATGAATTATAACGCTATGAAGAAGCGATCGCATCTTACAACCAAGCACTGAAAATTAAACCAGACTTCGATTGGGCTTGGAACTACCGAGGGATTGCGCTGGAGAATTTGGGACGTTTAGCTCCGTGACACGAAAAGACGCGCTACTTCACAGGCAAAATTGGGCAGCAAGGGCGACGTAATCACATCATCAACCAGCATTAACTGAGCATTGTCTCGTCGATAGACTTCGATTCGTTGAGCAATGCGATCGACAATCCAATACTCCTGCACTCCCTGAACTGAATACAGTTTCAACTTGGCTAATCGATCTCGATCTTCATTTGCTTTTCCCAAAGAAAGCACTTCTACTACCAATTCCGGTGCTCCTCGAAAATGCCCCGCTTCATCCTGAATTTGCGCCAACCGCTCATAACTCACCCACGCCACATCGGGAGCCACATTATCGGAGTCTGAAAAGATTAGCCTTGGCATAATCGAGGTTAATGAAATGCTTACCCTGCTAGTCGATACATAATCACCTTTCCTTTCCAATTTTCTTCCACAAATACCAGATACTCACCATTTGAACGCCGAAAAGCGCGGATACCGTAGGGTATATCAATCCAGCCACTTTCGCCTCCAACTTCTGTGCCTGGTTTTAACTGTTGTACTTGCACTCCCGTCGTGGCATTGTAGACATATACCTCTGCGGTTTTAACTGTCACAGCGAAAACATAATCTTTTGCCACACTAATTGCAGCTGTAGACACTTCGCGTTTGCCGGTGCTGTCGTAAGGAATCACAACCCGCCAGCGAGGAGTACGATTTCCTTGACTCCAATTGTCAAAACGGGCAATCTCAGATCCAGCAACTCCAGCATCGTCGCCGAATGCGGGATGATCTACCGTAAAACCTGACAAATACATGGTATCTGTTTGGGGGAAATATTCGAGCCGCCGCAAGTCGTTAAATATGCTAGGAATAGCTTGCTTTTCCATCGAACTATAGCTGTAGATGGGGTTGCCTTTAGCATCTATTCCCTGTAAAGGATAATGTCGAATGCCGTCTTGTGTTCGCAAAGCTTTCCAAACATCTCCTTTGCTATCTACCCACCACCCGCCGATATAAGGATAATCTTTGCTGGTATCGTATTCGTTCTTTTCAAATGTGCCATTACCGTTGCGATCGCGCCAGATCCACTCTCCTTTTTCTGGCTGCTGCGGTGGCCAATTTCCCGCGATTGATTTTTTATCGCCATTGGTAGCAACAAACATTCCGGCTGGGATGGCAATTTTACCATCGGTGGCTGGATTAAAACGATATATTTGCAGAAAGCTGCTATACATATCCGTGAGGAACAAAAACGGCTTCCCTTGGATGCGGCGAACAAAGGTTCCATCTGGCGATGTATGCAGACGCGGATCTTGAGGATATTTGAAAGCATTTAAGGTGTAATCTTTATAAGTCCATTGCTTACCAGCAGGCTTGCTGTAATCCATCAGATAATGTTCTTGTTTGGTGAATAAATCTACACCATCAGTTTTAGGATCGGCATCTGCATTATCGACGAATATCAATCCCAGCGATCGCCACATTAGTTTTCCCGATGGCGAAAACTTCCGCAAATCTGTTCCTGATTTGTTGAAACCATTGCTATTTATATAGATATTACCTGAAGCATCTGTACCAACTCCGGTAAGTCCATAAAGTTTCAAATCTCGAACTTCACCAGGAACGCCTGCATAGATACCACCTTTACAGCCGAAACTACCTAACTGCACCGGATTGCTTTTAATGTCATAAATCAACATTTGCTGACGTGAGCCATTTTCTGCCACTAACAGCTTACCTTGATGATTAATTGCGATCGCAGTTGGTTCGACGATATCTGCAATCTGTTGGGGCAATTGCTTTCCCCTTGGGGAATAATGTACAATTTTGGCAGGCTTACTACCATTTTTGCTTTGAATAATCCAGAGATTTTTTTGTGGATCAATAGTTATTCCTCCCGGATTAGCAACGGTAAAGCTGCGGAGTTCCTTCATCGTATCAGTATCATAGACACGAATGCGGTTAGCAGCAAAATCACTCACATACAACTCGTTTCCCACAGTTGCTAATCCAGTAACTTCACTTTTAGTACTGGTAATTAACATACTTTTATCCCAGCCACGCCCTTCAGTAAACGGCGCAGGTTTTCCCGACAAATCATAACGTCTAACGCAATGCCAAGTTGTTCCTTCTGGTGGGTAATCTTCTTTTGTATTGCCCCTCGAACCTTGAGTCATGGCAATGTAAACATATTTACTATTTGCTGTTACCGCTTTGCCACCTCCACGACTCCAGCCGTGAGTATCCCCAAGGGCACCAATAACTTTACCATCTTTATATATTGCTGCCTCTGTTCCAGCTTCGTCCCAATGACTGTTAGTATAAACTTTACCATCAGAGGTAACATACATTGCCTCAATATTATTTTGCACCCGCAGATTTCCACTGCCAAAAGTATTACCTATCCACGATGTTTTGTAAGTAAGTGTGGGTGTGCCGGTTGTCGCCCAATCCGTTGTAATTCCAATGGTAGTAACAATAACTCCAAGAGTCAGACTGAGTAAAAAGTTGAAAGTTTTACTTCTTTGCAAATATCTAGGTTTAGATAGTTTTTTGATGTGCTGATTGAGTTGGTGACGGAGTTTTACTAACTGCGCCAGTAATTTATTTTTCATATAATTTCTAAGCTTTTAATTATTTATATACAATCGTTGTTTGTATAATCCGCAGAAAAATATAACTATTTTTTTCAATGTATTAATATTTACCTGTTAAAAATAAATTGTAAATATCAATACAAAATTGTTTGTTTATCGATTAATTAATAGTGCTTTTTCCCTTTCCCTGTCTACTACTCAGCTTGTTGACTGGTAAATATCACATATATAATAATCGATGTTCTTTAGTTACAAAAAACACAGGTTTAAATTCATTATTGACGTTGACATATAAATAGTTTATAAATTGGTGTTCTACAAAAAACTCTTATTGATAATGTATATTCGTAAATTCTAGTAATTCAGGTTGGGATATAACACGCAGTAGGGGCAATTCATGAATTGCCCCTACTGCAGGGCTATTTCATTCTAGGCATAAACCGCCCAGAACTAAAGTTCCTTTTCTTATAGCTAAAGTCCGTTAAAACGGACTATAACATGAGTCTCAGTCGTCTTTAGACGAATGAGTGCTATTAGACTCAGAATTCATTCTGAGGCGGGCTAGATGAGAATGAAATAGCCCTGCCTCTACTGTTTCAAATATATTTATAGGAGACACATGAATGGAAAGTAATAAAGAAAGAAGTTTTGGTTCAGGATCAGCATCGATTGTCACCCTCGGATTAGGCTGGTTTCCCAAAAGTCCCGGAGGATTAGAAAGGTATATTTATGAACTAACTCATAAATTAGCAGCAAATCAAGATCAAGTTGAGTTATGCGGAGTCGGTTTACCAGAAACCGAACTAAATTCGCCGATTAAGCTGACTAATTTGGCTTCTGTTGATAGTGCTATTTGGCAAAGATTATGGTCGATTCGCACTAACTTTCAGAAAACAAGAACAAGCAAACCAGATGCTATTAATTTGCACTTTGCATTATATAGCTTTCCTATTTTAGATATTTTGCCAAAGGGTGTACCAGTTACTTTTAACTTTCATGGACCTTGGGCTTCTGAGAGTCAGCAAGAAGTAGTTAATAAAAACCTCAGTCTTTTAATCAAGCACTGGCTAATAGAAAAAAACACTTATAATCGGTGCGATCGCTTTATTGTTTTGAGCAAAGCATTTGGTAATATCTTACATGAAAAGTATCAAATACCGTGGAGCAAAATTAATGTTATTCCTGGTGGAGTTGATATTAATTGGTTTCAAGCAAATTTATCGCCCCAAGAGGCTCGTAAACAGCTAGGCTGGCCAAATAATCGCCGGATTATATTTACATCACGCCGCTTAGTACATCGAACGGGGGTTGACAAATTATTGCAGGCACTAGCTATAATTAAACCCAGAATACCAGATGTTTGGCTAGCGATCGCAGGTCGTGGACACATCCAAGCTGCACTACAACAACAGGCTACAGAACTAGGACTAGACGACAACGTAAAATTTTTAGGTTTTCTACCTGATGAGCAATTACCTATTGCTTACCAAGCTGCTGAATTAACTATTATGCCTAGTCAATCTTTTGAAGGATTTGGATTAGTAATAGTTGAATCTCTAGCCTGTGGTACTCCTGTTTTATGTACTCCAGTTGGGGGAATGCCAGAAATTTTATCAGAATTTTCACCCGATTTAATTACTATCTCAACAGAAGCATCAGCTATTGCTGAAAAATTAGAACAGGTCCTACTGGGAAATATCGCTTTACCTTCACCAGAAGCCTGTCGCCAGTACGCCACCACACACTACGACTGGAATCAAATCGCCCAGCAAGTACGAAATATTTTATTAGCTTAAACAAGTGAATGTAATCGATATCAAGGGTGCTGCGTGGGTTAAACTAACTGAGAAAGCAGAGGCTTTATGAGAATTTTTTTCTTAGACCAAAGTGGTAAACCAGGCGGTGCAGAATTGTGTTTAATAGATATTGCTAAACCCTATTGCAATCACGCTTTGGTAGGTTTATTTGCAGATGGATCATTTAAAGATTTACTACAGCAAAATCATATCCCAGTAGAAGTTCTCGCAACTCAAGCAATCCAAGTTCGCAAAGAAAGCAGCTTGGTACAAGGATTAAATAGTTTGGCACAACTTGCACCTTTAATTACTAAAGTAGTCCAAAAAGCGCGTGAATACGATTTAATCTACGCCAACACTCAAAAGGCATTAGTTGTAGGAGCAATAGCAAGTTTTTTCAGTCGCCGTCCTCTAGTCTATCATTTACATGATATTCTTTCCAAAGAACATTTTAGCCAAACTAATCTTCGCATTGCTGTTAACTTAGCGAATCGTTTTGCATCATTAGTAATCGCCAACTCCCAAGCTAGTCAAACAGCTTTTGTGCAAGCAGGAGGACGCCAAGACATCATCGAAGTTGTCTATAACGGCTTTGAAGTGAAAAATTATCAAACTGATGAGTTCGACATCAAAAAGTTGCAGCAAGATTTAGGATTGGAGAGAAAATTTGTAGTCGGACACTTTAGCCGACTTGCACCTTGGAAAGGGCAGCATATTTTAATTGATGCCCTTGCCAAATGCCCACCCCAGGTAACAGCCATTTTAGTCGGTGATGCCCTGTTTGGCGAACAAGATTATGTCCAACAATTACACCAACAAGTTGCCAAACTTAGACTAGAAAACCGCGTCAAATTTTTAGGATTTCGTTCCGATATTCCCCAATTAATGACAGCTTGTGACTTGGTAGCACATACCTCCACTTCCCCAGAACCCTTTGGTAGAGTGATTGTTGAAGCAATGCTATGTGGAAAAACTGTAGTTGCAGCAAAAGCTGGAGGTGCAATGGAATTAGTAGAACACGGACTTAATGGTTTTCTAGTGACACCAGGAGAACCCCAGGAACTTGCACAAGTGATTACTACCTGTCTTCAGGAGACGGAAATAACTGCAACCATCGCCAATAATGCTAGGATTACTGCTAGTGAGCGTTTTGATGTTGCAATTATTAATCAGCAAATTGCTCAACTGCTGTCCCAAAGAATACAACAGCTATCTAATTAACTGCCATTTCATATTTTATTGAGATTAGGACTTACGCAAAACTACACGCTGTAGGGGCAATTCATGAATTGCCCCTACCTAAAAATCATTCTTTTTGGCTATTGTTTGCGTAAGTCCTGTAAATAACCCCAGATTCAAATCTGGGGTTTTTAGGTATTAAACTATCCCTTTCAACAGCAGATTTATTTTGTAGGTTGGGTTGAAGCTTTGCAAAACCCAACAAACGCCGCAAAATGTTGGGTTTCGTTCCTCAACCCAACCTACACATTTTTATTTTTTGAGCTTAACCGAACCGTATTGACATAAGGTGGAGTAGTTTCCAAACACCAACCTCTTACAAACTTTCGAGAGTTTTCAGCACCTCTGCCGCTGACTGATATCGTTGAGTAAAGTCAAAATGTACCATTCTATTTAAGATAATAACTAACTCGTCTGTTGCGTCAGTTAGTTCGCGCCAATGATGCCAAATCTGTTGATTGGCATTAGCTTGACTTTGGATAATAACTTCACCAATATTTGTGTCTCTACGAAATTCTCTGGGATCTACTCCAATTAAACCTTGTATTCCCATAATTCCCAACGCATAAATATCGCTGTTTAATTTTGGCAACCCGCTCATTTGCTCAGAAGGTGCATAACCAGGAGTACCAATTGAAATAGTCTGAGCTTCTTGTTGCTGAGGATGAATCTGCTTAACAGCACCAAAGTCAATTAAAACAATGTGCTGATCTGATTCTCGCCTAATCAAGTTACTAGGTTTGATATCTCGATGGATTACACCATAGCTGTGAACGAAAACAAGTACGTGTAAAACTTCTTTGAGCATCTCCACAACTTCAGCTTGTTTTAGTAGCTTATTAGGGGCTAATTCTTTGTCCATAGCGTGTCCTTGAACCAATTCTTGCACTAGGGAAAATTGCTGATTTTCTTCAAAAAAAGCTAGCAGTTGGGGAATTTGTGGGTGCTTACCCAAAGTTTCTAAAATTTCTGCTTCAGCGTCGAATAAGCGTCTAACAACATTTAAATATTCTGCATCTTGGCGGGGAGGTCGCAACTGTTTAACCACACACTGCGGATTACCAGGACGCTGGATATCGTCAGCCACATAAGTATTGCTAAATCCTCCAGAACCCAAGCGTTCAGTAATTTTATAGCGGTTGTTTAGTACTGTCCCTATTGCCATTTCTTGGCCGATGGAATCCATAATTAGCGTTGATGCTGCATCTGATGCGTTACCACGCTGTCGTAAAAGGGCTTGCAATTCCCCAATTAATTGTTGATGTTCTTGAACTCGTTGGGTAATTTCTTGTTGCTCTTGCTTGGTTTGATAAGCACTATAAGCCAGGACACTCCCGGCGGTAAATACTAGCCCTAATGCTGGAGGTATGACTGGAAACCATCCAGCTTGGGTAAAAATGACAAAATTGGCTCCAAATAACGCTGTAAGGGCTGTTGCTACTGCTAATCCTAAGCCTAGCGGGTGCTGAATGCGCCATACTAGCAACCCACCAACTACAGTCCATCCCCATATCCAAAAGACTTTACCCCACTCAGGCAAAAACCAAAATAGAGGCTGTTTGTTGAGAACAGCACTGAGAATTTGACTAACGCTGTGGGCATGAATTTCAATTCCTGCCATTTTGCCAGAATTATCTGACTTACCAGTAGCAAATGGCGTATTAAAAATATCATTTAAACTATTGGCTGTTGAACCAATTAAAACGATGCGGTCTTTCACCAAGTCTGCTTTAACTTGACCTGAAAGTACCTCCGTAATAGTTACTATCTGGGCTACCTGATAACCAGAACGGTAGTTAAGCAGGATTTGGTAGCCATTTGTATCTGCTTTCTGATAACCGCCAGCGTTACTTTGCAGGGGTTTGAATACAGTATCTCGAAGTCGTAGTTCCTTTTTTGGGGTAAATTCTGGTTGGATGCCTCCAACTTCTAAGTATTTGAGTGCTAGTTGTAAGCCAAAGGAATAGGTACTTTGACAAGAATCAGACTCCTCTGCACTTACGAATAATAGGTTGCGGCGAATTGTGGCATCAGTATCTTCTACAACATCATTAAATCCGACTCGCTCTGCTTCAACGCCTTCTGGAGGTGCTATTCCCGGATTGTTAGAACCAGAATGTTTGCAAATAGGAATGATGATATCGCTCTGTTGTATGCGTTGCAGTAGCTTGTCATGGCCGGGTTGTACTGGTAAATCACGAAAAATATCTAGACCAATAGCTCGCGGTTCATATTCTTCAAGTTTGCCTAATAGTTGCTCTAGAAGTTCACCAGATAGAGGCCAATTCAATTTTTGGATATCTTTTTCAGTTAAAGCAACAATCAATAGACGATTGTCTGGGCTGGGATCGCCACGTAATTGCGTCATCTGGTCGTAAACCTTCATTTCTAGAGGCTCGAAAACCCCAATTTTTTGAATGCCTACTAACAAAATTGTAGCGATCGCACTTGAAAAAATAACTGGCTGTCTAAATAAAGTTTTTAAGTTTGCAAACATTTCTTTAAATAAGTTTTGCTTTAAAATATACATATATTTTTAGATTAATTTTTAATATTGCAATTATTCTATGCAATTTGCAATTTTTCTCGAAATACGCAGATCCCCGACTTCTTTAAGAAGTCGGGGATCTTGTTGTTCACGAATAATTTAGTGCTACTCTCCTCTCGCTTTAAGATAATAGACGATCGCCTTTGCTGTTGGTAAATTAGTTGCAAGTAAAACTTGATTAATATTGCATAACCTCAGCAGTGCTTCTTCATTTGCTTGGCCAGGCTGAGGTTGCAGCAAATCTCTCAGGAAAATAACTGCTGAAATTTCTCCGGCTCCAACTAATGAAGCAATTGTTTGATATCCTCCAGAAGTTGGTGCGGGGGTTTGTTGACTAATAGTTATCCCTGCCTGTTGATGTAAGGCTTCGCTAACAGATGGCCACGTAATTGTAAAGCTTTGTGAGAAAAACTCCTGATGTTGAGAAACAAATTCAGCAAGTTCTGATTTCTTGCTTTCGTGAGCAATGAGTACTATGTTTCTTTCAACGATAATTTGCGGAGGCTCACTTACATTTGTTTCTTCGGGGATTGTATCAGATTTAATTACTTCTGCTTCCGAAATTTCTTCAATCGGTTGACTAATGATTTCAGGAGCTTCACTTTCTGTTGTTTCCAAAGATTGAATATTCGCTGAGTCAGAAATTTCACCTACTTGTGCAGAAATATCATCAACATCTACAGTAACTTCTTCTGCATTTGTGTCATTCAAATCAATGTATTCATTATTGAAAACTTGCGAAACGCCATCATTAGGTGCAGTCAATGCTTCCGAAGCAGCAGCAGAATTTACAACCTCCACAGGTTCCACTTCCTCAACATTTGCGCTATCTTCTGTTGTCAATGATGTATCCAAATCTACAACTTTATCACTAACATCCTGTGGAACTTGGTTTAATGCGTCTTCAGCAACTTCGCTAACTTCTGGGGTAACATCACTGAAAAGCTCATCAGTATCTACACTGCTTTTTTCGACAATTACTATATCCAAATTGACAACTTCATCGTGGGTAGCTTCTGGAACAGCGCTCTCCTGTGTAGGAAGTTCGTTGAATATATCACGCGGCTGTACAAAGGTGACTTCTGCTATCAGTGCTGCCTCCAACTCTGCATCTTCATCGTAGGTAACTTCTATAATGGCACTCTGTGTATCACGCTGCTGTACGAAGGTATCTTCTGCTTCTAAGTCTCCAACCGGATCGTGAGTGGTTTCTAGAAGAACACTTTCTTCTTCAGGAGTGTCAATTATATTTTCAGGTATTGCGTTGCTTGCCGGCGTAGGCATCGCATCGTCAACCTCAGCGAAATAAACTTCTGAGGATTCAGTGATTTCTGGAACTTCTACTTCCTCAACATCTGTGTTGACTTCTGCTGCAACTGGTATATCCAAATCTGTAACTTCATCACTAATAGCGACTGGAACTTCGTTGACTGCTTCTAGTGGCTGAATTATATTTTCAGAGACGATTACCTCAACAACCGGGATGACATCATCAGTTTGAGTAGAAGCAACTGCTGATATTTCGCTGATTTCTAGGGAAGCAGCATTAATTTCAGGTGTTTCTACTTCGTTAACTACTTCTGGGGCTGGATTAGCAACATTGGCAGGGCTGACATTTTCAGGCGATCGCGATCGAGAAAACAGTGAAGGATCTATAATCCTAAAGACAGTCTCTGCTTGCTCATAGGCGGCAGCAACTCCTTCCAATATCAAAACGTAATCTGCAATCCGAATAACGTCTCCATCGCTCAAAGCATATTGTCGATCTTTTTCAGCCTGTTTCCCATTAAATATTGAGCCATTTCTACTACCAAGATCACAGAAGTAGTAATTTCCACCTTTAACAAAAAACTTAGCGTGTATCCGACTGATATCAGGACTTTCTAAGATTAAATCAGAATCAGGAGAACGACCTATTACCCATTCTCCTCTAGTTGTAGTTTCTGTGGTAAGGTCAACTTCATTGACTTCACTTAAAGTTGGTGAGTAGCTAACTTTTACTTTCATATTAATTTTTGGTTAATTTTATTAATTTCGGCTACCCAGCGCTGACGGGTAGTGTGTTCTAAATTTAAAATATCATCTTGTGACCAATGGAAATGATAAGCAATAAAAGCTACCTCCTCATATAAAGTATTGGAGGGGTAGCTTACGACTCCCCCGCGAGTTCTAGCTCCACTGAAAATTCAGTATTGCAGTGGGGGCATTGTGTCGGAATGTGGACATTGCCTAGCTGGTTGATTCGATTATAAAATTCTCGCAGATAAGCAATGTCATGTAGGAGCAGTCCTTCGAGTAAGTCAGGGCTAACAGAGTTGAAACTGCCCAAGCGAGTAATGACGTGTGCAAGCATTACTAAAACGCCGTAAGCCTGATTTTGCTGAACTCTGCGCTCTTGTTGCACCAAAATTTCATCTTTGGCGGTGGCTAAACGCATCACCCCATGACGATGTACTCGGTGTTCACCATCACTCAATCCTCTAGGAAGAGTGAAGGCAAATTCTGTGCAGAGAGCATCCTTTTTACGTCGCATAGGTTAAATTTGGGCATTGGGCATTGGGCATTGGGCATTGAGAATTGAGAATTGAGAATAGGGGATGAGTCTTTAAAACTCGTTAATGAATCTTTGAACTCCATTAATGAGTTTTTTTCTACTCTCCTGCTCCCCCATGCCCAATGCCCCATGCCCCATGCCCAGTTCAATTATGAAGCAGTGCTTCGGGAGAATTTACTGTCTCTTCTTTTATGGAAGTTTCGCCTTCCAATCCATTGATTCGACGGTAAAAATCTTGGAGATAATTTAAATCTTGGGAAAAAAAGTTTTCCACTATTGCCGGATTTATTTCAGATAAAGCACCTAAATGGGTAATCACTCGCGCCAAGATAATAATTGTGGCATAAACCGGATTAGCTTTAACGCGTGGGTCACGCAAGGGTGCAATCTCGTCTATTGCTGTTGACAACCGCATTACACCCTTGCGGTGGAGATTGCCTTCAGAGTCTAGATAGCCCTTTGGCAGTATAAATTCAAACTCTGTTGGAAACATATTTCTCCTGATTATTTCACACGTTTAAATTCCTCAAAAGCAACCTCCACCTCCTCAATTTCAATATCATGGCTGCGGGCATTAACATCAGAAATTTTATAACTTGCAGGCCAAGCACCAGCTAATTCAAATCTAGCTACTTCTTGACTTGCTTGATTATAAATAGACAAAGCAACAAGTCTACGTTGCTCAGACCAATTACCCTGTTGGACTTTTTCAAACCACTTCCAAAAATCCATCGATTTGGTAGTACCTCTACGCAGAATGAGATTACCACTCTTGGCATTGCTAGGAAGCTTAGTTCTCACCACCTGACCTTTTGACTGCCCTTTTATACCCCAGGTTTGAGAAGTGACTTCAGAAATTTCAATTACCTCTTGTGTTCTTTTGAAACCTTGACACTCCAAAAAGAAACAATTGGCATCGTTTTGACCTTCTAGTGTCAGTTCCAAATAGAACCGATGGGCTGTAAGAACTTCTGGAATTGTGCTTGCGGATTGTACCACTGTTGATTACTACAAATGCTAATTATTTGATCCGTTTAATTCCTTCGTGAACCAACTCAACTGTTTCATTTGCCATATCACCACCAGAAGCAGTTAAGGTAGGGCCAGTGTATTTACATGGATAACAATTGACAATGTTCCACCGTGCTGTTTCAATGTTTTGTTGGTTATAAGCAACCACCGAACCAGTCTTACGATTCTGTGCCCACTGACGAGGATCACCCATGTCTTCGTTACACTTTTGATACCAAGTATAAAGGTCTATATCATCAGTGGCGATTACTTTTACTGTGATGTTGGTAAATTTAACAACAGTTGGTGTAGCTTGGCGCATTATTTTAGCGCCTTTAGATGAGCCGTGGACTTCTTGCGCTGGGGTATTCTCAACGCCTAATCCACTAATTTCTTTGATGAATTTATCCGTAATTCCATCAGCCTCAAAGTAGAATTTACAAGAGGTTAAATATTCGCCTGCCATACTTTTAGACTCCTTTGTTTGTGTGTGATTAATTTGGGGAATAAGGACTGGGATAGGGAAGTAGGGGAAGAAGAACTATTGATTATTGCCCAATGCCCGAACTTAGTGTTACTCGCTATCTTCAATACCATTCCATTGGCTGATGCGGAAAACAACGAATTCAGCCGGTCGGACGGGACAAACACCGACTTCGATGTATAAACGACCTAAAATTCTGGTTTCTGGTGGGTTCAATTCTTCGTCGCACTTGACATAGAATGCTTGTGCTGGGGATGCCCCAAACAAAGCACCTTCACGCCAGATGCGCTCTAAGAAATTACTGACGGTGCGGGTGACACGCGCCCATAAATCTTGGTCGTTCGGTTCAAAAACTACCCACTGAGTCCCCAGTTCTAGTGATTTTTCGATATAGCTAATTAGCCGACGCACACTGATGTAACGCCACTCTGTTTTATCTGGCTCAACTAGTGTGCGTGCGCCCCAAATGCGGATGCCTCGGTTGGGAAAACTGCGAATACAATTTATCCCCAGTGGATTTAATAGTTCTTGTTCGCGGAAGTTTGTGTCGTAGCCTAAACCAATTACGCCTCTAGGAACTTCATTTGCAGGCGCTTTATAAACTCCTCTGGTTTCGTCGGTACGCGCCCAAACACCCATCACATGACCACAAGGAGGTACTAGAATGGGATTACCGCGATCGCGTGGATTAGGAACTTTAATCCAGGGATAATAAAGGGCCGCAAACATCGAACGACGGTTAAATCTGTTCAACCACTCCACCACTTGTTGAGGTTTGACAGCATCCGGTGGCGCATCCAGTACAACCATGCGGTTGGGTGGATTGGGAATATCGCCACTAGCAGAACCCTCACACATACTAATCATCAGCTCGATGATGCCGTGGACTTGATCTAAATTAAGCACCTGCTCTTGATAAGCCCGCATGACATCAGGACAGGCTAGCATTGTGATTTCATCAATTTCAAACATACCGCGTACCCCGGTGCGATCGTCTCGAACCCCTTCTAAATTTTGTGAAAATCTATCGGGTGTGGTAGCAACAATCGGCGGCGCTAATTCATATTGACCGTTAACCGGACGGCGAGCTAAAGGCTGTCCGCTTTGAGTAACGTCTTCTACAGTGAGATACATCGAATTTCTCAATGCCGCCACCGCATAAACTGCTGCTTGAGCGCCAGGTTCGCGGTTCATGGTCAAGTTATCGTATTGCTCTAGAAGCTCATCTCCCCGACGAATCTGAATTGTGAAGTATTCCCCTGTATTTGGCGGAGCTTCGCCTTCAGTACCTTCGGGTAGAGCGCGGGGCGAACCATCAATAATGACAATATTTACTAATCCGCCTGCTGCTTGCTCAGGGCGCAAAGTCAGGCGGAGGGCGGGACGATTGCCTCTAGAGTTGATTCGTAAGGAAGCCGGTTCTGGATTCGCAGGTTTAGGTGCGCCTGGTAACTGAGTACCGATGCTTGTTACCCAGCAACGACCGCCACCATTCAGAAAGTAGCCATAGACTGAAAAGGGTAAATAGGCGTTGAAGTCGGTGAACCCATCAGAGTTGAGACGGGCAAAGCAATTGAGATATTGCGTCCAATTGGTCACTAACACAGGCTTATATAACTCAGCCCCACCACGAACATCTTCAGTAAAGCCGACAAATCCCGCAACTGCGGTGCTAACACCTTCAATCGGCCGGCTACCCCGGTCAATTTCTTCGATATAGACACCGGGAGCAAAATAATCAAGTCTTGCCATGAAAGTCTCTCCAAGTCAGTAAAAATCTAAATTATTCAGGAGTTAGAAATATTTCTTTGAAAGTATGACTTTGGTTATCTACCAAGGCATTAACGTTCTGGGGTAAATAGCCAGGATGATTCAGAATCAAAACATAATTACCCAAATGAAGGTCTTCAAAGAAGAACAGCCCTTCTTTGGTAGTTAATATGGATTTTTCAGTTCCTCTGAGAGTCACTTCTGTGGCTAACAACGGCAGATTTGTTACTGCACTTTTGACTATACCCGCGATCGCAACTCGCCTGGTTAAAACTAAACTGTCACTATCACGAGACAATTGATTTCGTAAATTGAAAATTCGCTCCCAAACCAAAGGTACCGAAGTCGGTTGTGGCTCAAAGGGGATTGTAATTGTCAAATATAAGGCTGAACGCAATGGCACATTCAGAGCGCTCCACAACGAACCAACCTCAATTGGTGGCTCTAGGGCGACTGTCATGTTCAAATTACCATAGCTACGTAATTCAGGAACCAAAAACTCCTCTTCCAAGGTGCGATGGCGTAACAGAACGGTCAATGCCTCACTGATAAAGTGATGTTCACCTAAAGCTGTTCTATCCCACGCTGTTAATAGCAATGAAACATCAAACCAAGCAGGTGCCCAATTTACAGTAGCAGGTTGTAGAGAGCGTGTCAGCTTGCGTTCAACTTGCCTGCCAGAATGTTGTACCTGCTTACTCTCACGTATATCATAAATGTATAAATTGAGAGTCGGGCCTGCTCCCTCTTCCCTTCGATTACCAGGATGGCTAAAGTCAATTTGCTCTGTACTGGTAAGTGAGGTTCCTCCAGCTAAAATTTCGGCTAAAGTTTGAAGAACGAAGATAAGCATGAAGGTGTTGTGCTGGTAGCTAATCCAGATGCATCTAGAGTATCTGTATGAGCCTTCTAAAGTTAATTAGACTTTTGTCGATATTTTTTGGGTATGGGACACAGAAGTAGTTCGAGGTTTATATTACCGAAAGTTATTAAATTATTTGTGCAACCAAAATTTTGCAATAATCGCGTATATTTACTGATTACTTTATCAAAATACCTAATTACTTTATCAAAATGAGCTTTTACTTATTCAAACCCCAGTTTACTTTTTCATTTTGGTGTTTTCCGCAAGTAAAATAAGCTTTTACTTATTCAAACCCCAGTTTGCTTTCTCATTTCGGTGTTTTTTGTAAGCAAAATAAGCTTTTACTTATTCAAACCCTAGTTTGATTTCTCATTTCAGTGTTTTACGCAAGGCGTAAGTTGGGTTGAAGAACGTAGCTTGCTTCCCGAAGGGTAACCCAACATTATTAAATTGCATTCCTGAAACATAAGAAGCTTCAGGAGATGCAAGCCACAGCACAACTGCTGCTACTTCCTGCGGTTTACCAGTTCGTTTGATTGGATAGGGAGCAGCTAATTGCTCTTTTGTAACTTTTCAGTCTTGGTGAACGCTCTCAAGCATTGCAGTATCATTAGAAAGTTTTCACAAAAGCTCGTGGACTCATGCTAAAAGTACTCTCTCCTGTCCCTCCGCTCCTGCTCTCTGCTCAAGCGTCTTATTTAAAGGGAGCATTTCAGTTCTGCAAAAATATCTCTTAAAAAATCCGAAAAACAGTAACTTCAATTTGTAGATTCAATATGGAGCAGTTCTTAATTGAATGCACTACATTTTTTCTTGTGGGGTGGGCATTTTGCCCGTATTAGTAGTCTATCAAACCAACTTAATAATTCTTTGTATTAATTATCTAACAAGATAACTTAACAAAAAAATAAACATTGCTGAGACTGCCTAATTTTATACTGATCAGCAGAAGAATAAAAACATTTGGTTGCAAAAGGCAAATGACATTAGGCTTTTCTGTCCAAAAACTAGAAAATGGCTCTAATTGTTTGAGTTCCTCAGACATCCAAAGCTTTTGTCAGTTAGAGTCTGAGCAGTTAACTAGCCGATATCCAATTTTTTTCGCTCGGATTGTCTATCATGATTGTTTACTGAAAACTCATCAGGAAGTTATAAATTATGGTCAAGACCAAGCTACTTTTTCCAAAAAAACTTTAGCTTATTTAAGGTCAGAAGCATGGCTTACAGATTTTCCGCCTGCTTTAACTTTACATAAATTTAGACTTAAAGATTTTTCATCTATTTCTTACATTTGTCCTATAGCCTATAGAAATCAAAAACCTGAATACATTCAAATTATTACTCATGAACCTCTATCATCAAGTTTGCAGTTATACGTAAAACGCTCTGCTATGCTCCTGAGTAAGTATGTAGATATTTATTTGGACTATGGAAGACAAAAAACTGAAATTCAACTTCTGGAAGATATCTTGCATCGAGTCGGACATCAATTGCGTAACTCTCTAGGACTTATCGGATTATATGCACATAATTTATGCTTAGGGTTAGAGGATAATCCTTGGCAAGAGCAAGCAAAAATTATTGGCGAAAGCATACAAGATTTAGATACTAATTTAAATGAGCTTATTGATTGTGGTCAAGGAGCAAAATTAAGAGTAACCCTTCAAGATTTAAGGAATTTAGTAGTTGAAAGTGTAAAAAGTTTACAACCTTTAATTAATCAAAAGCAACTTAAAATATTAATTCCTGATACATCGACAATTCTGAAGGTAGACAGATTACAAATAAAACAGGTATTTGATAATATCCTTAGTAATGCTGTTTATTTCAGTCCTAATTTAGGAACGATTACCTGTAGTTGGCAAATTTTTCAAGATGAAGTCTTAATTAAAATCTCAGACCAAGGTTCAGGACTCTCTCAAGAGGATTTACAAAAAGTATTTACCCCGTTTTATTCCCGGCGTAAAGGAGGTACAGGGCTAGGTTTAACTATTGCTAAAAAAATTATTCTGGATCATCAAGGAAGTATTTGGGCGCAAGTTTTATCAGAAAGTGGAGCGCAATTTTCTGTAATTTTGCCTCGACCAAGGAGTAGATAAGTAATTCATAATTCGTAATTAAGAAGATGATTAATGATAATAATAAACTTTCAGTTTTGCTGGTAGATGATGAAGAACGCTTCCGCCAAGGATTACGTACTCTCCTCAACTTTTATAGTATTAATTCTGCATTACCTGTAGAAGTTGTGGGTGATGCTGATTCTGTAGAGCAAGTTTTAAAATTTACAGCCCAGAAGTGTCCAGATTTAATTTTGCTGGATATGCAATTAAAAGGATGTGATGGAATTACAGTTCTGGCACGTCTCAAAGAAACTGCTTATACTGGCAAAGTTTTAGTATTGTCGGCTCATCAAGAAGATGACTGGATTTTTAGGGCAATGCAAGCGGGAGCCGCAGGTTATGTGTTTAAAAATCGTTTGGCAACACAATTATGTGAAGCTATTGACACTGTTACAAAGTCGGAAATTTATCTACCTTCAGAAGTTGCTAGTCGATTTTTCCGGTTTTTTCAGGCTTATTCAGACTCTTGTGCGAAAGCCTGTCATGAGGTGCATTTAACAGAAAGAGAGCAAGAAGTTTTATACTGGTTAACTAAAGGTGCTTCTAATGAAGAAATCGCTAAAGGTTTATATGTGACAGTTGCTACTGTTAAAGCGCATCTCACAAGTATTTTTGAAAAATTGAAGGTTACTAGCCGGACTCAAGCTATTGTGGCTGCCCTCAAGTTAGGATTAGTTCACGCTTGAGCGCGACAGAAGTAATCGGCGCAATTCACGAAACTCTTTGTATATGCCTTCATTTGAATCTTTTTATCAAGAATACCCCTGCTCGTATAATTCTCCCTTAAATTGCGATCGCCCTTTCCAAACGGCGCAACAAATTAAGGGCGCTAAGTTCTGCTTGGAATGTGGTTTTCCAGCAACTTTACCGCAGGAGGCACAGATTAAAGGAAATCAGGGAACTTATCAGATAGCTAGTTTTGTCGGTGTCCGGGGTTTAGGTCGTTTATACTCAGGTATCCAACTCAAGGATAAACAGCCTGTAATCATCAAAGAATACCTGCTACCCAATCGTTGTTTTAATGAAAGCGAGACTGTAAAGCGGAAAGACACTTTTAAACGAGTGGGTGGGGTAAGTTTAGCCGATAGTAGAATTCAAAACTTCCGTTTATTGGAAACTAGAGAAGCGATCGCAGATGATAAAGGAGAACGCTGCTATTTAATTATCAAAGGAATAGAACCATCCCAAACTTTAGGTAAGTATCTCATAGAAAAGGGAGCAATGACATCTGCTGATGTGCGTGAGGTACTAAATCAAGGTTTACAAACTCTCCAGTTTCTCCACACCCAAAAGCTGCGTTTTCCTTCAAATCAAATCCAACTAGGGATCACTCACGGCAACATCAGTTTAGATAGTACTTTAATTAAGGTAGAAAATAATCAAAAGTTTTCTATATATTTTTGTGATTTAGCTATCTGGGAAAACTTATTTATTCCACCCATTATTGCTCAACCCGCGCCCGCCAGACCTGAGCAAGATTTAGAATCATTAGGATTAGTAGCCTTTTATTTATGGATAGGACGCACAACTAATTTATCTTCTAACCAGCCTCTAGATCCTAGAGATAATCAACAATGGCCAGATACCGATAGCCACTTAAAACAATTTATTTATCGTTTAATTAGGCTGGAAACTCCTTTTGAAAGTGCAGAAGCGGCTCGTCAAGCACTACTGCAACTTCCCAAAGAAGATCATGGCGATAGTTCGGTAAAATTGCGATCGCCAGCTTCTCAAGTAATCAAAAAGCGTTTCCCAATGCCATTAATTTTACTAGGAATTCTGGCTTTATTACTACTTAGCGGAGGAATTTTGTATTGGCTTTTGCCTAAAAAAGCAGATTGTCGTAATCAATATATACAATGGTCTAGACTTGTGCGGAATTTTTCAGAAGTTCCCAACGTTCCTTCAGGACAATTTACTTACACCGGAGAAAAAGACAGTACATGGAGTTATGCTTTAACACAACCAGTGGATAAGAGCCGTTTAGTAAATTTATTGACTAAACCAAAGCCAGATGCAACAGCAACATTTAACTATGAATCTGTTTTGTCATCAAATGAAAATAATCCGATTAAAAGTATACAAGAAGTCCAAACAAGCAAAAAAGATTTTGCAATTACTAGTTTGGTAGATCAGATCACAGATAAACTTGATAAAAAACAAGTTGCTTCTGATGGTTTACTTGTTTTTGTAGCATTTAATAAGAGAGACTCAAATCTTGCTAATGCTCTTGGAGGACAAATAACTCTTGAGCAATTGCGTCAAATTTACACAGGTAAAATTACTAATTGGCAGCAAATTAATCCCAAACTTCCAAATCTGCCAGTGAAAGCTTTTGCCCCAACCGAACCGGAAGCAATCAGTAAATTTCAAGAAATAGTTCTCAAAAACGTCCCTCAGGACGAAGCTTTATTTGCAGCGAAAGTTACTAAACTTGATACGACAAAGACCCAAAACCAGATACGCAGCGAAACTCTAGAGGGGCGAACCACTGGTATTATTAGTTTTGGCATTATCAGTAAAACTTGGAAACAGTGTACTGGCTATCCCCTAGCGATAGTGGATGGCAAAAAGTCAGCTAGTCAACCGCTGTTTCAACGGCGCTCACGCCGCTCAATTAATCCCTCAGATGACTTGTGTCAGCATGATGATTATTATGTTGATGTTACAACTTTCCAAAGCTATCCCTTGGGATACCCTATTTTTGTAGTGTACCCTAAAGACAGCAGCCGCCTCCGGGGTGGTTCTACATTTGCTGAGATGCTAACTACTCGTCAGGGTCAGTATTTACTTAGTAAAGTAGGTCTTGTAGCTTTACAACCTATGCCTGATGAGATAAATTCCTATGCCTGCAAATCGGTGCCCTAATCCCAGCTGCGAATATTTTAACCGCGCCCTGCCTAACAATGCTAAGGTTTGTCCTTGGTGTTCGACTCCTGTGGGTAATGTAGTTTCCCCTACACCACAACCGCCTAGTCAACCACCACCCAGTCAACAGCCACCTATTCAGTATCAGCCGCCAGCAACAGACCAACCTAACTACCAAACCCAACCTAACTACCAAGCCCCCCAAGCCCCAGTTGATTATTCAACTCAGTATCAGCCACGGGTTTCTCATCCACCAACACCCCCTGTTTATACTTCCCCGCCTCAAAGAGCGCCAGTCTTAAAGCTGGTTCATACCACGGGGAGAGAATTTAACCTTGTTGGGGAAGGAGGCTATATTGGTCGCCGCAGTCAGAGTTCAGGAATAGCGCCGCCAGAAATTGACTTGACTGGCATTCCCAGTGAGGGAATAGTTTCTCGTCGTCATGCGCGAGTCGATTGGGACTGGTCGCAAAATGCATACATGATTGTTGATATGAGTACCAATGGTATTTATTTAAACAACAATCCTCTAACTCCTGGTATGCAATATCGTCTGCTTAACGGTGATGTACTGCGATTTGGTCAGGATAACCTAGTTAATTTCACTGTATATATTATGTAGCAAAAAGATTTTTTTAATGCACTAGGTTTGCGAAAATTTATCAAATTTCATGGGGTAGTTGATCGATCAACTACCCTTTAATTTTGGGATCTGGAAGAGAGGCGATCGCTAATATATTCAATAATTAATAAATGTAGATAGTTCAGCACTTATATTGACTAATAAACATCGTCATGAGTACCAATATCTAGCAAAAGAACAACTTGTTGTCCACTCTCGTCATCGGTTTCCAGTGAGAAAACAATACGACAATCATATCTACAAGAGCATGAGAGTCGCCCTGATAACTTTCCCTCTAGCTTGTGAGTGCCTAAGTTAGCTGCAAATATATCATTCTCCATAGCAGCAATAGTTTCTTCTATTCTGATTTGTAAGTCAGCATTACGACGAGCAAATTTTCGGAAAGCTCTTTTAAATTTGCTGGTGATAACCAACCTATACATCGGCTGCACTTGGGTTATTGAGATATTCTCGTAGTTCTTGAATTACTTCAGCAGCCGTCTGGACTTTGAGCCTACCTGCTTGGAATTCAGCAATGGAAGCTGCTGCATCTGACGCAATTTCATCTCGCCGACTTTCAATAATTCGGTTTTTGAGAATTTGTACTAGCATTTCTTGCTGCTCTAAAGGAAGCTCCATCGCCGCATCTAAAACTCTATCTAGGTTACTCAATTCCTTCACCCTCTAAATTATTTGTGTTGGTAACAGAACTTATAATGTATAAACGTTTTGTAATACTGAGAACAAAATATTAGTATTAACCACAATCGGCTGTTGTGTATACACTACCGACTATCCTACAAATTTATGCTTGATTTTTAACCACACATCGCGATCTATTTCATCAGCTACAATGGTGGCTTTTTCTTCTGTTAAATGACTGCGCTTTCTAATTATCTCTAACTCAAGATATTCTAAAAATTTAGTCAGGCTTTCTTGATCAACAATATTCCTATTGAATCTGATGATAATGTCTTGGTTGTAGAGTGTAATATTATACGATAAATTTTCCAGCATGATATTCTCTTGGCGATGTCTACAACGCGCTGTTCGATGACGCTCTTTTAAGACGTACTGGAATTATTATGGCAGACTTAGTTGATTGATATTGGTCATAGGATCTGCTTTTTCAATTTGATTGCGATCGTCAGGGTTATTAGGATTCATTCAAAGATAGATACACTGATTTTCAAGTTAAGAGTTGTCCTATCTTTGTCGTATTTAGTTAACTCAGTAGTAATTATAGTTGATTTTTTGCGATCGCCTGCTAATGCGCGTCGTTTATTGGATGCAATAGAGGAGTCGAAAACAGGAAAAATCCAAAGCGATCACATTGTATTTCGTGTCAGCAATGCTCACTTATGGGCAATCGAAAGTACTAGTTAATTTGCTCCTCTGGCAGTAGTTTCATGTTCATTAATGCTTGATGAGCTTTTTTCCCTAGCTCTTCCAAAAAGTGTATTAGATTTTCTAGTTTTTCATCCTTGTCATCCCCTTTTAAATCTTTAAGAAATTGGATGAATCTTTGACCACAATCGTACAAAGCAGGCAATAAATCTCTGCGTTCTAATCTAATTGTTGGAATGTCGTCTCCAGAGATGCGAATATAAAAAGATTCCGGATCTAGTCTTAGATATCCATAATGATCACAGTAACTAATCGTCACATTTTTTTGAGCGATTAAGTCTGAAATAGCATCAAAGCAGAAGTTATGAACTAAAGCTGTTACCATATCTTCTATCACTACCATAGGATTATTAGGAGAATTAATAATAATTGCTCCCTCGTATAAATCCCTAGTTCGTATTGCCGCTCGATGATGATCGAGACAAGACTGAATTTCCTCCTCATCCAATTCAATGTCACTCCCGATATACAAACGAAAAGTCACCTGAACCGATTCATTAACCATCGTTTTTCTCCTCTAGTTCAACAAAATTTTATCGAATAGCTAAGGCAGATTGGGATTCCCCCAGGCAAGCAACTTGTTGAATGCCTGCATTTCTGCTTTAGTAAAGTCTATGGCAACACCAGTCCCCTGAACGGGAAAGAACTGCACCAACTTATTGTTGCTATCGATTGTCAGTTGAACTATCGTATTATTTGAAAGCGTTACTTGGTGGCTTGTGTTGGGAGCTAGTCTGAAGGGAGGAGTCTGTTTATCTAATAGGGTTAGAGCTTCTTCTAACATTTGAGCTACATCGGTTCCCTGAGGCCACAAGGTATTTTTCAGCTTAATTCTTTCTCCAACAAAGTCAAAGTTAAACGTATGCCGCCCTTCAAAGTGTGCCATCTCTGCACCACTGTAGCCGTGTAGATTGGAAAGCGTGCCACCACCAGTCGGTGGATTAAAATTCGATACCGTATTTGCAAGCCGCTCAAATTCAGCAGTATTTCCACCAGCTAAATTCAGGAGAGACTCAACTCGCTTGACATCTCCCAATGCTGCTGCTTTCTCTAAGAGAGTTGTCAGTCGAGCCGCTTGACCTTTGCCTCCTGCCATCAGCATATAGAGTTCAAGATCGGCTGCTTTGGATAGCAGTTGCAGGAGACGCTTAAGTTGAGGTGCATTGTCTGTGAGAGCCACGAGCTTTTCAAGTTGCTCTACAGTCATACCAGGCATTGTCAAGAAGTTCTTGAGTTCCGGCGCTGTCATACCAGGTAATTTCAGTAAGTCCTTGAGCTTGCCTACAGTCATGGCAGGGTTGGTCAAGAAATCTTGGAGATCCGTTATGGTCATGCCGGAAACCTTTAACAAATCTTTGAGATCCGTTACGGTCATGCCGGGTAGCTTTAGCAGATCCTTAAGTTCAGCTACGTTCATGCCAGGAATCTTCAGCAAGTCTTCGAGATCAACCGCCGTTACACCTGGTTTTTGTAAAATTTGCCAAAGTTCCTCGATATTACCAAACTGCTTCAGAAGTGCCTCAGCCTTTCCGACATCGCCAGCTTTTTCCAAAATTTCAGCAAGTTTTTCTGCATCCTTCCATGTTTCTAGGAGTTCTATCAGCTTGGTTTGATCTTGGACAATTACCTCAAGCCTTGCCAGTAACTTAGCATCTGGTACGAGTTCTGCTAGACGTGCAGCCGTTGCCGCTTTTCCAGCCGTAGAAGCTCCTTTCGCAATACCCTTCCAGGAAAGCCAGAGTAAGAGAATTTCAAATAATGCCCTACCAGCATACTTGCCACGCTCGTAGGCACTAAGGTTAGGTGTAAAGATAGCCTTGTATACGTAATACAAAGCTGCGATCGCACCAATAATTATTCCACCATAAAGCAGTATTTTGCCAACAACAGCTAGAACTCCAAGTAGAGCAGCACCAAATGGGGGAAACACTATCGCTAGGATGATCACTACAGCGACAACAATAACGACAACAATCGTAATCACCCAAGTCCAAAAGTCACCTTTTTTCAGGTTCTCCCAGTATTTTGAAAGTAAACTGCCAATACCTTTGAAGATATCCCCAATCGCATCCCAAAAGCCATCCCAAACTCCTTTCAGGAAATTCCCAATTGTGCCAAGAATTGATGAAGAAGCGGCTTGTACCGCCATACTGGAGACGTTTGTAGACAACTGGGATAGCGCTTCATCATGCTTGGCAAGACCCTGATCGACCATGCCAGTTAATTGCACCTTACCTTGATCTAGTCCAGTATTGAACTTGCTCTCACTCTCGCTGATTTGTTTCTGAAGCTCTTTCTGTGCCTCCCCTGTGACTTGGTGCATAGTCTCGGTAGCTTTCGAGACTGTTTCTCCCATTTTCTGGCTCACTTGACTGTAAGCATCAGTTGCCTTTGTCTCGAAATCAGTCGCTGCTTTTTGA
Organism: Nostoc sp.; assembly: GCF_041747015.1. GTDB lineage: Bacteria > Cyanobacteriota > Cyanobacteriia > Cyanobacteriales > Nostocaceae > Nostoc. Next base: position 69,719 of record NZ_JBGTFY010000188.1, read on the forward strand.
ACAGGATCAGCAGCTTGCTCAACCTGTTTACTTATCTGGTCGTGGATCTCCTTTGCTTGATCTTGTAGTATTTGTGTTGCATCAATACCAAAGCGGTTAAGTCCTGCATCCCACTCTTTGCGGAATTGGCTGAGTTGAGTTTGGGCCGCTTGCACGGTTTGTAAACCCGCCTCGCCTTGATTTGCACTCAGGTTGGTACTTACTTCATCTGTAAAGTTACTCAATTTACCTGTTGCTTGGGTTGTCGCCTGATCCACTTCACTACAACAATTTTCTGCTGATTTATCAATGTTTGATATAGCTCCTTGAGCGCTGGTACGTAGCTGCTGCACAGCATTTTGTTTACCAGCCTGGAGCTTCGTTATCGCCTCATTATTGGATGCTTCCAGCTGAGACACTGACTCCTGAGCCATCTGATTCAGCACTGAAATTGTTTGGTCTTGTACCTGCAAAATCTTTATCTGTCCTTCTTCCAATGCCTGATTGAATTTTTGGGCAAGCTGGCTTGCGCCATTTTGGAAACTGCTTGCTAGTTCATTCGCACCCTTGGAAGCGGCTTGAGCCATATCGTCTCCGGCTTTTTGCATACCGGGAGCAGCTTTAGCAGCCATTTGTTGAGCGCCACTGGCAATATCACTGCCATGTTCTGAGCTTGCATACTGCTGCGCTTTATTATTAGTAAAGGTTTGAGCTTGAGAAGCCTTTTGGTTGCTAACCTTGATGGCGCGTTGACTTTGCTCTTGTCCTACACTGGTAATTGCTGTAGCTTTATTGTCGCCCATTTTTCTTAGGGCGTTTTGTTTTTCCAGAACTGTCTGCTTAAGATTATTCAACTCATTCTGTGCACCAGTTCGTGTAGCTTCTACCTTTGCATCCCTATCTGACAGAATTTGGGTGCGTGTACGTGCTGTTGATTGCTCGATGCGCTCAATTGCTTGGTTACAAATTTCTTCGAGGCGTTTCTCTTCTGTTGATATAGACTGTTGAGCGTTCTGCTTTTGTGCCTCAGTAGTAGCCCGAATTTGCTGTTTCTTTTGTTCAGCCGACTGAAGCAGTCCCTCTCGTTGTGCATCTGCTTGCTGGAGGAATTGAGCAAATTCATCAGAGCCTTCTTTGTCTGTAGTACCCTGGGGAGTTTGGGTATCTGGCTGCACTCCATTAGTTGTAGGAGCAAAGGCTTGGGTTGCTACACCTGCTATATCTGGCGTTAACAATGCGAGCTTTGGTGTCGCATCAGCTTTGACTTCAGTAGTTGGCTGCTTTTTACCATTCGCATCATAAACAACTTGTTCTGTCTGAGTATTACTCACAGGCTCTTGCTTGACTTGCACACCTGCTGTTCCAGATAATCCTGCAACCTCGCCTTTGCCTGCTACAGCCTGAACCTGCCCTTCTGTGTCAATTTTAGCTTTGGGATCTGCTTGTTCTAGCTGCCCTTGCTTATCTTGCTCAGTTTGTTTCTGTGGATTGTCCTTGTTCTGCGCTGCTGGGGGATTTCCTGCTGAGGCACCATTTCCATCACCTGGAGGCGTATCGGCGATCGCACCTTTTTTTGTTGTAACCTGACCCTTGAACTCTCCTGCCTCAGTTTTAGCCTGCGAATCTATCTGTTGTGACTGTCCCTGGTTATCCTGCTCAGTTTTTTTTTGCGGGTTTTCCCTGAGTTCGGTTGCTAGTGATTGTCTAGAATCTAAAGCTTTTGCCTGTATTTTATTTTCCTTTGTCTCTGGGTTAGAAAGTATTTTCCGCTGCACAGCACCGCCATTTTGTTGCACAACGTGAGTCAACTCATGGGCAAGTAATTCTTTCCCTCCATGACTTTCTGGAGCATATTCTCCTTGACGGAAGAAGATATCCTGTCCTGTTGTGAAAGCCCGCGCCTGGACGGATTGGTTTAGCTGGTCAGAGCGGTTATCGGTATGGATTTTAACACCACTAAAGTCAGTTCCAAAGGATTGTTCCATTGGTTGGCGGATATCGTCTGCTAGTGGCTGTCCGGTGCCGCGTGCCTGTTGGATTGAGGTTTCCAGGTTGGAGGTGGCTGCCACTCCACCACCTTGACGCTGCACTACAGGAGTAATGGAATTTGCCAGGGATTTCATTTGTAATTCTTCTGACTCTGGCAATGCTTCTCGTTGGATAGACTGGCGATTTCCCGGCTGGCTCATCCTCTGCATTACTTGCCCTGCTACTCTATCAGCTTCCTGCTCGTAAATGTCTCCTGGCTGGTTAACTGTGAGTCTTGTTTGTAGACGCAGCGACATTCGACTAATGTCGTGGGTGAGAGGTTTGTTTGAGGGTTGCACCCCGGTAACTGCTTGAGGCGAAGCAGTAAGGGGCTTCATTTGTAATTCTTCCTCTTCCTCTGGCAATTCTTCTCGTTGCAATGAAATATTAGAATCCGCCAAGGATTTCATTTGTAATTCTTCTTCCTCCTGCTCTGGCAATTCTTCTCGTTGCACAGATTGTTTATTTACAGGTTCGCTTATCGTCTGCATTACTTGCGCGGCGACTTTATCAGCTTCCTGCTCGTAAACATCTCGTGGCCGGTTAACTGTAAGTTTGGTTTGTGAGCGCAGTGATATTCGACTAATGTCGTGTCCTAAAGGTAAGTTTCGCGTAGCTTGCCGCCGTAGGCATCGCATCTCACTCGTTGCTTGAGATGAAGCGCCATTCGACTCCAAACCAAAGCCGCGTGTCGGTTCTTTGAGTGTAGGCATTGAGAAGGAAGCAGTGGTAGCTTTTTTAGGCTGGCCTATGCGTTCTCTCATTTTTTCTCCTGATGCTCAAGCAGTAGGTGGATGAATATTTCGCTAGTACATATAGAATACAGCGATCGCACTTTTAATACAATTCACCCAAAGTCTAAATTTTCGGCAAACTCACTCTTTAGTATTGCTCAAAAGTCTAAATTTGGGCAAAAACTAAGTTCGACTTTTGGCTACTTTTGATTCTGATGCAGTAGCTTTAGCCTTGATTTTAGGAGAGATTTTTTATTTATGGACTCAAATCAGCAACAAACTTTTTTCACGTTCGATGGAGATGTTGGCGGTACTGCTGGATACGCCGGGGTTTCTGATGCCAGCAAAGCGGCTAAAGCGGCAAGTAAATACCTCAATGACTCATTACTGGTAAATCAACTCACAGAACACGTATATAAACTTTTGCTAGAAGATTTGCGATCGCAGCGAGAAAGGCTAGGTAATTATAATTCCCAAAGGTGATTGTGATGGCTACAGGCACTAATAATGGCAAAGTTACACACGAATTAAATTATGTCACTACTAATCGTTTTTACGTAGAGATAGACAGTTCTATTGCTGCATCTTTCGCTGAATGTACAGGATTAAGTGTTCAAATTAAGAAAAATATTTTTCAGGAAGGTGGTGTCAACGATCAGCAAAGAATTTATTTAGGTCATACAGAATTTGCAGACATAACTCTTAAACGTGGATTTACCGATCATCCAGGTTTTTGGAACTGGATGAATGCAGTTTTTGATGAACAGGAGAAGAAGAATAAATATCGACGTAATGTCAATATTCTGATTTTTAATCAAGGTGGTGAAACGATGATGAGTTGGACTTTGATTGGTGCTATTCCGATAACTTGGAAAACACCTGCACTACAAGCCGATGGAAAGGCAGTTGCCATTGAAGAATTAACTTTGGCTTATGAAGGCTTAAAAGTTGCAAGAGCTACAGGAGGAGGCATTTCTGTAGAACGAAGTCAAAAAACAGGATATTTTGATTCGCATTAATTGGCTATTTTTCAACTATAACTATGCAAATCATTCAACCTTTATTAAGAAATAATGTTAATCCCCTTGGGGTAAGATCATCTTTATCTAATCCTCATAAAATGATCTTGAGAAAAGAGTCTCATTCTCTGCATTTGCGAAATAATTTTATCAGTACAATACAAACAAAACCACCATTAGTCACATCATCTAAATTTTTGTTATCTCGTGAATATGAGCCGTCGATAGAACCATTAATAGGTTGGGATAATCAGGCTATAAATAGTGAGTTCCCATTAATGGAGTTTGATTATTTTGATTCAATAGCTCCACTAGAAAATAGTAATGAATCCGTAAAAGACGGTGTTACAGAAATACTGCCAACTCGTATTCATAACAATACGAATAATGATACCTCGCAAGAACTGAGTCCAAAAAGTAAAGGTAAGTCTAAATCCAAAAAAACAAATAAATCTCAACAGCCACCAGAAACAAAATCAAAATCAAGAACTAAAAAGGATATCAAATCATCTGCGACTAAAAATGTTGATCAAAACAGTATTACTATTAATAATAGTGAAAATAGCTTATTAGCATCAGATCAGCCTCTATCTGTTGAGGCTAATTCGGAAACACCCACTTTACAACTGGATATTGCTTCAGACACTACTACAAATGATCATAATTTTGTTAGTATTATAACGGCATCTGCTTTGCCTATTGTTGAAGATAAATCCACTTTGTTCAGAAATATTAATAACGATAATCTGCAAATAAACTCTGGGGTAGCATCTAGTTCGCCTAGTGCAGATTTGTCTGTCACAGAGAGCATTTTGCCATCACAAGAAAAAATTGAATTAGATAATAATAGAAGTGAATTAGCCGAAAATTTGCTTATAGAATTTCCCTTGCCTAATAATGTGGAGGAAATATTTACCTCGTCTAGTAAGTTTACCAATAATGAACAGCAAGTAATCCCGGAAGCATCAGAATCATTTAATATCTTAGATATCCCAGTCAGTCCAACGCTATCCAAACAAAATATTGAAACATATCAAGCTCCTTCTATATTTGATAATCAAAGCACCACTCCTCAAATAAATTTAATCCAAGCAAAAGAGGTTTCATCACCCTTAAACTCTCCATCACAGGACGAAGAGTTACCAAATACTAATAGTAATTTTGAGGCAATTACAACCATTGAACCAGACTTAATATTAGAAAGCACCATAAATAATTTTGTCACAGATAATGCTGTTGTTGATAATTTTCTAACTTTACCGTCAGCACTTACCTTACCTGATGTTGATGACGCACCTACTTTACTGCATCCTTTAAAAAATGATGATAATACCGTAGGAGCGCATAGCTATGAGCCTCTAACCCATATTGCTGCATCTAATTCTGAGCCTTCAGTTGCAAAAAATCCTATTGCAATACAACAAGAAATTGATTCCAGTGTTTCGAGTGAGTTTCCAGCCAGTGCGCCTGTTCAATTAACACCTACCTCAGATCATATTGAAGACACATCTAGTTTATTCAGCGACTCTGATAGCAATGAACAGTTAGTAACTTCAGAGTCGCAGTCTGCTATAACAATCAATGTCTCAGATGTCTCAGCAAATGTGACTTCACTGCAACATAACAGCAATATTGAGAGCAGCATCAACGAGTTTACAGAAAGTCAGGCTACCTTAGTATCACCTGAGATTGGGGAAAATGCGATCGCTAACAACAATCCACTCGGCGTCTACACAACAATTCCCGCCACATCACCTGAGATTGGGGAAAGTGCGATCGCTAACGACAATCCTCTCGATGGCTACGCAACAATTCCCGCCACATCACCTGAAATTGGGGAAAATGCGATCGCTAACAACAATCCGCTCGATGGCTACGTAACAATTCCCGCCACATCATCTGAGATTGGGGAAGCACCAGTAGTTAGTGCCACATCACCTGAAATTGTTGGAGAAACATCGAGTATTTTCAGGAAAATTATTGACGATGAACAAACAGTAAAATCAGAATTTCTCACTGCGGTAACAAATCCTGAAATATCAACCTTTGTTGACACCTCAGATAACCTAACCTCTCCACAAGATCAGGTAAACATAACACCTGAAGTTGAGCAAAATACGACTATTAAAAATTTGCCAGCACCTAAAGGTTATGCTACTGGTGGTCATGTGACAGACTCCCACGTTGAAAATCGTCAGCAGATAGCACACTCGGATACCATACCTGCAATGCTTACTCCTGGGGAGTTTGTAATTAATACCAGGGATGCACAAAAGAATTTACCTTTATTACATCACATCAACACTGGTGGTACACCGCACGATATTATTCTTCCAAGTTTACAGCCACCCAATCCCGTAGAACCGGAAGAAAAAACTTCTTCAGAGACTCCGACTAAAGTCGATTCTTTTCCAGACACTCCATTACAGCTAAAAGGCGTTGAGACTCATTCACCTGAGCCATCCAATTCTTTAATTCCTTCTTCCTTGGGGTTGAATATTGGAAAACATCAGCTTTCAGTCCTCAATTCTCCACAGCTTAATCCTCTTCAAAACGAAACGACTGATGTGGGTGAACCCTCACCTCAATACTCATCGCCTCCCATGATTTTCCGAAAAGTAAATCCCACCAGTAACACACCTTCCCAATGGTCAAACACACCTTCTGAGTGGTCAAGTGTAGAAGAATTACTAAATGTAAATAATGATGAATTCACTAGCTTTAACTTTGATAGTGTGGAATCTAACAGGCAAAATTCCGAATTTCCTCATGTTTCAGAATCGCCACAAGTTTTTGCTAAACACCTTCCTTCATTTAGAGGCTTTGCTGATGGTGGAGAAGTCACTCCACCCGACATATCGAGAGAAATTGAACCCGTAACTGAGACGATAGAGAGCGCATCCTCGTCTTCTGAAGGAGATGATAAAGATGATACAGCCGATCTTGAAGCTTTAGCTCGTGAAATTTATTACAGATTACGACAACGCATAGAAATTGAGCGAGAACGTCATGGCGGTTTCTCAGGTCGATTACCTTGGTAAACTTCTATTTAATAATTAATTTTCGGAGAAATACTCAAATGGCAACTCCAGCAATTATTGTTATCCAAAAGCGTCAACCGCAACTTGAGAAAGCTAAACTTGTGGCTTATAAAAGTGGAGCGACGAAAGATATTGAATTGATGTTTAATCCTACAGATATTAGTTTTGCTAGAACTGTTAAGTGGGAAAGTAAGAACGGAAACAGAAGTACCGAACTTCTCCCTAAAGTTAACTTTTCTGGCGTTGATCCTTACAAATTCACACTTAAGCAGTTGCTATTTGATACTTATGAAACTAAAGAATCAGTAATGAAGTATATAGAGGTTATTAAGCAAGGAGTAGAGACTATCAAAGGTTCTGCTGACAAGCGTCCACCTGTTTATGTATTTACATGGGGAACAGAATATTTTTATTGTGTAATTACGAGCTTAACTTACACTTTAAATATGTTTCTTACAGATGGTACACCAGTTAGGGCACTGGTAGATATATCATTACAAGAAGTAGATAAGAATAACCTTCCTGGAGGAAAAGAATCAGCTTCTAAAGGCAAAGATCGTCAGGCAAATAAAAAATTGGGGAAAACCGATAAACCAAAGTAGCCAAAATTATAAATACTTATTTTCTAATCCGTGATCATTAAAGGTGACTCTGAATATCTCATGCTTATAAAATAATAATTATGCCTAAACAAAGTCTCTATTTAAGTGAACCTAAAATCCAGATAGAAGGACTGAACGATTCTTCAGAATTGATGAAAGATTTGCTGCAAATCACCATAGAAGAAAGCCTTCATTTACCAGCAATGTTTACTCTAGTAGTACATAATAGCTATCTTTCCACTTCTGAGCGCTCAGAAAACAAGCCTTGGCGATATGAGCAGCTATTTAAGATTGGTAAAAAAGTGAAGTTGGGTTTTAGTGGGAGTACTACTCAAGATCATAATTTTAAAAAAGATTTAGAAGATTTTCTAATCCAAGGTGAAATTACAGCGATGGAAGTTCACTTCAATGAAAAATCTGAAGCTGATATTATTGTTCGCGGTTATGATATTTCCCATCGCCTGCATAGAGGTCGTTACAATCGTTCTTTTTTGAATGAAACTGATAGCGATATAGTCAAGAAAGTAGTTAAAGAAGTAGGTATAAAACTTGGCAATATTCAGTCAACTAGCGAAGTTCATAAGTATGTCTTCCAAGAAAACCAAACTAATATGGAGTTTTTGCGCGAAAGGGCTGCCCTCATTGGTTTTGAACTATTTATTACAGAGGAAAAACTAAATTTTTGTAACCCCAAAGCTCAGGGAGATTTACCACTAAAATGGCTAGTTGATATTAGTAAATTTAGTACCCGCATCACCAGTGCTGAGCAGGTGAGTTCTGTGGAAGTACGTGCCTGGGACTATACGCAGAAAAGATTGATTAGCCAAACAGTCAAGACAGAGAAGCAAATAACTGAGACAGGTAATCAGCTAGGAAGTAGTACTAGTAAGGCATTTTCTAATCTTAATTCCCCTAAAATGACTGTTGTAGATAAACCTGTTGCCAGTGAGAATCAAGCAAAGGCTATGGCTCAGGCTTTGTGCGATGAACTGGGAGGAGAATTTGTTTATGCAGATGCCAAAGCAGCAGGGAATCCTGAGATTCGTCCAGGACGAGTTGTTAAACTTGAGGGGATGAGCGATCGCTATAATGGTAAATATTATGTTACAGAAACCCGCCATTTCTTCAATCAGCGCGTTTATGAAACTGAGTTCAGCGTGCGAGGACTACGTTCTGGTAGCTTATTCACAACTCTATCTACAGAAAAACGTTTACAGCCATCTGAGACTTTATTAGTGGGAATTGTAACTAATAACAAAGACCCAGATAAATTGGGCAGAGTAAAGGTCAAGTTTCCCACGATGACAGAAGAACACGAAAGTAATTGGGCGAGAGTTGTAGCTTTGGGAGCAGGAGCAAACAGAGGTTTCGACTGTTTACCAGAGGTAAACGATGAAGTTTTGGTAGGTTTTGAGCATGGCGATATCCACCGTCCCTACATTATTGGCGGGGTATGGAATGGTAAGGATGCACCACCAGAAAAGGTAGATGATTCAGTTACAAGCGGTGTAAGATTACGCACTATTAAGACTCGTGTTGGTCATACTCTCCAGTTTGTCGAAGAGGATAAAGGAAGTAGTAAAAAAGGTATTCGCCTAGAAACTGAATACGGTCACAAAATATATCTCAATGATAGTCAGAGGTGTATAGAGATTGAAACCAAAGGCGGTCATAAAATCAAAATGGACGACATGGGTAAATCTGTTTCAGTGGAATCAAAAGGTAATCTGTCATTAGATGCTCTTGGCAATATAGACATTACAGCCAAGGGCATAATTACAGTCAAAGGTGCGATGATTCGCCTTAATTAATTCGTAATTTGTAACTATTAAGAGGTTGTCATGGGTAAACCAGCAGCAAGAATTACTGACAATGTGGCGCACCCCTTACCCCCAGTCTTAACAGGAGGCCCAGGTAGTCCCAATGTGTTGATTGGGTCTTTACCTGCGTGGCGGGGTGTGCTTGCCGCAGCAGTCCCAGGTTTGCAAGCTGCAAAACAAGTTTCTGATACGGCCATTCAACTGGCTGAGGCTGCTACCATAGCGGCAGCTGGTACACCAGGGGCACCGGCTGCCCTAACCGCCGAACAAACTGCAAAGACAACAGCAGCAGCTAGTATGGGTAGTGCAATCACTGCCGCCGCCCTCGGTGCTGATATTCATAGTTGTGCCACACCCTTGCCCTTACCTCCTCATGGGCCTGGGGTTGTAATTGATGGTAGCCAGACAGTGCTGATTAACAACTTGCCTGCTTCTCGAATGGGCGACACCGTTTTAGAAGCATTAGGACCACCGAATAAAATTATCAAAGGTGAGTTCACTGTTTTGATTGGCGGCTGATTGGAGAGGCAGGCACTAGATCAGCCGCAATTCGTGATTATTTAGCTGAAAGATGTTTGACTGATTACAACGAAAAGCAAGATTTTACACTAACAATAGAGGCAAATCAAAGTGTGCAATATCTCCTCAATAAAGTTAAAAAGCGTAGAGGCGAAATATTCTCAGAGCAAGTAGTCTGGTAGCAATATTAGTGCTACTGTTGGCAAGGATTTGAGCGTTTGATTATTTAGCCTATTTTTTCGTTAAGAGCCTTATACAGAAAGATTTTTCAGGAATTATATGCGTTCGCCCTGGGTACAGTAGCGGCATGACCCAAAATAGATCCAGTAAGACCCCCCAATCACCCTCTAGAGCAGAAAAATGATAAGTCAATTATTTAAGGTGATAAGTCAATTATTTAAGGTGATCATTAAATTACTGATAGCAATAGTAGGGTTACAAATTTTTTTGCTAGAAATAGAGGTTATCCAGGCATGGTTAGGGCCTTGGCTTGGTTGGCTTTCTTTTTTGGGTAGAAGAATGGAAAATATTAACATTGTTCTACCCATTGCTGGTGCAGTTGAGATTGCTTTGATATGGCTATTAGTACTTCTTAATGCTATCTCTCTCCGTCGTGGTCTAATTGCTACTTTAATCTTGTTTATCTTGGTTGGGATTACTTTTTTAATAATATATTCTTCCTATAGGTTTTAGTTAGAGTTCAAGTAGGGCTTCTTGTACTCAAGACTAGAAATTAACTGTAGTGCATCTCAATGATTTACAGCACTTCCGGCAGCTATGGGGTACATCCTCAAAGCTGAAAGGTATGCTAGGAGAGGGGCAAGGAGAAAAACTATATTCCATAATAGCCGGAAGCGCTGTATCACTCTTATCTTCAAAGATACAAAGTAACGATTTGCTAAAAGCTATTCAATGCGTAAGTCCTATTTTATTTATTTTTTATTTTTATTTTCGTAGCGGGCAATAATTAAGCACGAGCGCAACCTCGACCTTTGGCGAATAGGCTTAAAGCTTCTGTGCCGATATCTTTAAAGATATCCATGTAACAGCTTTCTAAGTGCCAGATATGGTTTATGGTCGTGAACGAGCCTATTTGGGAAGAGGTTGGGCTTATCCACTGCATTTAAGTGTGCAAGGTGGAATACAACTTAGCCATGAAGATCAAAAAGTTAAAGAATCTATTTGGATTATCCTCCGCACGGGAGTAGGTGAGCGGGTTTATCGACCTACCTTTGGTTCGCGCTTGTCGGAACTGGCGTTTGCACCTTTGAATAGCGATACCCTACTGCGAATCCGTATTTATGTTTTGGAAGCTTTAGAGGTTTGGGAACCACGCATTACTATCGATGAAATTATCACCGATCCTGACCCTGTGCGTGGCAGAGTAGACATTATCATCAATTATCGACTTAAAGATAGTCACGATATTTATAGTTTTGTTTATCCTTATTATTTGGTTTCGGCTGAGGGGGAATCGTGAACTTTGACTTTTTACCGAAATTACCTTCTTCCAATTTAGACGATCGCGCCTTCGATGATTTGGTGGAAGAATGTATTATGCGTATTCCTCGCTACTGTCCAGAATGGACAGACCACAACCTTAGCGACCCAGGAATTACGCTAATTGAGTTATTCGCTTGGTTAACTGACCAGATGTTGCTCAGATTTAACCAAGTACCTCGCAAAAATTATGTAGCTTTCCTAGAATTACTAGGTATTCGTCTCCAGCCTCCCGCCCCAGCCCGGACGGAATTAACTTTTTATTTAAGCGCTGCACTACCTGAAGCCTACACGATTCCAGCCGGATTAGAAGCCTCAACTATCCGCACTGAAACTACAGAAGCTATTACCTTTAGTACAGATTCTCCGCTAATTATCGGCAACCCGCGCATACAGCACTTCTTAACTGCCCAAACTACCGAAGATATTCCCCAATCTCTGCGCGAAAGAGTCACAGCTTCGTGGACTCGTCAATCTAACGGTTACTGGACAGGTAACGAACAAGCGGTATTTGAAGAAGAACCCCAGCCTGGTAATTGCTTTTATTTAGCGATCGCTTCTGATGATCCTTTAGATGCTAATGTTTTAGAAATTATTTTCCAGGGAGCTGCGGCTACTCCTGCGGGGATTAACCCCAATCAACCCCCCCGGAAATGGGAAGCTTGGGATGGGGAAAATTGGCAATCGGTTTTATTGCAAGAGTCAGACGATAAAACTCGCGGGTTCAGTTTTTACGAAATTGCTCAACAGGGTGGAAACCCGTCTCAAGGTGCAGAGGTCCGTTTACATTTACCGCAAGTTTGGCCGGTGGCTAATTTTACTTCTTACCGAGGTCGCTGGTTACGTTGTAGCTTTGTTTCCACAGAAGCCAATGAATCTGGTTACAATCGTCCCCCACGAATTATTGGTTTAACAGCGCGGTCAATTGGCGGTACTGTTAGGGCTAGTCACAGTACGCTGATTCAAGATGAGCGCTTGGGAATTAGTGATGGTACACCCGGTCAGAATTTCCAGTTACAAACAGCACCAATTTTAGAACGCCGAGAAAATGAGTATATTTTAGTTACTCCCTCTGGTGGTTTGCCTCAAAAGTGGACTGAGGTGAGAGATTTTGCTGATTCTGCATCGCATCACTTTCATTACACCCTCGATTCGATCACTGGTACAATCCAATTTGGCCCGTTGATTCGTGAACCTAGTCAACTTAAACAGCAAACACAGGTGCGAACCCGAATTCAGCAACCATCGCTAGATGACACATCTGTACAAGTTATGGAAAATAACCAATCTGAACACCAATACGGCGCAATTCCTCCCCGTGGCTCAGAAATTAAAATGGTTACTTATCGCACAGGTGGCGGTAGAGAAGGCAATGTTCAAACTGGGGCAATCCAGTTTTTGAAGTCTGCATATCCATATATTGCTAGTGTGATCAATCGTGTATCAGCAATCAATGGTGCGGATGCTGAATCACTAGAGCAAGCTGTGATGAAGGCTCCCCGCATCCTCCGTACACGCGATCGCGCCGTCACTGCCGAAGATTTTGAAGTTTTAGCTCAACAGGCGGGTGCTGGTGCGATCGCTCGCGTCCGGTGTTTGCCAGCAAATTCTCGTACACAAGCTGGTATAGTTAGTTTACTGATAGTTCCATTTGCTAACACAGATGCGATCGCGCAAGGCGAAGGGATGACACCAGAAGAATTTGCCCTTAGTAATGCCCTCCAAGAGCAAATTTTGAGTTACTTAGATGAAAGACGCTTATTAGGGGTACAAATAGAATTAGAAGAACCGAATTATGTAGGTGTTTCTGTACAGACAGAAGTTGCTTTAGAGCCAGCATACAACAACCCTTTTGCCAGAGAAGAAATTCAGCGCAATTTAAGGCGATCGCTCTATAAATATTTAAATCCCTTAACAGGAGGAATCGACGGCAAAGGTTGGCCATTTGGGCGACCAGTTTATACATCAGATATTGTCGCCTTACTGCAACAAACCCCAGGCGTGCGTCATTTAGGCCCCGTCCTACTATTTCCCATCCGTAAGCAAGGAGAAAATTGGCGACGACAACCATCCCCAGAACAATTAATTGACCCAGGATCAGAAGGTTTAATATGTTCTTGGGCTGATACAAATCTACGTTCAAATCACGACATCCAAATAATTCGTAATTCGTAACTCGTATTGTCTGAAATTTATGGAAAAAAACTCCTTATCCTCTCTGTGCCTCTGCGCCTCTGCGTGAGAAAAAACTTTATAATCCAAAATTGGTAGACTAATCATGGTTCAAAGTCGCTCTAGTCCGGCTGTACGCATTCAATTAACGCCAATGCAAATCCCCGAAGCTTTACCTGTAGCAGGTTTAGCATTTGCAAATGCGGAAAACATGGATATTGCTGGACGTAGTTTACTCTTGCATCCTGGGCATCCAAGCGAGATGATAGTGCAAGTGCAAAACTTAGAACAGCGTCCTTTGCGGGTGAGCTTAAGCATTGAAGGAAACTTCCCGTCCCAGTGGTGTCAGATTGGCACAGAAGGCAGCGAGATACCGCCTCGTGGACAAATGGATGCTGTCCTCTACTTCTTAATTCCCGACACATTTTTTGAGGATCAAGAAGCGATTTCCTCTGGAAAAAAAGACAAACTAACGCTCAATTTTCGCAGCCTAATCACTCTACACATAGACCCAGGCACAGACAACGAACAAATCGAGAGAAGCGAGTATTTCGATTTATACATCCGTCCCTACACTGCCTACATGGAATTCTTGCCAATTTTGTATCGGGAAGTGGACTTTATTGGTCGCTTCATCAAGATATTTGAGCAAGCTTTTCAACCAATAGTTGATAGTTACAACGTCATGTGGGCAAACCTAGATCCCTTGACATCACCGCAAGCACTACTACCCTTTATGGCTCATTGGGTTGCTTGGCAAGTAGACTCAATTTGGGATCTCCAACAACAGCGGCGTTTAATTCGCCGTGCCGTAGAACTTTATCGCTGGCGGGGAACTCGTAAAGGATTGCGTCTCTATTTACATCTTTATACTGGTTTACCGCTAGACGAACATTTAACTAATGAAGCTGATAAACATATTAGTATCACAGAACCTTTTGGCCCAAGTTTCATTATCGGAGATGCACAACTAGGAAATGCAGTTTTAGCAGGTGGACAAGCATATCATTTTATAGTGCGTTTGCGTTCCAACATTTCTAGTGGCATCATCAACGAACAACTTATCCAAAAAATCATAGAACAAGAAAAACCAGCTTTTTGTACCTATGAATTATCTATCGAAAATCCTTCTAATTAACAATTTTAACATTGCTAAATTTCAATACGAAGTATTCCAAAAGCTTAGTAAAAAAAATCTCAATATTCTCTCTGCGCCTCCGCGCCTCTGCGTGAAAATCTTTCAGATCTTCCTTTGAATTTTAAATTACTATGTCCCATCCTTTCCCACCCCCACCAATTAAATCCTTTGAACGCTTGCAAGCCGCAGACGGGTTACTAATCAATGCTGAACGCTGGCGCACAGCCCATGATTACCACCGTAATCGGCAAAATGCCCAATATCAAAGTTTAAATCAACCAGGAATTGTCTGCGGTTTAGGGATTCGAGATATTACTGCCCCAAGCCAAGTAGAAGCTAGATATCGAGATGGACGTTGGGTGCAAATTCAACCTGGTATTGCAATTGATTTAGCAGGTAATCTAATTATTGTACCGACCTCTTATGACTTTCCCATTGATATAGATGTAGCGAGTTCTGAACCGCTGATGATCTACTTAGTAGTTAGCTATGTAGACCCTGATGAATTGCGGCGCGGACAGCAAAAAGATGTTGTTCAAGAAACTTATCGAATTGACCAAAGAAACTCTACACCAATCAGTTCAGAAATAGAAATATGCCGGATACTCCTACAACCAGGACATCCAGAAATTACCCAACCTGCGGATGCTTTCTTTCCTGGATATAATAATGTTGATTTGCGTTATCGTCGTCAGGCACAAATGCGTCCCCAAGCACTTGTGACTATGGCACAGGCAAATCATAATGATCCTGAATGTGCGCGTAATTTTTTCAGCCTTTCGTATTTGTTACAAGCAGTAGAACCCCTATATCCCAGTTTGCGAGGGGCTGATGAACCAGGCCAGGTTTCTTTAGGGGAAAATATTCAAGACTATGACATACTTTATCTGACAGGTGGACAAGCCATATCTTTAAATAGTCTCGAATTTGAATCTCTAAAAAATTACTTAAATTTAGGTGGTGTGCTTCTAGTTGATGCACCAACAAATGCTAATCTTCTAATTGAAAGTACTCAAGCATTGGCACAACAGTTAGAAAGTCCTTTAAGACCTTTAGAAGAATTGCAACGGAGTCATCCTTTAAGGACAAAACCTTTTTTATTTGCTGCCTTGCCAATGGTTAATCAACAGCAAATTAAATTATCAATCGGTGGAGGAGTTATTTTAGCGATTGGTGATTTAGCAACTGCTTGGGGACTGGATAGAGATTTGAATTTACCCCGATTGACTATTCGTACAGCTCAGGAATTAGGAATTAATATTCTTCACTTTGCTTGGAAGCGCCGACAGTTGATAGGTTTGCAACAAGAGGATAATTCAGGACAGTGGTGAAAACCATTACTGAAGATGATCCGACTTACAGTGATTAGTATTGAGCAGATACATCAGAATTCAGGATGGGAAAGCGTGTCGTAAACAAACTGGAGACATTTTTCAAAGTCATCGCCTTGCCAGTTGCTAGCAAATTTCAGCAAATCTTTAGCTTTGGAGCCGTGCAACATTGCTTCTCTATCTTGGATAGGGACATCTCCTGGTTTAATACCAAAGCCATTTTTTCTGATTTTGAGGTATTCGAGATAGTCGAGGGTTTGCTCTAGAATCGATTCTGGAGCGGTTTTGATTGCAGCAAGGAGTTGTTCCTTAATGGTAGTCATGGGGGCACTGGAGGATTGATTGTGGATATCTTGATTCTGTATTAAGTAAGTCGGCGTTAAAAAATAAACCTATGTGACAAAATGTAAAATCAGCGGACAGCTTATAAATCAGTTATCGTAAAGTTTTTACAAAACTAAACATAAGTGTGTTTTATCGTGCCGACATACTTATCTCCTACCATTGTTTCTGAAACCAGAACAAGATAGCGATCGCACTAAATTAACGATACCATCAAGGTCTTAAAATAATTGACTTTACTTGCTTGAGATCACAGTACTAGTTTTGTCCTGTTCCAGTTCTCTCATTAGAGAATCAAAATCACTGGCGTTGTTTCCGCTTTGGGCAAACAAAGACCGAATTTTATTTATTACTGCACTCATATTATTGGAGAAAAACCTACCAAGATTATTAACAAAGTTTTTCAACTTCTCAAATATATTAATTTCTACAGTAGAGTACTTATTGACAATTGGATAGACAATTTTTCCTTTTTCTGTTTCATAGTACTCTTGCTCAGGCATCAACATTGATGTAAGTGGTTGCACCTGTTTTGCCTTATCTGGTTCGATTCGCTTCTGGCTGAGGAATAAAACATCGTAAACTTTTCCATTCCAGACAGCCCAGTAATGGTTTTGGAAGAACCACCGCTTACCGTCATCACAATTAGGGTCTTGTCCTCGATATGGGGTTTTCCCACCTTCACTTATAAAAGGTTTAAGAAGACTTTCAATGGTTATTTTTTTGATGCCAAAATATTCTTCTGCTACTTTTTTAAAGGCGCGTGCTAATGTTTGGCAGTCTCCTTCAGGAGAGCCTTTTAAAAGAGTTTCATGACTCTTGCTCACCATTGTGTATTTAAATTGGATATTCTCAAAGTTTTTGAAAAGTTGTTCCAGGATTTTATCTTCTGGTAATGTTTCTTCTATTCCATTTACTAATGTTTTCGCTAGTGAGTATTCTTGTAAAAATTTTTGTTTTCTATTGGCTGAGTTGTCTACTGCTAATATTTTTTCAGTCTTAGCTGATAGCTTTGACTGCTGTGCATCTTGATTTTGCAAAGTCGGTGGATTCATTTGATTTACTACAGAAGCAGCTACCCTATCCGCCTCTTGCTCATATTTATCTCCTGGTTGACCAATAGTGAGTTGTGGCTGTATTAGTGGTTGCATTGATGCCAGTGACACACTATCAGCACGTTTTATCGCCATTTTGCTCAGGTTATGACCAAACTGGGATGAGTGTTCCTTTCCTTGCTGCAACGACTCATTTATCTTTGCCTGTAATACCGTGAGTCGCTCCTCTCCCTGTGGTGTGATAGTGCCGTGCTTGGCTTGTATTTGGAGTTTCGTTGCCTCAAAATGATATTTTTGAAATTTCTGATTCTCTACTTTCGCCTGTACTATAGGCTTGTTAGAGCCAAGTTGAGTGTTACCAGTTAATAGGTGCGTAGGCGTTGCCCGTCGTAGACATCGCACCTGACTTGGCTCTGATGAATCGGCTTTTTTGTGGATTTGTAGCCTTTCTTTCATGGCTAGTTTCAAAAGTCAACAGTAGGTAATTAAATATATTATGCCACTTAAGCATTGCTTGATTATTCATACTTAAGTCGAAACACTGTTTTGTCTAGTTGCGTAGTTTATCGCCGCAGGCATTGCTATCGACTTAAGTGTAAATTATCTCGCCTAAACCTGGGGGATGGTTTCGGAAAGTTGGGATACTCATCTTCTCAGGAAGCCAGAATCCGCGTCTCAAAGGATCAATTACGTCCGTTGATCATGTCTCGTAAGCGATTTAACTGACCACGATACAATGCATCAACGATATCATCATCGGTTGTAAAGACTCCTTCAATCCAATCTCCTGTCCAAGCATGACCTTCTACAAGGCGATAAAGTTGGGTGCGATCGCCCCCAGAGGCCGTGCGGAAGATTTCAATTACCCGTTCTCCTTCATCTTCTCCAGTCGAACCTCCAATTAATGCGCGCACGCGATCAGCGCGTTGATTGAGGGTCAGATGAGGCAGATCATCGGTACTCTCTTCCATCACAGCATCATCTTCATTAAAAAATGCTTGCCCTTCAGAGGGATTAAAATCAATAATGCTCCGCAATCCGATTAGGGGATTACCCACGAGTGGATTAAGGAATCCATCAATAAACGCGGCTCTGGGATGAACCGTTCCCAGGTAGACTTGCCAGCCTCCCACCGTGTCTTTCCAGACCTCTTCATTTTCTGGGAACTTAGCAGCCATCCCATCTAACTTAGTCTTGATTTCGCCTGATTGAACACTAGCTGTAATGGCTTGTCCATAGGTTTGAGCCAGTTCTGAGCGAATTTTTACAGTCCACAGTGCATCTAGAGAATCTGCTTGCCAGTTCTGAGTTCCGTTATTGGCATCGGGATCGAGACGTGGCAGAACTTGTTCAGGCGCATACTGAACACTAGGAGCGGCAGGACTGGCAGCTTGTCCTTTCACGGAATTGAGAATCCACTCTGATGAGTAGGGGCCTGGATTGCCAGTTCCTAAAGCGTGGGCATTGTCGATATCTTTACAGCCAAGCTGGACTGCCAATTCTGCCATTTTAGCTGTTTGATTATTCGGATCATCCTTGTTCAGGTTACCATCACCGAAGGTTTTCCAGCGATCGCCCAAGTCATTCACAACCCACAATCCCTGTTCATTATCAAAATCATGGGCAACTAAGGCAACCAGATCATCAAACCCCAATTCTGGCATACTGGCAGTTTTTTCCTGTACTTGGGCAATGATCGTGTCGTAAATCCCTGAAACAGTTCCCAAAATTGTAGCGTCATTTGTAGTATTATCATTGATGTAACGCGCCACATCAAGGGCAATCTTCCGCTTCATGTTGCCAAAGAATAAGGGATATTTCTGCCGCCAATAGTCCCGAATATCAGACCTCGGTGTGCGTAAATGTCCGGCTGCAAAGTGATCTGTTAAAAAGTGATGAGCAGCTGCTTCACGCGCCATTCCTTCACCGATGTTTTGCCCAGATTGCCCTGCAAAAAATCCCCGTAAAATTGCGTCTTCATGTAAAGCTCGATAGGAACCCCCCGCAGACGATCTATTTCCTCCGCCTGGGCCTGCGGTGCCATGAGGGGCAGCAAAATGTTCGCTATTGTTCGCCGCTAACTGTAGATAACGGTCATCAACGGCTTTGCTCACAGCCTCAGAAAATTCAAGTTGTGACCAAATTCCCCCCTCCGGCTGTTCAGGTGTACAAATTTGAGCAAATCTCGGATCTTGGGGATTGATCGTTTTGATGGCGTAGATGATTTCATCTTGTGTACCCGGAGTTTGACCGGGCTGAGGCGATGGAGTTGCCGCTAAACGAAATAGTGAGTCAGAAACAGGTTCTTCAACACCTTGCTGATTGACGCGAGTATCACGAGGATCAAAATAGTCGCCGCTCAACATGGTGATATCGCCATGAGTGAGGCGAAAGGGAATTTGTAGAGGTGGGTGAAAGCTTCCATCTCCGGCGGTGACTTCCCCTCCCTGAAAGTCATAGGTTTGCCCACCAGAACCGCGATCGCCTAGTGACTTATGTTCTTCTGAGCCAAATCGTTGAATTAGGCGTTTTTGGTGGAGTGAAGTGGGGTGAGTGCCAATCTGCGGCTTTTGTTGCACAGCAGTATCAGGCATTGACATGAGTTGATTGGCTACCCGATCCGCTTCCTGCTCGTACTGGTCTTTTGGTTCTCCAACTGTGAGTTTTGCCTGGGGAGAACGCAGCGATATCCGACTAATGTCGTGACTCAGGGGCTTTTCTTTGATGGCTTCTGGTTTTAATAATCGCTGATCAGCAGACTGCGCCTTTTGAAGGTTAGGTGATACCTCAGCTACCCTTTGGAGTGAGGCGGTATTTGTTTGTAAATCAAAGCCGCGTGTTGGGTTCGCCAATGTCGGAGTTGTTGGTGAAACAAGCGACGGATTCGTAAAATTTGATGCAGATGATTTCTTACGCCCAAATATGCGCTCGCTCATCTCACTTTTCCTCCATTAATCAAGATGAATTATACAATTTATCTAATTGTGATTGCTATGGACTTAAGTAGAAATTATTCTGTTTATGATTGGGGTGTAGATGGGTGTTACCAATTATCTATTGTTCATGCAACTTAACTCAAGGCAAAGTACCCATGCTAAGACGCTTAATTGTGATTGTTACTGCCGCTATCTTTTTTAGTAGTTCCTTGACGCTAGCACAAAGCAAAAAGCCCAAACCACTGGATAAATTTCCTCCTAGTCCCCTAGAAATTACTACACCCGACCCACTGCTACCACGTTTGCCTAAGGATAAACAGCCGTTAACTCGTGAAGAACAGCAAAAGTTAGAACCATCTCTGGATGCGTTGAACCAAGAAGCTGCAATGAAACTACAAGCAGGTGATCAGGTGACGGCCTTTGAAATTTGGAACCGAGAACTGCGCTTGCGGCGCTTTTTAGGTTCATTAGCAGAGGTGCAAGCATTATCACGAGTTGGTGCGATCGCCTGGAAGCAAAACGACAGCCCAGAAGTACAATATATTACGCAGCGATTGCAGACAATTCAAAAGCAAGCACAATCTCAGAAAGCTGTTGATTTAGAACTATGGCGATCGCTAGGTCAAGCTTACCAAAATGTGCGATCGCCTAAACTAGCTTTAGAAGCTTACGACCCAGTTTTGCTAGCAGTGCGACAGCAAAAAAATCCAACAGCAATAGTCGAAACCCTGAATATAATTGGAGAACTGCATTTAAGTTGGTTTGATTATCCCAAAGCTGCGCCAATCTACGAGGAATTGTTAAGTTTAGCTACATCCCTTGGCGAACGCCTAAACGAGATAACATATCTGCAACGGCTGGCTGAAATTTACGAGCAGACACAACAACCGCAGATGTCATTAAATATACTTAACAAACTAGCAGAAATTTACACCAATGAAAATAATCTTACCGAAATACCAGAATTAAAGCTAGCGATCGCCTCAAATTACGAATCTCTAGCCAGGAAAAATCCTAATTTACTGCTAGAAGCTTTTAAAAATTATCAAGAAGCTTATACCACTGCTTGGCAATTGCAGCAGTATGTTCGTGCTGGTGAAGCTTTGCAGAAATTAATTACACTGTACCGTTCTCAAGGACAAATAGACGAGGCTTTGCAGGCTAGCCAAATTCTCGTAGAGATACAGGCACAAGCCGTCAATTTTTACGGAACGATGCAAGCTTACGACCAAATTGGGCAATTGTATCTAGAACGCAAAGATTTTCCTCAAGCACTAACAGCTTTTCAAAAAGGCTTAGAACTAGCGCAACAACTCAAACATGAG